>PAGB01000049.1 GCA_002711265.1 Rhodospirillaceae bacterium
CCTCTGAGCCGACGCCGGTAAGGCACCATCCGNCATAATCCAACGGAAACGGCGNTGNGGCAGNANGCCCCAGCGCCGTTTTTCTTTTGGTATTCGTGCGCGTCGGCGCGCGGCTTAGCCGACGATTTCGGCCTCGGAGAACCACTGTGCGATTTCCAGCGCCGCGTTCTCATCGGAGTCCGAGCCGTGGACGGAGTTCTCGCCGATCGACTGGGCGTGAGCCTTGCGGATCGTGCCTTCGTCGGCTTCGGCTGGGTTGGTTGCGCCCATGACTTCGCGGTAGCGGGCAACGGCGTTCTCGCCCTCGAGCACCTGCACGACGACCGGCTCGGACATCATGAACTCGACCAGTTCGCCGAAGAACGGCCGCTCGGCGTGGACCGCGTAAAAGCGCTCGGCCTGGGTCTGGGTCATGTGCACGCGCTTCTGCGCGACGATGCGCAGGCCCGCGCCCTCGATCATCGCATTGATCGCGCCAGTGAGGTTACGCTTGGTCGCGTCGGGTTTAATGATGGAAAAAGTGCGTCCCATGGTGGTGGTTCCCTGAACAAAATGGAGTGGAAGGGGTGGATTCCACCGCCGTGTAAGCGGCTTTTGCGGGCAGGTCCAGCCTTCATTGGGAAAGGCACCCTTGTCCTGCCCTGCCCCGCCCCCTAAACCACTGCCATGCTGTCAATTTCGAACCTGACCTACCGCATTGCCGGGCGGCCGATCCTTTCGGGCTGTTCGGCGACGCTCTACCCCAACCACCGGATCGGGCTGGTCGGGCGTAACGGCGCGGGTAAATCGACCCTGCTGAGGCTGATCAGCGGTGATATCGCCCCCGATGCCGGCGACATCCAGCTCCCCGGCCGCTGGTCCATGGGCATGACCACGCAGGACGCCCCCGGGGGCGAGCAGTCGCTGATCGATACCGTGCTGGACGCCGACCGCGAGCGTGCCGACCTGCTCGATGCACTGGAGCGCCCCGACCTGCCCCCCGAGCAGATTGCCGGTATTCACGCCCGGCTCGAGGACATCTCGGCGGCCTCTGCCCCCGCCCGNGCGGCGCGGATCCTTGCCGGGCTGGGCTTCAGCGAGGCAGCACAGGCCCAGCCGTGCTCGGCCTTCTCCGGGGGCTGGCGGATGCGCGTGGCGCTGGCCGCGCTGCTGTTCACCCAGCCCGACCTGCTGCTGCTTGACGAGCCGACCAACCATCTCGATCTGGAGGCCACGCTGTGGCTGGAGGCCTATCTCAAGGCCTACCGCGGCACGATCCTGATCGTCAGCCACGACCGCGCCCTGCTCAACTCGGTGGTCACCGATATCCTGCATCTCGAGGCACAGTCGCTGACCGCTTACAAGGGCAACTACGACTTTTTCGAAAAAACCCGCGCCGAGCGCATGGCGCTTCTGGTCCGGCAGAAGGAGAAGCAGGAGGCCCAGCGCGCCCATATCATGCGCTTCGTCGACCGCTTCCGCTACAAGGCGACCAAGGCGCGGCAAGCTCAGTCGCGGCTGAAGATGCTGGCGCGGATGCAGCCCATTGCCTCGGTCGCCGACGAATGGACTGTGACCTTTGATTTCCCCGAGCCCCGCCCGCTGGCTTCGCCGCTGCTGACCATCGACAATGGCGAAGTCGGATACGGNGAAGGCCCCGCGGTGCTCAAGCGGGTCAATCTGCGCATNGACAGCGATGACCGCATCGCCCTGCTCGGTGCNAATGGCAACGGCAAGTCGACCCTGCTCAAGGTGCTCGCCGGACGGCTGCGGGTGCGCGAGGGGCTGGTGCAGAAGTCGGGCAAGCTCAAAATCGGCTACTTCGCCCAGCACCAGACCGACGAGCTGTCGGTGGACAGCACCCCGCTTGACACCCTGAAGACGCTCATGCCCAAGGCGACGGAAACGGTGGTCCGCGCCCAGCTGGGCCGCTTCGGCTTCGGCGANGACAAGGCGGAAACACGNATTGGGGCTCTGTCGGGTGGGGAGAAGGCGCGGCTGCTTTTCGCGCTGATCAGCCGGGAGGCGCCGCACATCATCCTGATGGACGAGCCGACCAACCACCTGGACGTCGACAGCCGTCAGGCGCTGGTGCAGGCGATCAACGGTTACGAGGGTGCGGTGATCCTGGTCACCCATGACCCGCACCTGGTCGAGCTGACGGCCGACCGGCTGTGGATTGTGCGCGGGGGCCAGGTCGAGCGCTTCGAGGGTGATATGAATGACTACCGCCGCGAGCTGCTGGCCGAGCGCCGTCATGCCCAGCGGGAGAACCGTAGCGGGCGAAGCGGGCGTGCTAGCGTCAGCGACGACGGTGAAGGCGACGGCGCACTCATGCAAGCGGGCCAGAGCGAAGGGGGTCAGAGCGAGGGGAGCCAGAACGAAGGGAGCCAGAGCGCTGAACAGCGTCGGCAGGCGCGACAGGCAGCCGCCAACGCCCGCGCCGCACTGGCGCCACTGAAAAAGCAGGTGGCCGAGGCCGAACGGCGGGTGGAAAAGATCCAGGCCGAGATCGACAAGGGCCGCGCCCTGCTCGCTGACCCGGGGGTCTACAGCGACCCAGTCAAGTCAGCCAGAGTGCCTGCATGGCAGAAAAAGCTGGGTGAGCTGGAGAGGCTGCTCGAAGCTGCTGAAGAGGCCTGGCTGGAACTCTCGACCACGCTCGAAGCCGCGTCCGGTGAATGAAGCCAGATGTCAATCGCAGGGGTTGCGCGGGCGCGCTTTGAAAGCCGCGAAGCGGCGTCAAAGCAAGTCCGCCACCAAAGGCCAATTGATTGGCGTGCCGCGGCGCTGAATACCAGCGATCAGCAGCCGGTGGCGCGCTCGGGTCTGGGCCGCTTCGCGGCCTGCGACCCTCCCACGCGCACTCAGTTCAGGGCAATGAGGCGATCCTGAAAAAACCGTCACGCNGGGCCCCGGTCAACGACCGGGTCCGGCGTGTCATTCGGATTGCGCGGGCGCGCTTTGAAAGCCGCGAAGCGGCGTCAAAGCAAGTCCGCCACCAAAGGCCCATTGATTGGCGTACGGCGGCGCCGAAAAGCAGCGATCATCAGCCGGTGGCGCGCTCGGGTCTGGGCCGCTTCGCNGCCTGCGACCCACCCACGCGCAACGTTCTTCTCTGCGTTGAACCAACACACAAGCCAAGGCCGAACCGCTGAAACTACTGCGCCTGCACCCAACCGCCGCGATCGTTTTGCTGCCAGTAACTGAGCGCGTGGGGTGCCTCGCTAGCCGGTTCCTTGGCCTCAGCCACTGCCTTGACCGCCGCCCACTGGCTGCGGGCTCGGGCGACGGCTTCTTCAACCCGGCCGTCGAACAGCACTGCACAGACCTCAAAGTCTTCAAATCCAGCCAGCTCCGCCCCCTCGCCAACGAACAAAAAACCGGCCCTCGCCGGGTTATCCTCACCCAGCGTCAGCCACACCGGTTGGTCGGCTGCGTGCTGCCCCCCATCACTGCTGTGGGGGATGAAGGCGGCATCGTCAAAGGTCCACAACCACTCGTCCAGCGCCTTCAGCCGCTCGGGCGTGGCCAGACGCACCACCGCCCGACCGCCGCGCTCGAGCGTGCGCCCGAGCATGACCGGCAGGGCGTCTTCGAGCCGGGTGCGGGTAAGGTGGTAAAAACGGACGTCGGTCATGGGTCTTCTATTCTGCTCTCTTCTGCTTTCCTGCTGTTATCGATCCTGCGCCCGGCTCAGCGTCCATCCAGCGCACGCGCCATGGCATCAAGGTCCATGGCGCCAAGATCGACGCCCTCAGCATCGGACCCGCCGTCCTTTTCATCACCAATCGCCTCGCCGATCAATGCCGCCGCGCTGGTATCCAGCAGTTCGTCCATGGCCGAGCTCGCCGAAGCCACCCCTTCCTTGCCGATATCGAGCATGACTGGCACCGCCATGGGGGATACCCGCGGCAGGTGCACGTGCTCGATCCGGTCCTGAAACCGCACCAGCATATCGGCAAGCCGGCTGACATCGGTCAGCCCGCCGGCCGCATCCTGCCGGGTCGCGCGCAGCAGCACGTGACCGGGCTCGTGGCGGCGCAGCACGTCGTAAATGATATCATTGTTGAAGGTCACCTGCCGCCGGGTCCGGTTCGGCCCCATGACGTTCTGATCGATCAGCCCGCCGATCACCGCGCAGCGCCGGAAGGTGCGCTTGAGCAGCGTGCTCTCATCCATCCACGCTTCCAGATCGTCGCCAAGCATGTCCTGATCGAACAGCTCAGCCACCGCCTCGGCCGTCTCCGGCACCCGCAGCGACCAGGTCGCGATGCAATAGTCCGAGGCGACAAACCCCAGCGGCGCGTAGCCAAAGCGCTCCAGCCGCTTGGTTAGCAGCATGCCCAGCGTCTGGTGCGCATTCCGTCCCTCGAAGCAATAGGCAACCAGATACATGCGATCCCCGCGCGGGAAGGTCTCGACCAGCAGCCGGTCGGCGCTGGGCAGGCGCGACTTTGCCGCCTGCAGCTGCAACCACTCGCGCACCGGGTCGGGCAGGCGCGCCCAACCGGACGGGTCTTCGAGCATGACCCGCACCCGGTCGGCCAGGTTGGCCGTCAGCGGCATGCGCCCGCCGCCGTAGGCGGGCACCGCCGGGTCCCGCACGCTCTTGTGCGCCGCGCGGCAGATCAGGCTGGTCTCGTCGATCTTGATGAACTCCAGCAGCCGCCCGGCGAAAATGAAGGTGTCTCCCGGGCGCAGCCCATTGGCGAAGAACTCCTCGACCTCCCCCAGCGATCGCCCGAAACCATTCCCCAGCCGCACCTTCAGCGTCGGCGCCTCGACGATGGTGCCGATGTTCATGCGGTAGCGGCGGGCGTGGTGACCGTCGGCGATCCCCCGCCGCCCATCGCGCAGGGTCAGCAGGCGCTGGTAGCGCTCGTAAGCGCGCAGGGCATAACCGCCATCGGTGACGAACCCGAGCGTGTCGTCGAAGTCCTGCCGGCTGAGGTCGCGGAAGGGCCGCGCCCGGATCACCTCGGCGTAGAGATCGTCAGGCTGGAAGGGCCAGGCGCAGGCCATGCCAATGATGTGCTGGGCCAGAACATCCAGCCCCCCTGGCCGGGCCGGGTCGCCGTCAAGCTCCTCCGCCCAGACCCCGTCCATGCAGGCCTGACACTCCAGCACCTCGAAGCGGTTGGCCGGGACCAGCACGGCGCGGCTGGGCTCGTCAAAGCGGTGGTTGGCCCGTCCGATGCGCTGCATCAGGCGGCTGACCCCCTTGGGTGCGCCGACCTGCACCACCAGATCCACGTCGCCCCAGTCGATCCCCAGATCCAGCGATGAGGTCGCCACCACGGACTGCAGCGTCCCGGCGGCCATGGCGGCCTCGACCCGGCGGCGCTGCTCACGCTCGAGGCTGCCGTGGTGCATGGCAATGGCGAGGCCGTCTTCGTTGAGCCGCCACAGCTCGGCGAAGCACAGCTCGGCCTGCGCACGGGTATTGACGAACACGATCGACATCCCGGCATCGCGGATCAGTCGGTAAACCCCTTCCATGGCGTGCACGGCCATGTGCCCCGACCAGGGCATGTGGATATGGTCTTCGGGGGTGAGGATGCGGATATCGGGCCGCGCCCCGGCCCGGCCGCGGACATGGACCACGCGAGCTGCGCCCTCTTCAGCGCCCGCTTCGGCGCCCTCGCCGGTCTCGCCCCCGCCGGTGTCGCCCTTGGTGGTGTCGCCCTTGGTGGTGGCCCCGGAGACAGCCCCGGCGTCCGGGTGTAGCCAGTCGAGCAGGTACTGCGGGTCGGCCACCGTCGCCGACAGACCCACCCGGCGGTGATCCGGCGCGAGGCTCTGCAGCCGCGCCAGACCCAGACTGAGCAGGTGCCCGCGCTTGTTGGTCGCCAGCGCGTGCAGCTCGTCTAAAATGACGCAGCGCAGATTGCCGAAGAAGGCGTCGCTGTCCTCGTAGGACAGCAGTAGCGCCAGGCTCTCCGGCGTGGTCATTAGGATATGCGGCGGGCGCTCGCGCTGGCGCGCGCGACGGTTGGCGGGCGTGTCACCCGTCCGCGCCTCGGCGGTGATGGCCAGCCCCATCTCCCCCAGCGGGGTTTCGAGATTTCGGCGGATGTCAGTCGCCAGCGCCTTGAGCGGCGAAATATAGAGCGTGTGCAGCCCCTCGAAATCCGGCTGACCGGCGAGTTCGACCAGTGAGGGTAGAAACCCCGCCAGCGTCTTGCCCCCACCGGTCGGTGCGGTCAGCAAGGCCGACTGCCCCGCCTGCGCGGCCTCGAGCATAGCCAGCTGGTGGGCGTGGGGCGCCCAGCCACGGGCCTCGAACCAGCGCGTGAAGGCCGGCGGCAGCCCAACATCCGTGCGGCCGCCAGGGGCCTGCATCACCGGTTGCGGTGCAGTGCCCCGGCTCACGGGCCTGCCTGATCCCCGGAGGTTCCGCCCTCCCCAGGGCCTTCAAAGCCCTCGATCACCGCAATCACGTCGTCGAAGGCCTTGCGCAGGCCCTTGTAGTCCCGCTCCGCCGGGGTCAGCGCCCGCAGGTTGGTCTTGAGCGCGGCCAGCGCCTCCGGGTATCGCGACAACGCCGCGATCGGGTCGATATAGATGCGGATGGTGAACAGGATATCGCCGCTCTGCGGCAGCTTGCGCAGGGTCTGGCGCTCAACCCGAATGAAAGACTCCGCATCGAGGGTGTGTCGGTCGGGGTTGGCGCCACGGTCGCGCGCTGAATAGGGATGGTGAAGCGTGGGCGTGGGGTAGAGCGTCCAGTTCATGCGCTGCACCGGCTGCTCGACCTTCAGCCCGTCAAAGATCCGCGCCATCAGCCCGGCATTGCGGGTCTTCGGGCCGAACCCGGGAACATTATCGTGGATTTCATCGAGCGGGCGGCTGATTTTCTCGCCCAGCTTCCAGCTGGAGGGGAAATGCAGCGAGGCCGCAACCATGCGCCAGCGCGCCGGGTTGGCATCCGGATCCAAGCGCATCAGCACGAGGTCTTCCTGCACGCAGCGCGCCGCCTCGAGCAGATCCGGCCCGCCGCTGTCTTCGGGCAGGCTGATATCCGGGTGGTATCGGGCGAGATTTTCGGTCAGCAGCGCGCGCACTTCCGCCTGCGCAGCCTCAGTCCCCGGTTCAGCGCGAAACACCAGCTCGCCCTCGCTGGCCGTCAGCCGGTCCTTCTCCGCCCGGTAGGCGGCAAGATCACCATCGGGCTCGAACCACTGCGCCAGATCGAGCGGCTTCAGCCCGACCTTGAACAGCGGCTCCAGCCGGTCCTTACCGAAGCTGACCATCAGCCTGCCTCAGCGCCCGCCGGCGCCGCAGCATCAGCCGCCGCGACGCTCATGGCCTCGCCCCCACGCAGCACGTCGCGGATCTGGCCGACCATTCCGCCTTGGCTGAGCGGCGTACTCAGCCGCGCGCTGGCGTCGGTGACAACCGCCGGGTCGAGCCGGTCCTGATAGGCCTCGAGCAAGTCCCCGATGAAGGCCGGGGTGAATTCCGGGTGCGGCTGGAAGCTGATCGTCGGGCCGGGATAGGCCAGCCCGGCGAAGGCGCAGAAATCGGTGCTGGCGATGACTGCGGCCGCCTCGGGCTTGGCCGTGATCTGGTCCTGATGGAAGGCGACGACGGTCTCGTGGTGACCGTCGGCAAAAGCGTACTCTGTCGGCCCGATCGACCAGCCACCGTCGAACTTCTCGACCCGTCCGCCCAGCGCCTGCGCCAAAATCTGATGCCCGAAGCAGATGCCCACCACCGGCACGGCGGCCGCATAGGCCGCGCGTAGAAAGTCCTCGAGCGGCGGGATCCAGACGTGGTCCTCGTAAGCGCCGTGGCGGGAGCCGGAAACCAGCCAGCCGTCCTGCTCGTCGACCGAGGCCGGCATCTCACCATCCACGACGAAGTAAGGCCGGCAGTCGAAGCCCTCGCCCAGCATGGGCGCGTAGAGCGCACGGTAGTCCTCGTAGACCGCCGCGACCTCCTCAATAAAGTGCCCGCAGATCAAGATGCCGACCTTCACACTCACCGCTGCTACCCCTCCTGCTTCACTGGGAAGTCTTGCTTACCACAGGCCCTGCTGACGACGCTGCGCCATCACGCACAGCCAGTCGTAGGCGACGGTCGCTGCGGCCAGCGCGGTGATTTCCGCGTGGTCGTAGGGCGGGGAGACTTCGACCAGATCCATGGCCACCATGTTGAGGCTGCCCAGACCCCGGATCAGCTCCAGCGCCTGCCAGCTGGCGAGGCCGCCGCTGACCGGCGTGCCGGTGCCAGGGGCAAAGGCCGGGTCGAGCACGTCGATGTCGAAGCTCAGGTAGACCGGCCGGTCGCCCACCCGTTTGCGGATCGCCTCCAGGGTCGCGTCGACCCCGTGGCGGTGGACCCAGGGCGCGGTCAGCACCTCGATGCCGACATCGATATCGTTGTGGGTGCGCAGGCCGACCTGGATGCTGTGCTCCACGTCGAGCAGGCCTTCGTTGACCGCCGAGAGGAACATGGTGCCGTGATCGAGCGGGCCGCTGCTCTCCCACGTGTCGCAGTGCGCATCGAACTGCAGCAGCGCCACGGGCCCGTGCTTTTCCGCGTGGGCCTTGATCAGCGGATAGGCCACGAAGTGATCACCGCCGAAGGTCAGCATGGCTGTATCGGTTGCGAGGATCTCGCGGGCATGGGCGGCGATGTCGTCGGGCACGGTCATCGGCGCGTGGGCGTTCAATGCGCAGTCGCCGTAGTCGACCACGGCCAGCGTGTCGAAGGGGTCAAAGCCAAAGGGAAAAGAGTTCAGCTCGGCCAGCTGGGTCGAGGCTGCCCGCACCGCGCGCGGGCCGAGACGGCAGCCGGGGCGGTTGGTCACTGCGCTGTCGAAGGGAATGCCGGAGACGGCGATGTCGACCCCCTGCAGATCCCGGCTGTAGCGCCGCCGCGCATAGGACAGGGTGCCCGCGTAGGTCAGCTCATAGGCCGAGCCCTTGAGCGCGTCCTTGCGCCACGCCTGATCGATGATTTCCGGTGCGCCTGTGGGGGTGCTGGACATACTGTACCACCTAAGTTTCTGCAGGTGAATCTGAGATGGGCAGCAGTCTAGAGGCCGGACAACACCTTAGCAATTGCCGATAACGTGCCGGGCTAAGGTTAAGGCAGGCAGTCGGAACATAGCGAGGCAGGCCCGAAAGTATCGGCCCTGCCCCGGCTGCTTCAGGCCAGCACTGATCAGAGTGCCAGCTGCGCCTTCGCCCACTCCAGCATCTCGTCGGTGATGCCGTCGGCGTCCACGGTCTGACCGGAATTGATCAGGAATGCGACCAGCGCATCGACTAGAACGTCATCGGTGGTCAGTCCCTCAAGCGTCTCGAATTCAGACTGAGCGCCCTCGAGTTCATCGAGCGCTGCCTGCAGTTCGATCAGCAATGCCTCTTCTGCCGTCGTCAGTTCGGTGAGCAGCTTTTCTTGCTCGGTCTGAGCCTGGCTCAGATCAGCGATTTCGTCCTCGACCAGCGCAACCGCATCGTTGACTTCTGCCAAGCTGGTGGTTGCGGTGGCCTGCTGTTCTTCCAGCGCCGCAATCGTCGCCTGCTGCTCCTCGATCACGATGTTGAGGTTGGTTAGCGCCAGCGCCGCTTCTGCAAGCTCTGCGTTCAGCTGGTCGATCAGTTCGGCTTCACGCCCTTCTCGTGCTCGAGCGGTTTAAGTGGCGAGTTTGTGGGGAAGACTGCGCTGGAGCAAATACTGCCCAAGACTTTTGCTGGTAGTGTGAAGTTCGACTTGCGCTCAGGTCTAACTGAGAATGATTGCTCCGCCGACAATCCGCCGACCTTTTGTGAATGTACGGCCGGAGGCAATGGAGCTGGCAATCAGTTAGCCAGTGCCCAGATACCCTTGCTGACGGTGGCGATTGCCGAAACTGAGGAAGCACGGAACGCAATGAGCCGTCAGGGTGAGACAGCACTCCTTGAGGAGAAATGTCTGGCGGAAATTGATGAGCTCCGGTCGGGAGGCACGGAGATCATCCCTGAGAATGTATCAGAAGAATGCTGGAGAATACCCCAGCTCAGCACTCGCGCAGACTTTCAAGCTGGCCGCGCGACTTCTTCTGCAATTCGTGCGCAGTAAACCGGACCACTACACCTGATCCCGCAGCGCGTACCAGCTCATGGCCGCGATCAGCAACGGCTGACGCCAGCGACCTGCCCCAGGGAAAGTCGGGGTCGGCAGACCCTGCATGACGCGAAAATCGCGGTCGTCGCCATCGAGCATGTCGGCGAAAATCTGCCCCGATTTGGTCGCCATGGCGACCCCGGACCCCGAATAGCCCGATAGGCTGAAGAGGTTCGGTCCCAGCTCGGTATAGTCGGGCAGACGCTTCATGGTGATGCCCAGCGTGCCGCCCCAGCCGTAGTCCAGCGCGACGTCGGCCAGCTGGGGAAAGACCTCCAGCATCGGGCGCCGGACGAACGCCCGGATGTCGCGCGGGAAGCGATAGCCATAGGTCTCACCGCCACCGAACAGCATCCGGCGGTCGGCGCTCAGCCGGTAGTAGTTGACCACAAAGCGGCTGTCGGCGACCGCAACATCGTCGCGGATCAGCGACCGGCAGCGCTCCTCGCTCAGCGGCTCGGTGGCGACGACGAAGGAGTTGATCGGCATCACCCGAGCCGAGGTCCGCGGCTCCAGCCCGCTCAGATAGCCGTTGCAGGCGTAGAGCACGACTTTGGCCCGCACACCGGTTTCTGCCCCGGAAGCCGCAGCCTCGCGCAACCGGACCTCGTGCGGGTCACCGGGGCTGACGGTGGCGACCTCCGCCCGGTCAAAAATGCGCGCGCCGGCGGCCTCAGCGGCTCGGGCCAGCCCGAGCGCGAAATTCAGCGGATGAATGTGCCCGCCGCCAGTGTCGAGCGTGCCGCCAAAGGCGTCGGCCGCGCCGAGCATTTCCGGCATTTCCGCGCGCTCGACGAAGCGGATCTGGTCGTAGCCGTACTCGTCCTGCAGCTTGGCCGCATAGTCGCGGGACTCAGCGTCGAAGCGTGCGCGGTGGTTGGTGTGTAGCAGCCCCGGCTTGTAGTCCGCGGGTATGGCGTGTTCGGCGATCAGCGCGCGCACCAGCGCTGGGGCTTCGACCCCGATGCGGAAGGCCTCGCGGGCATGATCCACCCCGACCAGCGCTTCGAGGCTGTCCTGATCGATGCGCTGGCCCACCCCGACCTGTCCGCCGTTGCGCCCGGAGGCACCCCAGCCCGCGCGGTGGGCGTCGAGGACCACCACCGACCGCCCCTGCCGCGCGCAGTGCAAGGCCGCGCTCAGGCCGGTGAAACCGCCACCAATGATGCAGATATCGGCTTCTTCGATGCCGCTCAGCCGCGGGCGCTCGACCACGTTCTTCGCCGTCGCAGCGTAGTAGGACGGGGGGAAGGCCCCCGCCCGGTCGTTGAGGTGAAGAAGGCTGTTCTGGCTCACGTCGCTGGCTGCCGTTTCACACCAGCGCGCGCTACACGTTGAGCAGGAGGTGCTGGCGCTCCCACGGGCTGATCACCTGCATGAAGGCGTCGTATTCCTCGAACTTCAGCGCCGTGTACATGTCGACGAACTGCTGTCCCAGCACCTCGGCCAGCTCTTCGCTGGCGGCGAAGGCCTCGATCCCTTCGAGCAGCGAGTAAGGCAGCGCCCGGCCGCCAGCAAACCCGTTTCCGGTCACGGGTTCGCGCGGCTCGACCTTGTTGCTGATCCCCAGCAGGCCCGCGGCCAGCGAACCGGCGATGGCGATATAGGGGTTGGTATCGGCCCCGATCAGGCGGTTTTCCACCCGGCGGTTCTTGGGCCCCGAGCGCGGCACCCGCAGCCCCGTGGTGCGATTGTCATAGCCCCATTCGAGGTTGATCGGCGCGGACATGTCCGGGACCAGCCGGCGGTAGGAGTTGACGTAGGGCGCCCACAGCGCGGAGGTCGCGTAGGAGTATTTCTGCTGCCCGCCGATGAACCAGCGGAACAGGTCGGTCGGCTCACCCTTGGCGTCGCTGAAGATGTTCTCCCCGCTGTTGATATCGACCACCGACTGGTGGATGTGCATGGCGTTGCCCGCGTGGCCCTCGATCGGCTTGGCCATGAAGGTTGCGTAGCATCCGCAGCGCAGCGCGGCCTCCCGCACCGTGCGCTTGAAGATGAAGACCTCGTCGGCCTTCTCCATCGCGTCGCCGTGGACGAGGTTGACCTCGAGCTGGGCGGGGCCGAATTCCTGGATGATGGTGTCGATCTCGACCCCCTGCGCAGCGGCAAAGTCGTAGATATGGTCGGTTACGCTCTCGTATTCGTCGATCCCTTGCATGGAGAACGCCTGATTGCTGCGCTGGGTCCGGCCTGAGCGTCCCTGCGGCGGTTCCAGCGGCAGGTCGGGATCGGTGTTCGGCTTGGTCAGGTAGAACTCAAGTTCCGGCGCGACGACCGGTTTCCAGCCCAGCTTCTCGAAGCTCTTGAGCACGCGGCGCAGGACCGAGCGCGGGGCAAAGTCGATCGGTTTGCCGTCCAGATCGAGCACGTCGTGGATCACCTGGATCGACGGCACCGTCGCCCAGGGCAACGAACTCGCCGTGCGCAGGTCGGGCTTGAGGATCATATCCGCATCAGACCACAGCTCGCGGTGCGGGCTGTCGGCGTAGGATCCGGTGATGGTCGAAAAGAACACGGAGGTCGGCAGGCGGGTTTCAACCCCACCGAACCACTTCTCCGCCGGCATGACCTTGCCGCGCGCGATACCGGCGAAATCGGGCGTGTGACACTCGATTTCCTCGACGCCCTTCTCGCGCGCCCATTTGCGCAGCTCGCTCATCCGCCCCGATACGAGATCCGGGGACTCTTCTAAGCTGATTTCAGGCTCAAGACTTTGTGGCAGATCGTTCATGATGCACGGTCCTCAGGCCATCTTGTCCGCAACCGCAGCGGCCGTCTGATCCAGCGCTGCCCAAGCGCGTTCGACGAGCAGGTCGATTTCATCATCCGCGATCGGCAGCGGCGGGCTGCAGACCATGGAATCCCGCACCGCCCGCATCACCAGATTGTTGCGGAAGCAGAAATCACGGCAGATTCCGCCGACCTCGCCGCTGTTCTCGAACCGCCGCCGCGACCCGCTGGCCGCATCGGGGACGAGTTCCAGCTTGCCGAGGAGGCCGAAGGTCGCGGCCTCACCCACCAGCGGGTGGTCGCCCAGCGCGGCGAACTTCTCCGCGAACACGTGCTGGGTGTGGGAGCCAACGCGGTCGACCAGACCCTCGCGCTCCATGATTTCAAGGTTGGCAATGGCCGCCGCCGCGCTGACCGGGTGACCGGCATAGGTGTAGCCGTGGGCGAACTCGCCGTCTTGACTGACGCCCTCGTAGACCTCGTTGGTCAGCCCGACCCCGCCCATGGGCAGGTAGCCGCTGGTCAGGCCCTTGGCCATGGCGATCATGTCCGGGCGCAGGTCCAGCCGCTGCGAGCCGAACCACGTGCCCAGCCGGCCGAAGCCGCAGATCACTTCGTCGGCGACGAACAGAATATCGCGCTCCTCACAGATGCGGCGCACTTCAGGCCAGTAGCTGTCCGGCGGGATGATGACCCCACCCGCACCCTGAATGGGCTCGGCGATAAAGGCCGCGACCCGGTCTTCGCCGAGCTGGTCGATGGCCTGCTCGAGCTCGCGAGCGCGCATCAGGCCAAAGGCATCGGGATCCATGTCGCCACCTTCGTCGAACCAGTAGGGCTGGCCGATGTGGTGAATATCGGGAATGGGCAGGCCGCCCTGCGCGTGCATGAACTGCATGCCCCCGAGGCTGGCCGAAGCCATCGACGAGCCGTGGTAGGCGTTCTTACGCGAAATGATGACCGTCTTGTCGGGCTTGCCGCGCCCGGCCCAGTAGGTCCGCGCCAGGCGGATCACCGTGTCGTTGCTGTCCGAACCCGAGGTGCCGAACATGAACTTCTCGATCCCGTCGGGGGTGAGCTGGGCCAGCTTCTCCGACAGCACGATCACCGGCGGGTGCGTGGTCTTGAAGAAGGTGTTGTAGTAGGGCAGCTGGGCGATCTGGCGGCTTACGGCCTCCCCGATTTCCTGCCGGCCATAGCCGATATTGACGCACCACAGGCCGGCCATCCCGTCGAGGATCTGGCCACCGTTGCTGTCGTTGATGAACACGCCCTCAGCCGAAGTGATCACCCGCAGGTCACCCGGACCCAGCGCGTCGTGATCGGTGAAGGGATGCATATGGCTGCCGAGATCGGCTGCAATCATTTCATCGGTGGTCGGAAGGTTGCCCAGAGAGAACATGAGCGCCGCCTTGAACTGTTGAAGATGTTGCGAACCTACGCCCAAGATTGGTTGCGGGGAAATGATTCCTTCGGCGCAAGCTGCGCAAAAAGGCCATTTTCCCGAACCCTGGCCGGTTTATGAGGAATTTACGGGGTCTTATCTTGTAATTTCCTGCGAAAATGCGTCACCATAGGCGTTAATTCCTAACCTGAATAAGGAGTCCTGACATGGAACTCGTTGCCGTTGACTTCACCAGCCCGACCGCAAAGCAGGACTTTGTCCGCTCGCTCCGGGATACCGGTTTCGGCGTGCTCAAGAACCACCCCCTGCGACAGGAAGAAGTGCAGGCAATCTATGACGACTGGCGTCAGTTTTTCAGCGAGGACCGCAAGAACGACTACGCCGTCCCCCACAATGGTGCGGGCGGGTTCTACCCGCAGTCGCTGTCCGAGACGGCCAAGGGCAACACCATCAAAGATATCAAGGAGTTCTTCCACTACTACCCCGGCGATGTCTGCCCTGACGACCTGCTGCCCAAGGCGCAGGCCTACCACCAACGGGCGACCGACCTCGCCGCCGAGCTGCTGCAATGGATCGAGGACGAGTCCCCTGAGGATGTGACGGCGCTGTACAGCGAGTCCCTCTCGACAATGATCGAGGGTAGCCCCAAGCACCTGCTGCGCATCCTGCACTACCCACCGCTGACCGGCGACGAAGAGCCCGCAGCGATCCGTGCTGCAGCGCACGAGGACATAAACCTGATCACCATCCTGCCGGCCTCCAACGAGCCGGGGCTGCAGGTGCTTGCCAAGGACGGCTCCTGGCTGGAAGTGCCCTGTGACTTCGGCAACCTGATCGTCAACATCGGCGATATGCTGCAGGAAGTCTCGGGCGGGTACTTCCCCTCGACCACTCACCGCGTGGTGAACCCGGATGGCGCAGACAAGACCATCGGCCGGATCAGCCTGCCGCTGTTCTGCCACCCACGGCCCGAGGTCGTGCTGTCCGAGCGCTACACGGCAGATTCGTACCTGCAGGAGCGCCTGCGCCAGCTGCGCGGGGGCTGAAGACCAGCCGGGCTTGGGTCGTCTCCGAGCACCAGCAGCAAAGCGACATGAACCGGGGCTGTGGCAGCTTGAAAGGCTGCTCCAGCCCCTTTTTTCTGGGTTTTACCCTCTGGCAGAAACCTTCTGAAACACCGCCACACTCACTGTTTCACCAATCGCGATTACTGAAAGCGATCCGAGAAACGCGCGCAACAGAACCGGCCTACACCGGTCTGCGTCAACCACGGGAAACGACCTTCCCGCCCCGTTCAAACGTCTCTCTGAGGATCAAATCATGAAAATCGCTTCTCTGCTCAGCAAAATCTCTGTGACCGCAACGGGTGCCGTTGCTGGTCTGCTTCTCGCCACCTCGGCCCACGCCGGTCTGGATGACCTCCGCGGCGCCTGGATCAACGTCGACGACAGCACCCGCGGCATCACCAAAGTGGTGATCGGCGGTGAGGGTGCTCACCCGACCCTGAACACCTGGGGCGCCTGCCACCCCAACGACTGTGACTGGGGTGAAGTCTCGGCCATGCCGCTGGCTTCTTCGGTCAGCGCCTCGCCCCTGTCTGCCGAGCGGATCATGGCGCGCTACGACAAGTCCCACGCCACGTCTCTGGTCAGCGCCTACCTGCACGGTGACAAGCTGATCATCGAAAACGCAACCGACTTCAAGGACGGCCGCACCGATACCTACTACCGCTACACCCTGAAGCGGATGCCCGTGAGCATCCCGCCGATCATCCTGCCTAACCCAATCCTGCCGCTGCTGCCTCTCCTGCCCCTGCTACCGGTTGAAAGCAACCTCGACCAGCTCGAAGGCGCCTGGATCAACATCGACGACGACACCCGTGGCGTCACCAAGATCCGCGTTGTGGTCGATGGTGCGGCCGTGAAGGTCAAGGCCTGGGGCTCCTGCCACCCGAGCGACTGTAACTGGGGTTGGACCCAGGGCATTCCGCTGACCGACAGCGTCGGCGCTCACCCGACCACGGCCAAGCGGATCATGGCCAAGTGGGACCAGGGCTTTGCCACCCGCACCATGGTTCTCAAGCGCAACGGTCACAAACTGATCGCCGAGGTCACCACCGTCTACTCCGATGGCCGCTCGGACCGCTTCAACACCTACATCTTCCGCTAAGCCGAACTGGCGGGCTGAAACCCGGTCCGCCAATCACCCGGAAAACACACAAGGACAAGGGCGCTCTCTCGGGCGCCCTTTTTGTTTCTCATTCTGGTGAAGTCTTGCGGTGAGATCAGTCCGGCGTGCCCGACTGCCGCAATCAGAACCGGTAGTGCTGCAGCCTGCACACTCCGGCGCCGAGGCTCAGCACCTGCGCCCCAGCGTTGGTCGCGCCTTCGAGCACGTCACCCGTGACCCCGGCCAGCACCAGATGAGCATGACCGGAGGCGAGGTTGGAGAGCGCGAAAACCTGCTCCTGTTCAGCCGGTCCAAGGCCGATCCGCGCCGCCCGCTCGCGCTCATCATCGTCCCGGAAGATCAGCCGTCCGAACATGCTCCCGCCCAGCGCCTGCAAGCCTGCCGCCGCCAACACGCCCTCGGGCGCCCCGCCGCTGCCCACGTAGAGATCGAAGCGCGGGCCGCCACCGCCGACCGCCCCGGGCAGCGAGGTCAACAGCGCGCCCATGACGTCGCCATCGGGGATCAGGCTCAGCGCCGCGCCCGCTGCCTGCACCGCCGCCATCATCGGCCGGTGGCGCTCTCGATCGAGCATGATCACCCGCAAGGGTCGCCCGGCCTGCCCCTGCAAGCGGGCCAGAACCTCGTCGAGCGGCCGGTCGATATCGTCGGCGCGCAGGTCGAGGCCCGGGCGGGCAGCAAGCTTCTGCATGTAGACGTCGGGTGCGTGGAGCAGGTCACCACGCGGGGCAAAAGCCGCCACGCACAGCGCGCCCGGCCGGTTCTGCGCGCACAGGGTCGTGCCCTCCAGCGGGTCGACGGCGATGTCGACTTCGGGCGTCGAGGCCAACCGGGGGCCATCACCGAGGATCTCGCCAATATAGAGCATGGGTGCCTGATCGCGCTCGCCCTCGCCAATGACGATCCGTCCGTGCATGGGCGCGGCGTTGAAGGCGGTGCGCATGGCATCAACGGCGGCGGCGTCGGCGGCTTCCTTGTCGCCCTGCCCGACCCACGGCAGGCAGGCCCGTGCGGCCAGCGCGCAGGCGCGCTCGAAGTCGGGCAGCAGGGCCTTCACGCTGTTGTCGGTGGTCACGCGGCTCTGGATCCGGTGGCGGCCAAGCGCATGGCCGCTTCGCGGGCAGCCTGCTCGGCGTAGACGCCGATCAACTGTTCAAGCATGGCCAGTGCGTCCTCGCGCGGGCGCTGGAAGGCGTTGCGCCCGATGATGGAACCGTAGCCGCCGCCACGGGCGATGGCCGCGATCTCCTCGTAGACCGCGTCGGTGCCCTTGGCTTCCCCGCCGGAGAAGATGACGATGCGGCGGCCGTCGAAAGCCGACTGGATGACGTGGGCAATCCGGTCTTCCAGCCTCGACCAGTCCCGATTCTCGTAGTTGGGCCGGGCCGCGTCCTGCTCGATCTGGGGCTGGGGCGGTTTGACCTTGATGATATGCGCGCCCATCAGCGCCGCGATGTGGGCGGCGTAGGCGATGACATCGAGGCTGGTTTCCCCCTGCTTGCTCAGACCGCCGCCGCGCGGGTAGCTCCAGACCACCACGGCCAGCCCAGCGTCGCGGGCGTCCTTGGTCAGCTGGCGCAGCTTTTCCTGCATGTCGAACTGCTGGTCCGAGCCGGGATAGAGCGTGTAGCCGACCC
Organism: Rhodospirillaceae bacterium; assembly: GCA_002711265.1. Taxonomy (GTDB): domain Bacteria; phylum Pseudomonadota; class Alphaproteobacteria; order UBA7985; family UBA7985; genus UBA7985. The sequence continues at coordinate 18,064 of PAGB01000049.1, forward strand.
CTGCGCAGCCCAGCCGCAGAGCGTCTTCAACGCTGCCGGTCAGCGCCTGATCAGCGGCGAGCGCGTGGCTGTTTGAGCTGTTGACCTTGAGGATCAGCGGGATCTGCCCGGCAAAGTGCGCGGCCCCGGCGGAGAGCAGGCCGATCGGTGCTGCAAAAGCACTCAGCCCGGCGTCGATCGCCAGTTGCCAGTGATACAGCGGGTCGTAGCCCGCCGGGTTCGGGGCAAACGACCGCGCCGGGCCGTGCTCGAACCCCTGATCCACGGGCAGGATCAGCATCTTGCCGGTGCCGCCCAGGCGGCCGTGGTTGAGCATCTGCACCAGCTTGGCGCGCGTGCCCGGGTTTTCGCTGTCGTAGTTGTCGATGATGGCGGAAACGGCTGGGGTCAGGGGCACGGTCGGTTCCTCTCGATCCGGTTCATGCGCCCGCACTCTAGCGGAGGGCCGCAAAAGCACGCCAAGCCCAAGCCCCTGAATCTGCCCGCATGGCGGCCGTGCAGGCCCTATCCTGAAATCGCAGCTGTGGTTCCGGAAACCGGCTTTGAAACAAACGTTACATGTAATCGTTTACGGTCGCCGGCGGGGTGCGGATGAGGTGATCGGTGCCGAAATCCTCGATGTTGCGGCAGCCGCACAGCGCCATGGTGGTGTCCATCTCCTTGCGGATCACCTCCAGCGCCGTAGTCACCCCCGCCTTACCCATGGCGCCAAGGCCATAGATATAGGCCCGGCCGCTGTAGGTACCCTTGGCGCCCAGCGCCCGCGCCTTGAGCACGTCCTGCCCGCTGCGGATACCGCCATCCATATGCACCTCGATCTGGTCGCCCACGGCCTCGACGATCCGGGGCAGCATGGAGATCGACGACACCGCGCCATCCAGCTGCCGGCCGCCGTGGTTGGAGACGATGATCGCATCCGCGCCGGTCTTGGCCGCCATCCGGGCGTCTTCCTCGTCGAGGATGCCCTTGAGGATCAGCTTGCGGTCCCAGCGTTCCTTGATCCAGGCCACGTCGTCCCAGCTCAGACGCGGGTCGAACTGCTGGCTGGTCCACGACATCAGCGAGGACATGTCGCTGACCCCCTTGGCGTGGCCGACGATGTTGCGGAAGCTGCGCCGCGAGGTGCCGAGCATGCCCAGCGACCAGCCCGGCTTGCCCGCCATGTCGATCATGTTGGGGATGGTCAGCTTCGGCGGCGCAGTCATGCCGTTCTTTAGGTCCTTGTGCCGCTGGCCGAGGATCTGCAGGTCGAGCGTCAGCACCAGCGCTGAACAGCCGGCGTCATAAGCGCGCTGGATCAGGCGCTCGATGAAGTCGCGGTCGCGCATGAAGTAAAGCTGGAACCAGAACGGCTTGGTGGTGTTCTCGGCAACATCTTCGATCGAGCAGATCGACATGGTCGACAGCGTGAAGGGCACGCCCGCTTCTTCGGCGGCCTGAGCGGCCAGAATTTCACCGTCGGCGTGCTGCATCCCGGTCAGGCCGACCGGTGCCAGCGCCAGCGGCATGGACACATCTTCGCCGACCATCTGGGTGGCGAGGCTGCGGCCTTCCATATCCACCGCAACGCGCTGGCGCAGCCGGATCTTGTCAAAGTCGGAGGTGTTTTCGCGCAGCGTCTGCTCGGTGTAGGAGCCGCTTTCGGCGTAGTCGAAAAACATCTTCGGCACCTGCCGCTGGGCCAACTCCCGCAGATCGTCGATGGTGGTGATTACTGGCAAAACACTCGTCCTTCCTCAACGTGACTCAATCCCGGCCGGACCGCGCCTCAGCTCCAATTCACAGGTACGATCCTCAATCTTCTTCGAGGGCCGTAATGCCCCTGAAGTGGTCCAGCGCCTCGGCGTTTGCCAGCGCTTCGACGTTGCGCACCTCCTCGCCCATGACCACTGAGCGCACCGCCAGTTCGACGATCTTGCCCGACCGAGTGCGCGGGATATCCGGCACCTCGACGATCTTGGCGGGGACGTGGCGCGGTGAAGCACCGCTGCGGATCTGTACCCGGATTTTTTCCTTCAGGCCATCGGACAAAGTTTCACCCTCCTGCATGACCACAAACAGCACCACGCGGGTATCCCCTGCCCAGGGCTGACCGATGACGATGCTTTCCTTGACCTGCGGCAGGGTCTCGACCTGCCGGTAAATCTCGGCTGTGCCGATCCGCACCCCGCTGGGGTTGAGGGTGGCGTCCGAACGGCCGTGGATGATGTAGCCGTCGTTGGGGGTCTGTTCGATGAAGTCGCCGTGGGTCCAGACGCCTTCGAAGCGGTCGAAGTAGGCGGCGTGATAGCGGCTGCCGTCGTCGTCGCCCCAGAAGCCCAGTGGCATCGAAGGAAAGGGCGTGGCGCAGACCAGCTCGCCGCGACCCTCGCGCTGGGGCTGGCCTTCGTCGTCGTAGACCTGCAGATCGACGCCAAGGATCGGCACCTGCAGCTCACCGCGGTAGACCGGCAGGGTCGCCGTCCCGCCGACAAAGCAGCCCAGCAGGTCCGTGCCCCCGGAGACCGAGGCGACGTGCAGGTCGGTTTTAACGTGCTCATAGAGGTAGTCGAAGCTCTCGTGGATCAGGGTTGAACCGGTCGAGGCGATGGCGCGCAGGGCCGGGTAGTCGCCCAGCGACTTGGGCCGCACCGCCTGCTTGTTCAGGGCGTCGACGTACTTGGCCGACAGCCCGAAGCCGGTCATGGCGTGCTCGCGGGCAAAGCGCCACAGCACCAGCGGGTCGGGCGCAAAGGGCGAGCCGTCGTAGAGCATGATGGTCGAGCCCGTCGCCAGCCCGGCGATCAGCCAGTTCCACATCATCCAGCCGCAGGTGGTGAAGAAGAAGGTGCGGTCGCCCGCGCGGGTGTCGTTGTGCAGCATATGCTCGCTGAGCTGCTTGAGCAGCACCCCGCCCTGACCGTGGACGATGCACTTGGGCTTTCCGGTCGTGCCCGACGAGAACATGATGTAGAGCGGTGCGTTGAAATCCAGCCGCTTGAAGCTTGGGCGGTCCGAGGCGGCGTGGCGCTCCAGCGCCCGATCCAGCCGCTCGGTGGTCGGCCGCGCGGTCAGCAGCGCCTCGCCGACCTCGGCGCGCTCGTCACAGAAGCCGAGCATGAAGGCGCTTTGAACCGACGGCAGCGCGGTCAGTACCTCGGCGAACTTGTCCTGCGTGTCGAAGGCCGTGCCGCCGTAGAAATAGCCATCGCAGACGATCAGCACCTTGGGCCGAGTCTGGGTGAAGCGGTCGAGGATGCCGCCAACACCGAAATCCGGCGAGCACGAGGAAACCACCGCGCCCAGCGCGTTGGCGGCCAGCGCGACCACGATCGCGGTCGGGCAGTTGGGCAGCACGAAGCCGACCCGGTCGCCCTCGCCCACACCGCTGGCGGCCAGCAGCGCCTGCATGCGGCCAACCCGGGCGATCAGCTCGCGCCAGCTCACCTGCTCGGCCTTGCGGTCCTCGGCCTGGAAGATCAGCGCGATGTCGTCGCTGTCCGCGCGCTCTGCGGGGCGCAGTAGGTTTTCGGCGTAGCTGACCCGGCCCTGCGGGAAGTAGCGGGCGCCGGGCATCTCCCCGGGGTTCTCGACGACGATCTCGCCGGGCTCGCCGATGATATCGGCAAAGGCCCAGAAGCCGGTCCAGAAGCGCTCGTTGTCGTGGATGCTGAAATCGTGAAGGTCCCAGAATGACCGGCAGTCGCGATCAAAACGCGCGTTGATAAAAGACTGGAAGCGCGCCAAATTTGTTGCAGCGATCTGGTCTTCCTGGGGCTGCCAAAGCAGTGTCATGGGGGCGTCCTTGATCTCGTATCCCTGTTGGCTCGGCCCGAGCTGGCACCCTCGCAAGGAGTAAGGTTCATGCGCAGTTTCGAGCTTCCCGGCCGGTCTACTGTTATGGCGGAAAAGGGGGCGGTTGCAACGTCTCATCCGCTGGCGACATCGGCAGCGCTGCAGGTGCTGGCCGAGGGCGGTAACGCCGTGGATGCAGCCGTCACCGCCTGTCTGGTGCAGTGCGTGGTCGAACCGCAGTCCGTGGGGCTGGGCGGGGACATGTTCGCGCTCTACGCCGAGGGTGGGAAAATGCCGGTCTACGGGCTCAACGGCTCGGGCCGCGCGCCAGCGGCAGCAACGCTGGAGCAGGTCAGCGCCGCCTTCCCAGGGGCCAGCAAGGTCGATCGCCAACACCCGCACGCGGTGACGGTGCCCGGCGCGGTGGATGGCCTGATCACCCTGCACGAACGCTTCGGCAGCTGGGATCTGGCGCGGGTGATCGAACCGGCCCGGGTCTATGCCGAGGTTGGCTTCCCGGTGCACGCGCGGGTGCGCAGCGACTGGGGGCTGGAGCGGGATTTACTGGCCAACGATCCCGATGCTGCCGCCCTGCTGCTGCCCGGCGGGGCCCTGCCCTCGGTCGGTCAGCGGATGGTGTTCCCGGCGCTGGCGCGGACGCTGGGCGAAATTGCGGCCAAGGGCCGGGCGGGTTTCTACGACGGCTGGGTCATGGACGACATGCTGGCCAAGCTGCGCGCGGGTGGTGGCCTGCACAGCGCCGAGGATTTCGCCGGGACCCGGAGCACGTGGGTCGACCCGATCAGCACCGCCTACCGCGGCCACCGGCTGTGGGAAATCCCGCCCAACGGTCAAGGGCTGGTGGCGCTGGAGATGCTGCAGATCCTCGACCGGCTGGGCACGCCGGGCTCGGTCGACGGGCTCGACCGCTACCACCAGCAGATCGAAGCTGCGCACCTCGCCTACGCCGACCGCGAGGCCTTCTTCGCCGACCTGCCGTCGATGCCGTGCAGCGTCGAGGACGTGCTCAGCCCCGCGCGCATGGACCGGCAGGCGGCCCGCATCCGCGACGACCGCAGCCTCTCGCCGGTGCCGACCCCCGACTATCCGGCCAGCGGTGACACCGTCTACCTGACCGTGGTCGACGGCGACCGCAACGCGGTTAGCCTGATCGCGTCGGTCTTCGACAGTTTCGGTTCCGGGCTGGTGGCGCCGGGGTCGGGGATCTGGTTCCAGAACCGCGCCCGCAGCTTCCGCATCGATGACCCCGGCCACCCCAACGCCTACGGGCCAGGCAAGCGGCCCATGCACACCATTATTCCGGCCATGCTGACCAAGGGCGATGACGTACAGATGGCCTTCGGCGTTATGGGCGCGGACTACCAGCCCCAGGGACAGGTGCACGTGCTGACCGCCATGCTTGATTTCGGGCTGGATATTCAGGCTGCGCTGGACCAGCCGCGGTTCCACGCCTCGCCCAAGACCGGTGGGGTGCAGGCCGAGGCCGGGCTGTCGCCGCTGCTGCGTCAGGGTCTGCTGGACCGGGGCCACCGGTTGGAAATCCCCGAGAAACCTATCGGCGGCGGACAAGGCATCTGGCTGCACCAGGACAGCGGCTTTTTGTCGGCCGGGTCGGACCCGCGGAAAGACGGCCAGGCCGCGGGCCTGTAAGCCTCTCAGCGTCTGAGCTGCGCGCCCTTGGGAGCGGGAGGCTTTGAGCCCGCTGCACGACGGGGCGCAGAAACGGGGCGCAGAAACGGGTCTGGTCGCGGCGTCAGCAGGCCGGCTGCACAGGACCAGAGACAGCCGTGCCGAAAACGCCTCAAAGTGACGTGCTTCAGGCGTTGAATTCGGCGCGCAGGGCCGCCGCATCGGCGATGGTCGCCAGCGGCACCATGACAAAATCACGCTCGAACATGCGCGGATGGGGCAGGATCGGTGGCCCCACAGGGTCGCGCTTGCCGTGGTAGATCAGCAGGTCGAGATCGAGGATCCGGGCGGCGTTCCGTACCCCCCTGACCCGGCCGAAATCGGCTTCGATTTCGTGAAGAACAGCCAGTAAGTCACTGGCAGACAGAGCCGACTCGACGGCGCAAACCGCGTTCTGATACCAGGGCTGGTCGGACACCGGGACAGGCTCAGTCGCGATAAAGGGTGAAACGCGCAGAATCTTTACGCCCTTGGCGTGCAGTCGGGTCAGTGCCTCCCGCAATACGGAGGCTGAATCGCCGATTTCAGGGTGTGGAAGGTTGCTTCCCAGTCCGATTAGGATCACGCGCGACCGCCTGTGGATAACCAAAGTTGCAATGCTGGAGCGGGTGTACCATCCTCAATCGCGTACGAGCAAAACTAAAAATTGCCCCTATGTCTGCGGAAGCTATTACCGCGGTCGCTTCATTTTTTTGCGCCCAGGCATTTTTGCGCCACCGTGACGTCGGGACATTTAAAGCAAGGCGGATTTTATGAGTAACTTGCGCTTCTACCCGCAGGAAAGAATAGCCCTCTTCATC
>PAGB01000050.1 GCA_002711265.1 Rhodospirillaceae bacterium
AGCAGCTTGGTGTCCTTGTAGTCGATCACTGGCGCGTTGGGACCAGAGAACGGGCAGGACTTCTTGCGTCGGGTAAAGGGACGACGAGCCATAGTCTTTATCCTCTTCCTCTGTTCTACGCGTCTTCGGAGCGGCGTTCGCGACGNTCNCCNCGGTCACCNCGATCGCCACGGTCACCACGATCGCCACGGTCCGGGCGATCACCGCGCGCCTTGGCACGCATCTGGATCGACTGGCCCTCGGGCATTTCTTCCAGACGCAGGGTCAACATCCGCAGAACGTCTTCGTTCAGGGACATGGTCCGCTCCATCTCAGCCTTGGCGTCGTTGTTGCAGTCGATGTTCATCAGCACGTAGTGCGCTTTACGGTTCTTCTTAACCCGGTAAGCCAGGGACTTCAGGCCCCAGTACTCGGTCGAGTGAACAGAGCCGCCACGTTCGGTGATGATGTTGGTAATTTGCTCGGTGATTGCCTCGACCTGGGTCGTGGAAACATCCGGCCGCGCCATGTAGACGCACTCGTAAAATGCCATCCAATAAGACTCCCTCTGGATGATTTGACNGCCCGCATCGGAGCAGCCATCAGCCAGCCCTTTTTCAGTGCTCGGGGACTGGCAAGGAGACGTTGAGCAGCCAGCGGTTTAGACGGTGCCGCCGCAGAAGACAACAGCGCAGGCGCATGGCTCCCGTGACGCCCGGCTGCGGGGCCTGAAAAGGTTGTCAGCCCCGCCTCACAAGCGCATAAAACGGCGCAGCACCAGACTCCAGAACGACCAGCAAGGACGAGTACGATATGCGGGCTTTCGTTTTCCCCGGACAGGGCAGCCAAAAAATCGGCATGGGCCGCGANCTTGCCGAGACGTTCGCGGCCGCGCGCGATGTCTTCAACGAAATCGATGATGCGCTGGGCGAAAAGCTGTCCACCCTGATCTTTGAAGGCAGCGATGATGACCTGCGCNTGACGGAGAACACCCAGCCTGCGCTGATGGCGGTCTCGCTCGCCGTGGTCCGGGCGCTGGAGGCTGAATTCGGAATCCGCCTTGCCGACCACGGCAGCTTCGTCGCCGGTCACTCGCTGGGCGAATACGCCGCGCTCGCCGCCGTGGGCGCCCTGCCTGTCGCCGATACCGCGCGCCTGCTGCGCCTGCGGGGCCGGGCCATGCAATCCGCAGTCCCCGTCGGTGAAGGNGCCATGGCCGCCGTGCTCGGGCTGAGCATGGAGCAGGTTGAAGCCGCACTGAAGCACGTCGATGCGGGACTCGGCGCCTGTGAGATCGCCAATGACAACGCCGAAGGACAGGTGGTCATCTCCGGNGCTGCCGCTGCTGTCGCGGCGGCCGGCGAGGCCATGAAGGCCGCCGGAGCCAAGCGCGCCCTGCCGCTGCCGGTATCGGCGCCCTTCCATTGCTCGATGATGCAACCCGCTGCCGATGCGATGGCCGAGGCGCTGGCCGGGCAGGCCTTTGCCGCCCCCGCCCTGCCCGTGGTCGCCAACGTGCTGGCCGAGGCCAACAGCGACCCGGCACGGGTTGGCGAACTGCTGGTCGCGCAGGTCACCGGGCGGGTGCGGTGGCGCGAGTCCGTGGCCTGGATGGCCGGTCAGGGCGTCACGGAACTGGTCGAGTTGGGCGCTGGCGCCGTCCTCGCCGGGCTGACCAAGCGCATTGCCCCCGAGGTTGCGGCCCAGTCCGTCGGCACGGCCGATGGGCTGCGCAGCTTCGCCNANAGTCTCGCCTGAGCCCTCCCCACGCACAGACACACACCAAGCCTGCAACCGTCGGCGGGCCAAGAAACACCAGAATTCGAAGGATGCTGAAATCATGTTTGACCTGACCGGAAAAGTTGCCCTTGTCACCGGCGCCTCTGGCGGCATCGGCCGGGCCACGGCCGTCGCACTGGCNGCGCAGGGTGCGACCCTGATCCTCACCGGGCGGCGCGAAGACGCGCTGCAGGAAACCGCCGCCGCCTGCGGCTCAGCGACCTGCCNCGTTATCACCGCCAACCTCGGTGACGCCGAGAGCGAAGCGGCCATNCTCGCCGCCGCTGAAGCAGCAGCCGGTCAGATCGATATTCTGGTCAACAACGCCGGTCTGACCCGGGACAGCCTGTCCATGCGCATGAAGGACGAAGACTTCGGCGCGGTGCTGGACGTCAACCTCACGGCGACCTTCCGGCTGTGTCGCGGCGCCATGAAGGGCATGATGAAGCGCCGCTGGGGCCGGATCATCAACGTCGTCTCCGTGGTCGGATTCATGGGCAATCCGGGGCAGGCGAACTACGCCGCCTCCAAAGCCGGGATCGTCGGCATGACCAAATCCATGGCCAAGGAGCTGGGCTCGCGGGGGATTACGGCCAACTGCGTGGCGCCGGGCTACGTTGAAACCGCCATGACCGCTGATCTGCCTGAGAAGGTCATTTCCGAGCAAATTGCCATGGTTCCTGCGGGCCGTATGGGCCGCCCGGAAGAGATCGCTGCCGCCGTGGTTTTCCTCGCCAGCGACGAAGCCGGCTACANGAGCGGCGCGACCTTGCACGTCAACGGCGGCATGGCCATGTTGTAGTCTGTCCGCAATCGGATAGACGCCAGCTATAGCGCCAGCGGTCAGCAGACCCCTTGTTCTGTTGTTTCGACGCGCGAAGGGCTTGTGCTATGGGACCGCATCCTATTCAACTTAGCGAACAACCTTAGGAAAGTAAGCCATGAGTGACGTAGCTGATCGCGTGAAGAAAATCGTCGTCGAACGCCTGTCGGTCGAGGAAGACAAAGTTGTTGAAGCGGCGAGCTTCGTCGATGATCTGGGCGCTGACAGCCTGGACACCGTTGAGCTGGTGATGGCCTTCGAGGAAGAGTTCAACCTCGAGATTCCTGACGATGCCGCTGAGAAGATCGGCACCGTTGGCGATGCGATCAAGCACATTTCCGAAGCGGTTTCCTAAGGCCCGGACTTTGATTTGAACGGCCCGGGGGTGCGCAGGCGCGGACGCCCCGGCCGGATTGGATGAGGGTTGAGCATGACCGGTCTTCGCCGCGTTGTCGTTACAGGCGTGGGAATGGTGTCACCGCTGGGAGCGGGCGTTGAGAATGTCTGGCGCCGACTCCTGAATTCTGAGAGCGGTATTGCCACCATCGAAGGCTTCGACGCGTCCCATCTACCGTCGACCATCGGCGGGGAAGTGCCGCTGCTTGGCGGCCCCAAGTCGGACGACCCCTTTGCCCTCGATCCCGAAACGGTGATGCCGGATAAGGAACGTCGCCGCGTCGACCCCATTACCATCTATGCCCTCGCCGCCGCGACCGAAGCGGTGGAGATGTCGGGCTGGATGCCAACCGACGAAGAAGAGCAGAACCGCACCGGGGTCATGATCGGCTCCGGCATCGGGGGTATCGAGAGCTTCACCCGCGCGGTTGAAACCGTGCTGACCAAGGGTGCCCGGCGGCTGTCGCCGTTTTCGATCCCGGCGATCCTAGTCAACCTGCCTTCGGGTCACATTTCGATGAAATATGGCTTCCGTGGCCCCAACCACGCCAATTCCACGGCCTGCACCACCGGCACCCACGCCATCGGTGACAGCGCGCGGATGATCGCCCTCGGCGACGCCGACGTGATGGTTGCGGGCGGCACCGAGCACGGCATCATCGAAATCGGGGTCGCCGGCTTCTGCGCTGCGCGTGCGCTTTCGACCCGCTACAACGATGACCCGACGGCCGCATCCCGCCCTTGGGACAAGGGCCGCGATGGCTTCGTGATCGGCTCGGGCGCCGGTGTGGTGATCCTTGAAGAACTCGAGCNCGCCCGCGCGCGCGGCGCCAATATTCTCGCCGAGGTGCGGGGCTATGGCATGTCCGGCGACGCACACCACATCACCGCCCCGCCCGAAGACGGCAACGGTGGCCGCCGCGCCATGGAAGCCGCCCTGCGCTCAGGCCGCATGAACCCCGAAGACATCGACTACGTGAACGCCCATGGCACCTCGACCCCGCTGGGTGATCTCGCCGAATTCGGCGCGGTGCGCCAGCTGTTCGGCGAGCACCGCAAGGCCATGTCGATGTCGTCGACCAAGTCTGCCGTCGGCCACGCGCTGGGCGCTGCGGGCGCGCTGGAGGCGATCTTCTGCCTGCTGGCGATCCGGGATCAGGTCGCCCCGCCGACCCTGAACCTCAACGATCCCGAAGACACGGTCGACATGGACCTTGTCCCGAACCACCCGCGCGAGCGGCAAATTCGGGCCACGGTCTCGAACAGTTTCGGCTTCGGCGGCACCAATGGTTCCTTGATTTTCACGGCCTTTTCCGGCTGAAGCCGAAGATTTTGATCACCCATCGCAGCGGGCTGCGCTAGAACATCAGAAATGGACGCTGTCTGGTGTTCAACTTCATCTTAAAGTTCGGAGTGACGATGGGGGCTCTTCTGGCCGCTGCAGTCGTGGCCGTGCTGGGGGTGGGTGCCTTCTGGATGCAACCGCCTACGACGGCAACGCAGGACGTGACCTTTGTCGTGCCCGCCGGCGCGGGCCTGCGCACGGTCGCGGCCGACCTCGAAGCCGCCGGGCTGATCAACAGCACCGATCAGATCATCCTACTCGCTCGGGTGCAGGGCGTTTCTGGTGCGGTAAAAGCCGGCGAATTCGTCATCCCGGCCCGGGCGACCCCGGCTGACATCCTCGACATTCTGGTGCGTGGCAAGGCCGTGCTGCGGCAGGTGACCCTGNCCGAAGGCCTCACCCTGTCGACCGCGCTCGACCGCCTGCTCGCCGCGCCGGGACTGACGGGGGACCTCGTGCGTCTGCCCGACGAAGGCCGGATCCTGCCCAATACCTACGCCTACCAGCTCGACGACGAGCGTCAGGCCNTGCTCGACCGCATGGTCGCGGCCATGGACCGAGCGCTGGCCGAAGCCTGGGCTGCGCGCAGCGACCGCGCNGTGGTGNAAACCCCCGAAGAGGCGCTGATCCTTGCTTCGATCATCGAGAAGGAAACCGCCCGCGCCGACGAGCGTGGCCTCGTCGCCAGCGTCTACAGCAACCGGCTCGCGCAGGGCATGCGGCTGCAGGCCGATCCGACGCTGGTCTATTTCCTCTCCCAGGGGACGGGACGGCTGGGCCGGGGCCTNCGGCGCTCCGAACTCGACGACGCCAGCAACCCCTACAACACCTATCAGCGCGATGGCCTGCCCCCCGGCCCGATCGCCAGTCCCGGCCGTGAAGCGATAGAAGCGGCGCTGAACCCGGCGGTGACGGATTTCCTATTCTTCGTCGCNGGCTGTGACGGCAAGACGGCCTTCGCCGCGACTTACGCCGAGCATCAGGTCAACGTCGCCGCCTGGCGGGCCTGCGAGCACCTGCGCTTCGGGCCGGTCGTGCCCAAGCCGAGGCCAGCCGACGGCATTCCCCCAGCGCAGCAGTAACCGCGTGCACCTCTAGTCCAGCGGCGGTAGCTTGGCCTGACGCCGCAGCGTCATCAGCGGCATGGCGATGAAGCTCGGCAGGGCACCGAGCAGGCCGGCAGCCCAGGTCACGGGCCACGGGAAGGAAACCCGCCCCTGCCCGGCTTCCAGCCTCCGCTTCATGATCGCGATGGCGCGGTCGTGGTCCATCAGGAACGGCATGGGAAAGCGGTTGGCGTCGGTCATCGGGCTACGGACGAACCCCGGACACAGGGTCGTCACCGCGACACCGAAGGGCTTGAGCCGGCCCCGGAGCGCTTCTCCCCAGTGCTTCACAAAGGCTTTTGATGCTGCATAGGTCGGCGAGTACGAAATCGCCGCGTACCCGGCAACCGAGGCCATGACCGCGATCTGCCCCTGTCCCCGGGCGGCCATGCGGTTGACCAGCGGCATGACCGTGTTGGTGACACCAGCAACATTGATATCGACAACTTCAGCGGTCTGGTGCGCGCGCTCCATCAGGTAGCGCCCGGTCCCGTGACCGATGCCCGCGTTGGCAATGACCAGATCGGTCTCGTGGGCGCGGTCAAAATCGNTCAGCAGCTGATCCATGGCCTCCCGGTCGGCAACGTCGACCACGGCCGTCAGAACCTGGGCACCCCGGCCCTCGCAATCTGCAGCGACCTCGCCCAGACGCGCCTGATTGCGCCCGGTNAGCAGCAGGGTCACCCCCGGGGCCGCGTAGGCCCGCGCCAGACCCGCACCCAGTCCGCTCGACGCACCAGTGATAATGATTGCCTGAGGGTTTTTCATGGCATTGGTCCTGAGTGTTTGCAGAGAAATATACGCAAAGGCCTACTCTTTGCCGCGGCGCAGGGGTATAGACGCGACATGACGGCAGATGTCTCCCCTTTGCAATCCATGACCGGCTTTGCCGCCGTTGACGGCAGTCGCGGCGAAGCGAGCTGGACTTGGTCNCTGAAGTCGGTCAACGGCAAGTCCCTCGACGTGCGCTGGCGCATGCCCGGCNGGATGGACAGCCTTGAAGCCAGCCTGAAAAAGACGCTGCAGGCGCAGGTCAGCCGGGGTTCGGTCTCGGCCAGCCTGCAGCTCGACCTGCCCGGCCGCCGCCCCGAGGTCACGATTGACGAAGCCGCCCTCGACCGGCTGGCGCAGCTGGTCCGCCGCCGCGACGGCACCGCGCCGGATACCGCCGCGCTGCTCGGGCTGCCCGGCGTGCTCGAAACCCGTTCGGCGACGCTCAGCGACGAGGAACAGGGCGCGCTGAACGAAGCTGTGCTGCAGTCCTTCGGCGAGGCAGCAGCCGCCTTGCGCACGGCGCGACTGGGTGAAGGCGCCCAGCTGCACGCCATCCTCACCGGTCTGGTCGATCAGATCGAGGCGTTGGTGGCGCAGGCAGAGCCNGAAACCGACGCAGTGGCCCAGGCTGTGGCCGAGCGCCTGACTGCGCTTGCCAGCGATCTNGCGNCCAAGGCCGGCACGACNTTGTCCGAAGACCGGCTGGCGCAGGAAGCCGCCGTCCTTGCCACCAAGGCCGATGTTCGCGAGGAGCTCGACCGCCTGCGCGCCCATATCGAGAGCGCGCGCGGCCTGCTCAACGCCGGAGAGCCCGTCGGGCGCAAGCTCGACTTTCTAGCGCAGGAGTTCATGCGCGAAGCGAATACGCTGTGCTCGAAGGCCGGNTCGATGAGCCTGACCAACACCGGGCTGGCGCTCAAATCGGTGGTCGATCAGTTCAAGGAGCAGGTGGCCAATGTCGAATGATACCCTGCCCCGCCGNGGCCTGATGCTGGTGCTGTCCTCGCCGTCGGGGGCGGGCAAAACCACAATTTCCCGCGCTCTGCTCGACGGTGACAACGCGCTGGAGCTGTCCGTATCCGCCACCACGCGCGCCCCGCGCGAAGGCGAGATCGACGGCGTGCACTACCACTTCATCAGCGACGATCGCTTCCGGACCCTGATCGACGAAGACGGCCTGCTGGAATGGGCCAACGTCTTCAACAACGCCTACGGCACCCCACGCGCGGCGATCGAAAAGGCGCTGTCGGAAGGGCGGGACGTGCTGTTNGACATCGACTGGCAGGGTACCCAGCAACTGCGCCAGAAAATGCCGCAGGATCTGGTCAGCGTATTCGTGCTGCCACCGTCATTGGCAGCGCTGGAAACCCGGCTAAAATCCCGTCAGCAAATGACCGGTGAGACCGATGAGCANGTCGCCTACCGCCTGTCAAAAGCCCCGGCAGAGGTCTCGCACTGGGCGGAATACGATTTCATCATCGTCAATTCCGATATCGAGCAGAGCGTTGCACAGGTGCGGGCGATCCTGACCGCCGAGCGCCAGCGCCGGGAACGGCTGCGCGGCATCGAAAGCATCGTCACCGATATCCGGTCGATCGAAGACTAGATCAGCAGGTTCAGCCGCTTCAGCGGGTTCAGCGGCGTTTCGCCAGCGCCAGAAAGGCCTCAGGCGGTAGCTCCTCGGCCCGCGCGGTCGGGGCAATCTCCAGCTCTTCCAGCACTGCAACCGGGTCCGGGAATACCGATTTCAGCGACTGACGCAGCATCTTGCGACGCTGGCCGAAGGCGGCGGCCGTCACGCCCTCNATGGCTTCGAACAGGACCAGCGGCCCGGGGAGGCTGTCGCGGCCATCGATGCGAACGATGGCCGACGTGACCTTGGGCGGCGGGGTGAAAGCCTGCGCGGGAACATCGAACTGCCGATATGCCGCGGCCGCGCTCAGGGCCGTGAGCACGGCGAGCCGGCCATAGGCCCGGTCACCCGGTCTGGCTACGATGCGGTCCACCACCTCACGCTGAAACATCAGGGTGAGGCTGCGGTAGGCCCCCGGCTCCCGCCACAGATCCCGAAGCCAGCGCACCAGCAGTGGGGTGGCCACGTTGTAGGGCAGATTGGCGACGACAGCGCGGGGGGCTGGCAGGAGTCCCAGCAAATCAACGGTGAGTGCGTCTTCGNACAGGGGGCGCAGGCCCTTTGCCCGTCCCTCCTCGGTCTCTGCNAGCGCGGCAAGGATNGGCGCGGTGCGCGGGTCTTTCTCGATCAGCGTCAGGCTCGCCGCCGGGCTTTCGAGCAGCGCCCGGGTCAGCCCTCCCGGGCCGGGGCCAATCTCGGCCACGTGGCATCCGTCGAGCGGGTCAGCCGCGCGGGCAATCCGNGCTGTCAGGTTGAGATCGAGCAGGAAATTCTGACCCAGAGCCTTGGTCGGCGAGAGGTCGTGCGCATCCAGCAGGCNGCGCAGGGGCGGGAGGTCGGCGACCTGCGTCACCAATCAGAACCGATAATCGATGTAAGCATCGCGCCGCAGGTCGGCATCGTAGCGACGAGCCAGCGTATTCACCCGCTTGCGCTCCAGACGATCGCGCACGTTTTCCGCGGTCAACGGGTCAATTTCCAGTCGCTTGCCGCAGACCATGTAAACCGCACCACCGCCGTCGGCAGGCAGCGGTTCGCTGACTTCACCGACCTCGAGCGCCGAGAGGGTGACGGAGATGGCAGGCGGCAAAGTGGAAAGGTCTACCTCCCCCATATTGCCAGAGCCCGGATCGCCGTACTGGGCGGCAACCTGATCAAAGCGGGCGCAGCCCCGGATCTGTTCGCTGATGCCGGACAGCAAGGCAAGGCGCTCCTGTCCTACTGGGGAACTGAGGTCCTCGGGCAGNGCAAGAAAAACCCGTCGCAGCGANGCAATCGTGCGCGAGGATGCTGTCCCGATCGGGCGACGGTTGAGCACGCCCATGATGTAGTAACCTTCGCCGGTTCGCACCGGCTCTGTGGTGATCTGACCAGGGCGAACATTCGTCAGCCCGGCCTCCAGATCACGATCGAGCGAGCCTTCGGAGACCCAGCCTCGGTCACCACCGACCCCAGCGGTCGCAGCGTAGGAATACTGCTGCGCAAGTTTGCCAAAGTCTCCCCCAGCCTGTANCTGTTCGATCAGGCTGAAGGCCTGTCGCCGAACTTCGGATTCCGATCGCTGAGAACTGAACGGCAGAAAGATCTCCACCAACCGCCGTTCGGACCTGCCCCTCAGGGCGTTTATGCGGTTGATTTCTGCCTTCAGCTCACGGTCGCTGATCTCGACGTCACGGGCAATCTGTCGCTGCGTGATCACGGTCATGGCGATCTGCGCCCTGATCTGCTCGCGCATGGTGGCAACCGGAACACCAGCCCGACGGATCAGCGCTTCGAAACCATCTGTATCCAGCCCGTTCTGCCTCGAAATGCGCTCGAAGGCGTCATCGATATAGTTGTCCTGAATTTCGAGTTGCAGACGCCGGGCCTCCTGCAGTCTGATCTTGTCCGTGATCAGCTTGTCCAGCACCAGCGGTGCCAGCAGACGGCGGCGCTCAGCCGTGTTGGCGACTTCTGCGACCATGATGGCGAGGTTGATGCGGTAGGACAGGTCGACATCGGTGATGATGTCGTCATTGACCACCGCGAGCACCCGGACCGAACCCTGCTGCGCCGCTGCCGAAGTCATGGCGCCGCTGGCCAGTACCAGCAGNAGNGAAAGCGAGACCGAGAGCGGCACGGCGAGAGCCCGCAGCACAGCACCTGAAATCACGGAGAAACACGCGGTGAAGCGATTTTTCAGCATGGTGGTGTCGGACCCTTCACAGTCGGTTTCCGGGTGGTGCGCAATCTTCGGTCGCTGGTGCCCNGTGAATTATGTTCACCTAAGTCAGCAACATGGCAGGAATCGAGCCGACGTTACGCGACAAGTCAAGCCTNGGCCGCTGAACTCAAGCTCACGTGTTGGTGCGGGCCAGGCCATCGTGGAGATCGAGCATGGCGCCGTGCCAAGCTGCGACCTTCTCCCCGGCAAATCCAGGTAGATCAAAGCTCGACGACGTTCGCACCCACTGGAAGGCACCCAGCGCGATATAGTCGGCGTAGGAGGGCACGTCCCCACCCAGCCAGGCCTGCGATTGCAGCGTCATCGCAAGGGGCGCCAGCATCGCGGGCAGGCGCTGCTTGGCCTCATCGGCCAGNGCGGCGTGGTCTTCGAGGCTGCGCCCGAAGCGCTTCTCGCGGGACTCGCGGAAATAGGCCTTATCCCGGTCCTGCAGGCGCTCGAACAGCTCGAGGATCATGATCTGCAGCAGCAGGGGCTGCAGGCCGAAGCTCGCCCAGTTGTTGATGAACAGGGCGTGGGCCTTGCCCTTTTCCCCACCGAACAGACTGCGGCCGCTGGTGACGCTGTCTTCGAGGTGCAGGGCGATGGCCCAGCTGTCGGANAGCACCCGCTCCCCGTCCTCGATCGTCGGGACGATCTTGCGCTCTCCGTCNCAGATGGTGCTGATCTCGGTGAAGGCGACGCCGCGGCTCTCGTGCTCGAGGCCCTTGTGCGCCAGCGCCATAGTGGTGCGCCAGGCGTGGGGGCTGAAATGGGCGCCGTCGGCGTTGGCGAGGTGATAGGTGGTGATCATGGCGTGGGGCCCTTTTCTCCTGTGCGGACGGCGTCGAGGATCATCTCGGCGGCTTTCTCCGCAATCATTATCGTGGGTGCGTTGGTATTGCCACCAATCAGGCGTGGCATGACCGACGCATCGACGACGCGCAGGCCCCCGACACCCTTGACCCGCAGGTCTGGGGTCAGGCTCGCGCGCGGATCGTCGGCCGCNCCCATGGCGACGGTGCCGACCGGGTGGTAGATGGTTTCAGCCGTGCGGGCGACCCAGTCGCGGATCTGCTCTTCGGTCTGAACGGCCGTGCCCGGTTGCAGCTCCCGGCCTCGAATATCGTCGAAGGCTGGTGCGGCAAGGATACGCCGCGACCAGTCCAGCGCAGCCATCAGCACCCGCATGTCGTGGCCGTCGGGATCGCTGAGGTAGCGTGGATCCATGATCGGCGGCGCCGCCGGGTCCGCGGAGGCGAGGCGAATCTCGCCTTCTGATCGGGGGTAAAGGTTGCAGGCGTGCAGCGTATAGCCGTAGCCCCAGACCAGCTGGCGGCCGTGATTGGCCATCCGCGCGGGCAGAAAGTGGAACTGGATATCGGGGCGGTCGAGCGCCGGGTCGGATTTCACGAAACCGCCNGCCTCGGCAACGTTCGAGGCCAAGGTGCCACCACGGCGGCTAAGCCACTGCAGCGCCCAGCGTAGGCTGCGCGCGGGCACGTTCCACTGAAAACCCAGTCCCCCACGCGCGCCGATGCGGCTGGTGAACTGGGTTATGACGTCGAGGTGATCGGCGAGGCGCTGGCCGACAAAGGGGGCGTCGTGAACCACGTCGATGCCGTGGCTGCTTAAGTGCTCGGCCGAACCGATGCCGGAGAGCATGAGCAGGTGCGGGCTGTTGATCGCGCCGGCGCTAAGGAGGACCTCGCGAGCAGCGCGCAGGGTCCGCGTCCTGTCTCCGCCTGCTCCAACACCAGCACCAGCACCAGCACCAGCCGCAGCATCGCTGATTTCTACCCCGGTGGCTCGGCGACCTTCGAACACGATCCGACGCACGCTGGTCCGGGTGAGAATGGTCAGGTTATTCCGCGACCGCACCTCCGGCGAAAGGTAGGCCCGGGCCGCAGAGGCTCGCAGTCCGTTTCGGGTTGTGACCTGATAAACCCCGACCGCCTCGCTGTCCTCACCACGGTTGAAGTCATCGGTAACGGGGATCTGGGTCTGTGACCCGGCCTCGATAAAGGCCCGGCTGAGCGGGTTGGGGTCGGGCAGGTCCGAGACTGACAGCGGGCCGTCCGCGCCGTGGATTTCGTCGCCACCACGCTGGTTCGACTCNGCCTTGCGGAAGTATGGCAGGACCGATGCGTAGTCCCAGCCCGTGGCGCCCAGCGCCGCCCAGCCATCATAGTCCGCCCGCATCCCGCGCGCGTATATCATGGCGTTGACGGCCGAAGACCCGCCGAGTACCCGTCCCCGGGGCCAGACCAGATTGCGCTGGCGCAGCTGGTCCTGCGGCGCGGTCTCGTAGCNCCATTGCAGATTATTGAACAGGCCAATGACCGCNAGCCCGAAGGGCAGGTGTACGGCCGGGTTGCGAGCTTTTGCGCCCGCCTCTATCAGACATACACGCAAGCCGGGGTCGTCGCTCAGGCGCCGCGCCAGCACGCAGCCCGCTGACCCGCCGCCAACGATGATAAAGTCAAAGTCCGACATAGAATCTGACACTCTCCTGCCACCCAGACCTAAACCTTGCGCGCTGCCTAGCACAGCATGAATGCGCGTGCACGGCTTGCGCAGGCGGTTCGAGTCCCTTTATTGAGAAACACCAACAGAGCTTTAGTGGACTGACACTGCCATGCCGCGCCTTGTCGTTGACGACATCTCAACGGGTTACAGCCCCGATCACCCCGTGCTCAATGGACTGTCACTGTCCGTTGAGAACGGCGGCCGGCTTGCGCTGGTCGGCGCGAGCGGCAGCGGCAAGACCACGCTGTTCCGGGCGCTGGCGGGGTTCATGGATATTTCGGCTGGGCAGATCAGCGTCGGTAATCGCTTGGTCAGCCAACCGGGCCTGACCCTCAACCCTGAACGCCGTGGGGTCGGGCTGGTGTTCCAGGACCTCGCCCTGTTCCCGCACATGACCGTGGAGCGCAACATTCGCTACGGTCTGCGGGGTCTGTCAGCGACCGAAGCTACCCGGCGCGTCCACGAACTGCTGGAGCTTACCGGACTGCTTGCGCTGCGCGATGCCCTGCCCGANGCCCTCTCCGGCGGNCAGCAGCAGCGGGTCGCGCTGGCCCGGGCGCTGGCGCCGCGTCCAGGGGTGCTGTTGCTCGATGAACCCTTTTCCAGCCTCGATCTGGAAACCCGGCTGCGGTTGCTCCACGCGGTGACCGAGATCCTCGACGCNGAGCAGATGACGGCGCTGCTGGTGACCCACGATCAGGGCGAGGCCTTTGCCTTTGCTGACGAAGTGGCGGTGATCGGCGGCGGCCGGATCGAACAGGCAGGGTCGCCCAAATCGCTCTATGCCATGCCGGCGTCGCGCGAAGTGGCGCGGTTCATCGGCGAAGGCTCGTTCCTGCACGCCGAATTTGCCCCAGGCGAAATGACGGTGGAAACGCCCTTTGGCGCGGTCATGCCGCGCTGGATCGAAGAGCCGCCGTCGACTGCCGAGCGGATCGAGATCCTGATCCGACCCGAAGATCTTTCGCTGGCGCTGCAGGGTGACGAAGGCACGCACGTGCGGGTGCTGAGCTACCGCTACATGGGGTCTTTTGTCGACCTGATGGTTGCGCTGGACGACGGCCAGCAGCTGCACTGGCACTCGCCGGTGATGACGGCGCCGAGCGCGGGTGCCGACGTGCGGGTGACGCTCAAGGGCGGCCTTTACCCGGCCTTCCGACAGTAGCCTCAGCCTTCGGGATTTGAACCGCCGTGCCGCCTTGGCCTGACGGTGCATGAGCGCAGGGCCGTGCTAGACGTGTTGCGCCCTGCGGGGGACGCCGACGACGACCCCGGGCATGACGTGGGCTTCGTCATAGGCCTTGCGGGCGAAGACCTCCCGCACCATCGGCGCAAAGAAATCCAGATCATGCATGGGATAGTCCGGATCGAAGCTTGACTGGTCCCAGCGTTCACAGAAATCGACGCAGGACTGGTAGAANGGGTGGTCGCGGAACGCCTGTCGTTGTTCAGGGTCCCAGCCATAGTGCTCAGCATAATAAACCATCTGGAACACGCCGTGGTGCTCGACGGTCCAGGCGACCTCGTCGCGGACGAAGGGGCGGATGACCTCGGCGGCCATCTTGTCGTGGTTCTGTGGAGCGAGGCCATCGCCGATGTCGTGCAGCAGGGCGCCGACGATCCAGTCGATATCGGCGCCGTCGTTGAGCGCGCGGGTGGCGGACTGGAGGCCGTGCTCGAGGCGGTTGATCTTATATCCCGCGAGGGTCTCGTCGGCCTGGCGCGCCAGTTCCTTGAGCACCCGCTCACCGGTATGGTTGAGGAAGGGCTGCTCGAGCTGGTGCAGTGCGAGGTAGTCGTCGCGCGTGCCGTGCTTCATTTCGGTGAAGGAAACCTGGAAGTCTTCGGGGACCNGGTCGCTCATGGCCTGCTCCGCTCTGGCATAGGTTGATTTGGTCTTCATACAGGCCGGGTTGAACCCCGTGCAAGACCAGGAACGACACGACGCAGGTCGTCTCCGGTGCAGGCCTTTGAGCTGCGGCGTCAAATCGAGCACGCCACGCAGCTTTGACAAAAAGCCACGCCGTTCTCCCGCTCAAATCTGTCTATATCCAACACAGCGCCTAAGGCAGCACACCCATCACGCAGGAACATCCGGCCCCATTATGCCAGCCATCGTCGCCACACCACCCACGAATACCGCCTTGATCCGCAGTTATGCCCGGCTTGGTCTGACCTCCTTCGGCGGTCCGGTGGCACACATCGGTTACTACCGCACCGCCTTTATCGAACAGACCCGCTGGATGGATGACGACGCCTTCGCCGAGCGACTGGCACTGTGTCAGGCCCTGCCGGGACCAACCAGCAGTCAGATGGCTTTCGCCTGTGCCTGGCACATGTCCGGGCGTCTCTCGCTGGCTTTCGTCTGTCTGGGCCTGTTCCTGCTGCCCTCCATGCTGATCCTGCTGGCGCTGGGGCTGTTCTTTATTGCTGCCGCCAGTGGNGGCCTCAGCCTCAACGGCCTGCAGGCGTTCATGGGGCACCTGTCCGACTGGATGGTGCCGCTGGTGATCGCCATCATCACCCACGCCACGCTGGGGATGGCGCGGTCATTGTCTGTCGGTGCGGGAAGGCGGCTGACTACGATTCTTGCCTTCGCCATCGTTCTCATCCTGCCGCTGTGGGACNTTGGGTCGCTGCAGGTGTTCGCCCAGCTCGCGCCCATTCTGTTCGGTGGCGCCATGGGCCTGCTGTTCCTGCGGGAGCGCAAAGGCGCGGAAATCCCGGCGGGNGCACCCGGCAGCGACACCACCCTCGCGCAGGGCACACCCGAATCCGCCGCTGCACAGTCACGGGCAAGGGCAAGGGCGCCGATCAGCACCAGCCTGCTCGCCTTCTCCAGCCTGCTCGCCTTCTCCGGCCTGCTCGCCGCCGCCCTCGCGATCATTCTGTTCGACCTTGGCCCGGCGCGTCTGCAGCTCCTCGCCGGGCTCTATGAAGCCGGTTCCCTGGTCTTTGGAGGCGGGCACGTCGTCCTGCCCCTGCTCGACGAGGTGCTGGTCGAGCCCGGCCTCGTNCCGGAAAGCGCCTTCCGCACTGGCTACGGGTTCGCCCAGGCCATCCCCGGNCCCGTCTTTGCCGTCGCCGCCTTCCTCGGCGGTCAGGTCGGCGGGCTCGAAGGCCTGCTNCTGGGGATCGCCGGTACCGTCGTNATTTTCCTGCCCGGCGTGCTGCTGGTCATGGCCGTCGTACCGCTGTCGGCCAGCTTCTCCCGAAACCGGGCTTACCGCGCCGCGCTGACGGGGGTGAACGCCGCCGTCGTCGGGTTGCTGGGGGCGACCGCCTTCTCGCTGTTCTTCCTGCTCTGGACCCCGGGCGCGCTGGTCCAGCACAGCGATACGCCGCTGCCCCAGGTTGGCGCGGCGCTCGTCGGCCTGTTCATGCTCTGGGTACTGAGACTGCCGCCGCTGCTGCTCATCGCGCTGACCCTCGCCGCCGCCCTGATAACCACGCTGCTCTGACACCACGTCCTAGCGTTGGGTGTCGCCGCCGTTCCTGCTAAGCTACTCCTAAGAGTATCGTCGTCCACCAAGGGGGCCGCACACCGTGGAACCAAGAACCGAATCCTTCAGCTACGAGCAACTGCTGGCCTCGTCCCGGGGCGAGCTGTTCGGCCCGACCAATGCACAGCTGCCCGCGCCGCCGATGCTGATGTTCGACCGGATCACAACCATTTCCGACGGCGGTGGCGCCTTCGACAAGGGTCAGATGATCGCCGAGCTGGATATTCGCGATGACCTCTGGTTCTTCGACTGCCACTTCATCGGGGATCCGGTCATGCCCGGCTGTCTGGGCCTCGACGCCATGTGGCAGCTGGTCGGTTTCTGGCTGGGCTGGACCGGGGGCGAGGGCAAGGGCCGCGCACTGGGTTCGGGTTCAGTCAAATTCACAGGGCAGGTCACAAAGGACGTCAAACTCGTCACCTACCGCGTCGACATAAAGAAGGTGATCCGCCGGGGCATCAACCTCGGCATCGCCAATGCCACACTGGAAGCGGACGGGCGCGAGATCTATACCTGCGAAGACCTCCGGGTCGGCCTGTTCACCTCACTGTCTCAATTCTAGCGAAAGCCCCACTCATGGCCATGCGTCGCGTCGTTGTCACCGGTCTCGGTATTGTCTCCAGCATTGGCGTCGGGAAGGACGCCGTGAGTCAGGCTCTGCGCCAGGCGCAATCGGGGATCGTGCTGCAACCCGACTACGTCGAACGCGGCTTCCGCAGCCAGGTCGCGGGCACGATCAAGATCGAGCTCGAGGATCACATTGACCGCCGCGCACTGCGGTTTATGGGCCCGCCGGCAGGCTACGCCTATATCGCCATGCAGGAAGCGCTGGCCGACTCCGGCCTCGAAGAAACGGACTACGCCGAAAACGACCGCGTCGGTCTGGTCATCGGCTCCGGCGGCCCGTCGATGAAGTGGCAGACCTACGCCATGGAGACCGCTGCGGAAAAGGGCGTGAAGCGCATCGGCCCCTTCAACGTGCCCAAAGTCATGTCGAGCACCTGCTCGGCGGTGCTGTCGACCCTGTTCAAGATCCATGGCCACAACTACTCCATCACCTCCGCCTGCTCGACCTCGGCGCACTGCATCGGCCACGCTGCCGAGCTGATCCAGTTCGGCAAGCAGGACGTGGTCTTCGCCGGTGGCGGTGAGGAAGAGCACTGGTCCCTGTCCATGTCCTTCGATGCCATGGGCGCCATGAGCTCCAAGTACAACGACCGTCCGGCCGAGGCCTCGCGCGCCTTTGACAAGGACCGGGACGGCTTCGTCATCTCCGCGGGCGGCTCGGTGCTGGTGCTCGAGGAATACGAGCGCGCCAAGGCCCGCGGCGCCAAAATCTACGCTGAGATCGTCGGCTACGGCGCGACCTCCGACGGCCACGATATGGTGGCACCCTCGGGCGAAGGCGCGATCCGCTGCATGCGGCAGGCGCTGGCAGGCTTCGATGACCGCGCTGTCCGGGCCAGCGACGTGCAGTACATCAACGCGCACGGCACCTCGACCCCGGTTGGCGATGTCGCCGAGCTCGGCGCGGTCAAAGAGGTCTTCGGTGAAGGCACGACCCCGGCGGTTGGTTCGACCAAATCCCTGACCGGCCACGCGCTCGGGGCAGCGGGCTCGAACGAAAGCATCTACTCGCTGCTGATGATGGACGGCGGCTTCCTCGCGCAGTCGCCCAATATCGTCGAGCTGGACGAAGCCACCGCAGGCGTCGATATCCTGACCGAAGCACGCGAGCTGGACGTCCACACAGCGCTGTCGAACTCCTTCGGCTTCGGCGGCACCAACGCCTCGCTGATTTTCTCCAAAGCCCTGCTCTGACCCTCAAACAGAACCGGACGCGGCCGGCTGCGGCTGGTCGGGCTCTTTCGAGCGCCTAACCAGCGGCCCCCGCCCGGCGCAGCAGCCGCAGGCGGGTTTCGTTGCCCGTCTCCGGCCAGCGCGGGATCAGCCACGACAGGATCAGCGACCCCGCCGCCAGACCGGCCCCGGCGAAGAACACCCAAGACGGCGATATCAACCAGATGAACCCGAAGATCAGCGGCACCACCACGGCTGCAATGTGGTTGATGGTGAAGGCCACCGCCGCTGTGCTGGCCATATCCTCAGGATCGGCAATTTTCTGCAGATAGGTTTTCATGGCGAAGGCAAGCTTGAAGAACAGGTGGTCGAGGATGAACAGCAGCAGCGCCACCCACGGCGTGGTAACAATGCCGTAGAAAACGAAGATCGGCACCAGCCCGATGTACTCGATGATCAGCGTCCGGCCCTCGCCGAAGCGCTTGATGAAGCGCCCGACCAGCGGCGCCAGCACCATGTTGAGCACCTCGTTGAGCAGGATCAGCAGCAGCATGTCCTTGATGTTCAGCCCGAAGCGATCGACGAGCAGGAAGGGCGCGAACACCACGAATATCTGCCGCCGCGCCCCGGCGAAGAAGGTCAGGGCGTAGTAGAGCCAGTAGCGCCCGCGCAGCACGATGCCGGTGCGTTGCTTCGCGCCGGTGTCGGGCAGGTTGCCGAAGCCCCAGCCGACCACCGCGGCGGCCACGCACACCCCGCCTCCGACGAGGAACACCAGCCAGTAGTCGAAGCTGAAGAATTGGAACAGCAGCCAGCTGCCGCCGATCGCCACGATGGTCGCCAGCGAGTAGACCGTAACCACCCAGCCAAGCAGCACCGGCGCCTGGTCCTTGGGGAACCACTGCAGCTGCAGGCTCTG
This sequence comes from Rhodospirillaceae bacterium, assembly GCA_002711265.1. Taxonomy (GTDB): domain Bacteria; phylum Pseudomonadota; class Alphaproteobacteria; order UBA7985; family UBA7985; genus UBA7985. Next base: position 18,790 of record PAGB01000050.1, read on the forward strand.
GGCGTAGGTCTCATAGTAGTGGAAGCCGACCGACATGATCGACATGGTGATGGCGATGCCGATGTATGTGGGAAAGAACCCCGTCAGCGCTGTGCCCAGCCCGATCAGCGCGAGAAAGAATACGGCGAGTCGCTGCTCCCGGAACACGGCGACAAAGAACACGGCGGTGAAGGCCAGAAACCCCGGGATCTCACGGATCGAGTGCAGTGAGCCGATGTCGAGGCCG
>PAGB01000051.1 GCA_002711265.1 Rhodospirillaceae bacterium
TCTGGCTCTGGCTCTGGCTCTGGCTCTGGCTCTGGCTCTGGCTCTGGCTCTGGCTCTGGCTCTGGCTCTGGCTCTGGCTCCGGCTCTGGCTCTGGCTCTGGCTCTGGCTCCGGCGCAGGTTCAGGCGTGGCTTCCGGCTCGTCATCCGGCACCGTCGCCCGCACCAGCGCGGCGATGTCGTCTGCCTCTTCCGCTGCCGGGGTTTCCACCACCTGTTCCGGGGCGGGCTTGGGGTCTTTCTTGCGTTGCCAGGGCCAGCGCATCAGAGCGGCACTCCCATCAGAATTCCATCGTTGAGGTCGACCATGCGCAGCGTCTCCATCGTCCCGGGTTCGGGCCGCTGACCGTCGAGGCGACGAACGCCAGCGAAATTCGGTGTGCGACCCAGCCCGTCCTTCTCGAACAGAACGGTCGCCGTACGACCCAGCTGGGCGGTCATAAAGGCGCTGCGGGCGAGGTCACCCCGGGCGCGGAGCCGAGCCGCCCGGTCCTTGCGCACCTGCTTGTCCACGGCGGGCATTTTCGCCGCCGGGGTGCCTTCGCGTTCGGAATAGGGAAAGACGTGCAGGTAAGTCAGGCCGCAGTCCTCGACCAGCGCCAGCGAGCGCTCGAACATGGCGTCGGTCTCGGTGGGAAAGCCGGTGATGATGTCGGCCCCCAACGCACAGTCAGGGCGACGGCGGCGCAGCTCGGCCGCGAGCTCGACCGCATGGTGGCGCAGGTGCCGCCGCTTCATCCTCTTGAGCACCAGATCATCCCCGGCCTGCAGGCTCAGGTGGAAGTGGGGCATCAGCCGCGGTTCCTCGGCCACCAGCCGGAGCAGGTCGTCGTCCATCTCCACCGCGTCGAGTGACGACAGCCGCAGCCGCGATAGCTCGGGCACCGCCTGCAGCACCCGCCGGATCAGCTGACCCAGCGTCGGGGTGCCGGGCAGATCGGCGCCGTAGGAGGTTACATCGACCCCGGTCACCACCACTTCGCGGGCGCCGGTTTCGACCAGCCGCCGTACCTGCGCGATCACGTCGAGGACCGGCACCGAGCGGCTGTTCCCGCGGCCATAGGGGATAATGCAGAAGGTACAGCGNTGGTCACAGCCAGTCTGCACCTGCACAAAGGCGCGGGTGTGTTCCACGTAGCCATCGAGCAGGTGCGGGGCGGTTTCACGCACCGCCATGATATCCTGCACCAGCACCCGCTCGGCCGCATCATCGGCGGCCTTGGGCGCCTGCCAGGTCTCGGCGCGTAGCTTTTCCTCGTTGCCGACNACGCGGGCGACCTCGGGCATGTCGNCGAAGGCCTGCGGGTTCACCTGCGCGGCGCAGCCGGTGACAACGATCTCGGCATCGGGGTTTTCGCGGTGCGCGCGACGGATGGCCTGCCGCGCCTGCCGCTCCGCCTCGGCGGTGACGGCGCATGTGTTGACCACCAGCGTATCTGCCCCCTCGGGCAGATGGCCCTTGATGACCTCGGACTCGTAGATGTTGAGCCGACAGCCAAACGACAGAACCCGGCGATCCTCAGTCATGGAGCAGATCCGCAGACAGCTGGCCGGAGAAGGCGTGGCTGGCGCCACCGGTCATGGTGATCTGATTGGCGCTCTGGTCCCAGTCGATTTCGAGCACACCACCGTCGAGTTGAACCTTGATCGGACCGGCAACCAGACCCCGCCGGATCGCGGCAATGGCACCGGCGCAGGCGCCTGAACCCGACGCGCCCGTGACGCCGACCCCGCGCTCCCACACCCGCTGGCGGATGCTGTTCGGGCCAGTCGGGGTTACAAATTGCACGTTGGTGCGGTTGGGAAACAGCGCGTGGGTCTCGATTTCGGCGCCGATGGGGGCAAAGTCNAGGGCGTCAGCATCGTCGACGAAGAACACGCAGTGCGGGTTGCCGACCGACACCGCCGCAGGCTGGCCCAGTCCCGGCACCAGCTCGGGCAGGAAGGCCGTGTCCACGTCCTGCGACAGCGGGATGGCCTGCCACCCCAGGTGCGCCGGGCCCATGCCGACGCTGTAGCGACCATCGTCCAGCCGCCAGGTGGGCAGCACGCCGACGATGGTTTCAATCGCCGGGGTCTGACCGGTCTCCTCGAAGCCCAGCCGGGCGACGCAGCGGGTGGCATTGCCGCAGGCCTCGGCCTGACTGCCGTCCGCGTTGAAAATGCGCATGAAGACCTGCGCCGCCNCGTTCTGCGGTGGTTCGAGCACGATCAGCTGGTCACAGCCGACGCCAAAATGCCGATCAGCGATCCGCTGCGCCTGCGACGGCGTCGGGGCAAAGGGCACCTCGCGGGCGTCAACGATGACGAAATCGTTGCCCAGGCCGTGCATCTTTATGAAAGGTCTGCGGTCCATAGCGCTGAAAATAGGTCTTTTCTCCGCCCCCCGCTACCGCTTACGAAGGAGACCCGCCCCCCGAAGAAATGGAGCCTCGCCGCTTGTGCTGTCCTACCAACACGGTTTTCACGCCGGAAACCCGGCCGATGTCCATAAGCACGCCTTCGTACTGGCGCTGCTCANCCTGCTGATCAAGAAGGCGCGGCCGCTGACCTACGTGGAGAGCCACGCNGGGCGCGGGCGCTACGATCTGACCGGGGAGCAGGCCCGGAAAACCGGCGAGTGGCAGGCCGGCGTCGGNGCGCTCTACGATCAGGCCGGGCTGCCGACACCCCTGTCCCGCTACCGCGACGTGGTCGCCCGTTGGAACCGGGGTGAGGCGATCGAGCAGTACCCGGGCAGCCCCTGCATTGCCGCAGGCGCCCTGCGGCGGCGCGACCGGCTGCAGTTGTTNGAAGCTCACAGAAAGGAATTCGAGGCCCTCGAAGCGGCCATGGCGCCCTATCGACAGGCCAGCGTGCGGCGGCAGGACGGCTACGACGGCATGCTCGAGGCCTTCAGCAACCCCGCGCCGCATCACAGGCTGATCGGGCTGATCGACCCATCCTACGAGCTGAAGGAAGACTTTGAGCGCGCGCCCGCCTTTGCCCGTCGGCTGATCGAGGTGGTCCCCGACGCACTGATCATGGTCTGGTATCCGGTGCTGAGCAGCGGCACAGGCGAAATCGATGGCTCGGGCGCGGGCTGGCACAGCGTCGTCCGCTTCCGCGCGCACGCCGAAGGTCACCGGATGGTCGGATCCGGGGTTGCGCTTTACGGTGACGTTGAAGACATGCGACGCCCGATCAAGGTGCTCGATCGTGGGCTGCAGGCGTACTTCTCGGAGAGTGGGTCGGGCGACTAGTTGTCGATGACCAGTGTCTGTTCAAACGTGATGTCGGTCTGGAACTCAGGACCGGTGGACAGGGCAGCGACAGCGCCAGTCAGGCTGACAACTGCAAAAAGGCCGAGAAACAAGCCAATAATCCGCATTGAAAACTCCATTACCCCCTCAGCAACCCGCCGAATGCGAAATCGTCCGGTCGCCGCGACGCTTCACACGTCCTGTGGTTTGCCCTGACGGGCTCAGATGTATCTCAAGTTTTTCACAAAAACCATAGAAACCATCAGCATCAATCTCAAAAACATGGCCCAAGGGCCGGATCGATCATTTGAGGTGGTCTCGGTGCGCGGGCGCAGCCTTCGTAAATGAACCTGAACAGTATGAAATGCTTAGTATTAAACTGCGGCGGTCATAGCACAGCTTCAGGGCAAAATCCCGCTTAAAGTGAATGTCACTGACAATGTTTCACCAAAATTGTGTATCGATTCGATTATGCCACTCGTAGGCGTAGAATTGTGCATTGTCAGTTGGTTATCAGTGAATGCCGATAAATTGGCTCATGACTGCTGATAGAGTCAGATTGTGACAGCGTCACTGTTTTGCCTTATCGGGCTTCGACCTTGGTCGAGGTCTGCGGCAGGCGGATTGAGACCAACCATGCCAGCGCGCAGAACAGCGTGGCCACGAGCAGGCAAGCCAGCAGGCCAGATTTACCAGCAACCCCGCCGAAGGTCTGGAATATCACCCCGGAGAGCAAGGCTCCCAGCAGCCGTCCGGCGGCATTGCTCATGTAGTAGAAACCAACATCCAGTGTGACGTCCTCGGCTTCTGCGTAGGCGAGCACCAGAAACGAGTGCAGGGTCGAATTGATCGCAAATGCACCGCCGAACAGGATCAATCCTCCCGCAACCACGGCGGTCAGCCCGTCAACCTGAAGCGAAAGCACGGTTGCTGACAGGGCCAACAGGATCATCACCAGCATCGCCCCCCAGACCCGCAAGGCGCGCACCGACCGCCCGATCGCGCCGGTGCGGATCGCGAGCAGGTTGGGCGTTGCGCCCTGAACCACACCGTAGCCCATGACCCACACCGCCATGAATGCGCCAACGGCAGCGAAGGTCCAACCCTGCGCGTAGAAGAACAGCGGTACGCCAACGACAAACCAGACATCGCGCGCGCCGAACAGGAACACCCGCGCCAATGACAGCCGGTTCAGGGCTGAAGATGTCGAGAAAATCGTTGAAAACGGCAGCGCGGCCCGTTTCCGGCCCGACAAACCCGCAGGCATGAGCGCCAGCGCCCCAAGCAGAATCAGCGCCAGCCCGCCGGCGAGCACCCAGAGACCCGCGCTGAAACCGATGGTCTGAAGCAGCCCGGCCCCGACGAAAAAGCCCAGACCCTTGATGGCGTTCTTGGACCCGGTGAGCCGCGCCACCCAGCGCAGCAGGCGGCTTTCCCCGGCCTCGCCCTCCGGCACCAAGACCTTGACCGCGCTCTTCGCCGACATCTTGGTAAGGTCTTTGGCGACCCCGGCCAGACCCTGCAGTCCCATGACGAGCAGGACTGACGCCAGACCCACGGTGGTGGGGTTAGCCACTGCGAGCAGAGCGAGCGTTCCGACCTGCAGCACCAACCCAGCGTACAGGGTGAGATTGAGTCCATAGCGCGCAGCGATCCAGCCTGCGCCCAGATTGGTGACCATGCCCATGAACTCGTAGAGCAGGAACAGGAAGGCGAGCGAAATCGGGTCGAAACCATTTATGTGGAAATACAGCAGCACCAGCATGCGCAGCGCGCCGTCGGTGAGCATAAAAGCCCAGTAGGCCGCCGTGACCAGCGCGTAAGCGAACAGGCTTCGGTCCGGTCCCGAAATCATGGCTCGAGGCCTGACAGCACCAGCCGAGTGACGTCGGCGAGCCGCCACGCGTAGCCCATCTCGTTGTCGTACCAGGCATAGACCTTCAGCTGGGTCTCATTCACCACCATCGTCGACAGGGCGTCGATGATGCTGGACCGGGTATCGTTGGTGTAGTCGGCGGAGACCAGCGGCCGCTCCTCATATCCAAGAATATCCGCCAGCTCGCCTTCGGCTGCCGCTTTAAAGGCAGCGTTTGCAGCTTCGACGGTCGTCGGTCGTTCGAGCTCGAACACGCAGTCGGTCAGGGATGCGTTGAGCAGAGGCACGCGAACGGCGTGGCCATTCAAGCGACCTTTGAGCTGCGGGTAAATCATGGTGATCGCCGTCGCCGAGCCTGTCGTCGTCGGGATCAGCGAATTCAGCGCCGATCGCGCCCGGCGCAGATCCTTGTGGGGTCGGTCAACGATGGTCTGGGTGTTGGTGACGTCGTGGATCGTGGTCATCGAGCCGTGACGGATGCCGAAAGTCTCGAGCACAACTTTGACCACGGGCGCGAGGCAATTGGTGGTGCAGGATGCCGCCGTCACGATGTGCTGGGTGGCGGGGTCGTAGTCCTGCTCGTGATTGACGCCGTAGACAAGGTTTGCCGCGCCTTCTTTGACCGGTGCGGAGACCACCACCTTGCGCACCCCGGCGTCGAAGTAGGGCTGGAGCCGCTCAGGCGTTTTGAAAGCCCCGGTGCAGTCAACCACCAGATCGATACCCAGCTGCGCGAGCGGCAGGTCCGCCAGCGCCTCGTGCTGGGTAAACCGGATACGGCGGCTGCCGACCGCGATTGTGTCTGCGTCGGGCGCGCTCAGACCTGCCTCCCAGCGACCGTGAACGGTGTCGAACTCCAGCAGGTGAGCATGCACCGCCGCATCACCCCCAATGTCGTTGAGGAGGACAATATCGGCGTCGAGGCCTTCGTCGACGAAAGCGCGAATTACAAGCTTTCCGATCCGGCCAAGGCCGTTGATGGCGATGCGCATGGTCTGGTCTCCGTTCGTGCCATTCAGGCCGTTGCGGTCGATCATTCAGTTTGGCAGAAACTGTGTTCGAACGCCCATATTACAATTTCATGAATAGGAGCGCAGCCACCGCAGCCGATAGGCGCGGACTCAGGCGCTGTCACCATTAAGCAGCGACCAGATCGAAGGGGCGTCGTCGACCGGGTGCCCGGTCTGGGCGTGAGTACGGCTCGCCTGGCTCTGGAAGGCCCAGAAGTAGCCGATCCAGCCCGCTTCGGGTGCTTGGAGGAACAGCGCCCCGTCCTGAAACCGGCCGTTGGTGCCCCAGTACCGTCCGGTCGAACCCTGATTCATATGGACATTATGCAAGCCGCGGCGGGCGCGGTCGTTGAAGGGCTCGCCGAAAGCGACTGCCTGCCAGCCCTCAGCCCGAGCCTGCGCCATATCGTGGTAGAGGATGTCGATCAGGTCGTTGTTCCGGCCCGGTCGGTGATGAGGCAGAGCCACCATGTCGCTGAGCCGGAAAAAGTTGTCGTGCAGGTAGTCGAGCCCATTGCTGCGCCGCTCGCCGCGGCGGTTCATGGGTGTCAGCCCTTCAGACAGGGCTTCCAACCGCCGGGTCAGGCTGTGGGTGAAGGGAGCCAGGCGCAGAAAGGCGACCTCGCTGGGCCAGCGGCGGGATTTAACGTTGATCGCGATCCGCCACTCGCGTTGACCGCCGCTGAGGGTGACGTAGAAGTGGGGAGACTTGTCGTCTCGCCGCTCACCGTAGATATCGATGACCCGGCCTCTGACCGCGCCGTATTTCTTCAGGGGCATACTCGGGCCTGTGCCTGCTTGTTGTGCCGGGGCCGGGACACCGGCCTGCGCGCAGTGGTCGCTTCCCTTGGCGCTAAAATCAAGCCATAGCTCAGCACCATGGCTTTTCCCGACCCGCTACAGATTGAACCGGCCCGATTGATCGTAGACGGCGACCGGGTCGTGGATGCCGACCACGGCGACTGGTACTTCCAGTACGATGGCATCGACGAGACCCGCTACGTCTACCTCGAAGGCTCCGGCCTGCTCGACCGGCTCGCAGCCCATGAGGATCTGGTGGTGGGTGAGATTGGCTTCGGCACCGGATTGAGCTTCCGGCTCGTCTGCGCGGCCATGGCCGAGACCGGCTATCGCGGTCATCTGTCCTATGTCGGTGTCGAGGGCAGACCCCTGACCGCTGAGCAGGCCGAAGCCGCCAACAGCCTGCGTCCGCCCGCTCTGCATTGGATCCCGCCACAGGCGAAGCCGCGCGCCGGGTTTGTGCCCATACCGGGCGCAAAATTGCCGCTGCGGTCCCCTGCTTCTCATGGAACCGGTTCAAATACCGAAGCCGAGCCTGGTGGGATGGCACCTATGGCGACGCCTGATCTGTTGTTGCTCCACGGCGAGGCCAGCGCCGCCCTCGCCCGCCTGCAGGCGCAGGTTGATCTCTGGTTCTTCGACGGCTTTTCCCCCTCAAAAAACCCCGAGGCCTGGACCCCTGCGCTGTTTGCTGAAGTCGCGCGACTGTCCCGGCCGGGCGCGGGGTTCTCGACCTTCACCGCCGCCAGCGAGGTCCGGCACCGGCTTGAAGCCGCTGGCTTCGGCGTGGTGAAGCGCTCGGGCTGGGGCAAGAAGCGCGAGCATATGGTCGGCGCCTTCGCGGGCAGCTGGGCCCCGCGCCCGACGCCGGCGAAGCCATCCGTGACGATCATCGGTGCCGGCATCGCAGGGCAGAGCCTCGCGCTCGCCGCCCGGGCTGCCCGCCTGTCCGTGACCCTGCACGGCACAGCGGCTGCGCCAGAGGGGTCGGGCGTACCGCTGGCGCTGGTCAACTTTCGCCCCAGCGGCGACGCGGGGCCGCTCGGGCATCTGCGCAAGGCGGCTTTCTTCGCCGCGCAGCAGACCTATGGCGACGCTGCCTTTGCCAGCCTCGATTCAGACCAGAGCGCGGATGGCGTTTCCGGCGACGTGCGGGACCACGACCGCCCGCTGGTGCGCTTTGGGGCCGAAGCCATGGTCAGCGACGATCGCCTGCGCGCCCGCTGGGACCGCGAAACTGACGTGGCCCACGAGTGGATCGACCAGCGCAGGGACAGGGTGCTGGTCCCCGGCGCCCTCAGCCTCGACACGGCGGCATTCCGCCGCGCTGTGCTGGCGCAGGTCGCCTGCGTCCCCGACGCCGTCGACGGCCCGGCGGCGCTGCGCCGCGTGGTGGCCGAGGTGCCGCCGGACGCCCTGACCTTTATCGCCGCAGGGCTGGGCTCCGCAGCGCTGCTCAGCGATACTGGTGGACCGCTCGACAGCCTGCGCCCGAACCGGGGTCAGCAGGACGAGGTGCGACCGGGCCGCAACGGCGATGGAACGGAAGCGCTCCGGCGACCACTGAATTTCGGCCGCCTGCTGCTGCCCCAGCCCGGCAGCGACCGCGCCTGGCTGGGCGCCAGTTTCGACCGCGATCCGCCGCAGGACTGGCAGGCACCAAGGCAGCGCGACCGCGCCGACAACCTCGAGCGCATGGCGCAGGCACTGCCATCGCTGCCAGTGATGGCAACGGGACGCTCGTGGGTCGGGTTGCGGGCGACAACGCCGGACCACCTGCCGCTGGCGGGGCTGATCGGGCACAGTCTTGGCCTGCTGACCGGGCTGGGGTCGAAAGGGTTTCTCTACGCCCCGATCCTGAGCCAGTGTCTGGTCGCCGAGGCCCTCGGGCGGCCGCTGCCGATCGAAGCTTGGGTCTGGAAAGCGCTGCACCCTGACCGCTTTCATGATCAGGGCAAGGGCTCGGCCGTGGCCCTCAACCCGACAGCTCAAGGATAAGCCATGCCACCGGTCACCAAAGTTTCCATGGGCAACTGGCCCCGGGTCCAGGACGGCAGCAGCCAGCCCAAGCTGCGCGACCTCTTCGGTCTGGTGCGGGAGATCGTCTGGTCGAAGGTGCCCGAAGAGCGGCGGCCGGGCCTGCTCATCCTGATCGGGCTGCTGCTGGTCGCCGACAAGGTGTTCGTCATTGGCCTGCCGTTCGTCTACGGCGCGCTGATCGACAGCCTCGGGGTCGGGATCGAGCTGGCATTGCCGCTCGGGCTGGTGCTGGCCTACGGGCTGTTCCGGATCGCCGACACGGTGCTCGACAACGTCATGGACATGCTGATGGACCGGGTGAGCCTGCGCGCCATCCGCCGGGTGACGACCGACGTCTACAGCCACATCCTGCGCCTGCCGCTGTCCTACCACCTCGACAACCGCAAAGGCGGGCTGGCGCAGTCGGTCGAGCGGGGCACACGGGCGCTGGAGGATCTCGCCAACGTGACCCTGCTCGGGTTCCTACCGATCATCATCGAGCTGGTGATCGCCTACATCCTGCTGTTTGCCCGCTACGACGTACTGTCGGCGATGATTCTGGCGGCAACCATGGTGCTGTATCTGCTGGCCGTTGTGCTGTTCGACCGTGTGCGCTCGCGACTGGTCGGGCGGGTGAACGAGGCCGAGGATCGGGTCTCGGACCTGATTGTCGAGGGGCTGAGTTACGCGGAAACGGTGAAGACCTTCGCCGCTGAAACCCGACAGGCGCGGGCCGTGGACGCCGCCATGGAGGATTATCGCGGCCGGGCGATGAAGGTGTCGGTCTATTTCATGCTGCGGCAGGTGACCATCGCGCTGATCCTGAGCGGGTCACTGGTGATCTTGCTGGCGCTGACGGTGCCAAAGGTCTCGACCGAAGCGCTGACCGTTGGCGGGTTCGTGGCGCTGGCGGCGCTGATCCTACGGCTGTTCCAGCCGCTGCGCGGGTTGGGGATCGTCAACCGGCGGATCCTCGACAGCCTGCGTCATACCGAGCGGATGATGTCGCTGTTCGAAGTGCCAAACACCATCACCGACCAGCCGGGTGCGCCGGATCTGGCGCCGGGTCCGGGGACGCTGCGGTTCGAGCAGGTGAGCTTTGACTATCCCTCCAAGGGGCAGGTGCTGAGCGGACTGGATTTTACCGCCGAGGGCGGACGGACGACGGCGCTGGTCGGGCCGACGGGCGCGGGCAAGTCGACGATCCAGAAGCTGCTGCTGCGGCTGTACGACCCCACCGAGGGCGCGGTCAGGATTGACGGGCAGGACCTGCGGGCGGTGCGGCTGGACAGCGCGCGTGACGCACTGGGTGTGGTGCCGCAGGATTGCGTGCTGTTCCACGATACCATCGACGCCAACATCCGCTATGCCCGCCCGGACGCGACCGACGCGGCGGTGCGGGAGGCCGCGCGGATGGCGGCGTTCTCGGATTTTGTCGAAAGCCTGCCACTGAAGTATGACACCGTTGTGGGCGACCGTGGACTGAAGCTCTCAGGCGGTGAACGGCAGCGGCTGGCGATCGCGCGGGCCTACCTGAAGAACCCGCGGATCTTCATCCTCGATGAGGCGACGTCTTCGCTCGACAGTGCGACGGAGGCCGAGATCGTCCGCAACTTCACCACAGCAGGTGAAGGTCGGACGCAGCTGATCATCGCGCACCGGCTGTCGACGGTGATGCATGCCGATCAGATCCTGGTGCTGGACGGCGGCAGCCTGGTCGAACAGGGCACGCACGAGGACTTACTGTCATTGGGCGGGCTCTACGCCGACCTGTGGGAACGGCAAACCGAGGCCAAGACTGAAGCGGGCCCGGACGCGGGGCCAGCGGAGACTTCGAACCGCGGGGGCTGAGGTCGAAGGCGGGCCCGAGCGATCCAAACACGCGCGGGCCGGGGCCCGTGCGGGTTGCGCGGGGGAGGGCCGAGGACCGAGCACGCCACCTATCCGTTGACACTTAAGATGCGGAGTTCATCCTGAGCCTGTCGAAGGACTTAGAGTGTTGTTGGCGTAAAGAGCTCCAACGCGCTCACAGCGAAGCGTTTTGAGCGCAAAGGAGAGACGCGCTCACAGCGAAGCGTTTTGAGCGCAACATTAGTATGGCGCGCTCGATTTGACGCCGCTTCGCGGCTTACAAATCTCCCACGCGCACTTAAACGGACAGCCCGCGCTTCACGCGGGCTGACATATTGATCCCTGACCCACAGCGATGAACCGCCTGCATCGCGCAGGTCAGGAGCATCAGAGCGTCGCCACCCGCAGAATGTTCGTCGAGCCCGATGCCCCCAGCGGCATCCCCGCCGTTATGGCAATCACGTCTCCATCGTCGCCCAGCTGCTGCTCTCGCGTCGCGCGGACAGCCACTTCGACGATCTCCTTCCACGAACTCAGCGAAGGCATCAGCAGCGGGTGCACCCCACAGACAACCGTCATGGCCCGCCGCGTCTCCGCCGAGTCCGTCAGGCACAGGATCGGCCGCCCGGGACGCAATCGCGCCACCCGGCGCGCGGTCGAACCGCTCGATGTGTGCACAACGATCGCACTGGCCCCCAACTCGCGGGCCACCCCGACGGCGGCATGGGCGATGGCGCCGCCGATGGATTCCACCCGGGTCTCGGTCGTATCTTCTTCGCTGAAAGCCGCCAATGTCCCTGGATCAGGTTCGTCCGCTTCCGCCGATACAATCAGCCGGTCCATCATCGCGACCGCATCGGTGGGATAGTGACCTACAGCCGTCTCAGCCGACAGCGTCACAGCATCCGCGCCGTCATAAATGGCCTGACACACGTCGGAGGCCTCGGCCCGGGTCGGGGTCGGATCGCTGACCATGGACTCCAGCATCTGCGCCGCGACGACCACCGGCTTTCCCGCCCGCCGTGCCGCGAGGATGCAGTCCTTCTGCGCGTTGGGAATGCGTTCGACCGGAATGCTCGAACCGAGGTCTCCCCGCGCCAGAAACAGCCCGTCAGCGAGCTCCAGCACGGCGTCGAGTTGATCGAGCAGCGCCTGGCTGTCGATCTTGATCATCAGCTTGGCCCGGTTGCCCACCCGACGTCGGAAGTCCTGCACCACCGCCAGCGAGCCATTGGCTGTTGCCGCAACCCAGTCGACCCCTGCCTCCAGCGCCACCGCCAGGCTCTCCGCATCGCGGGCAGAGACCTCGGCCGTGGGCACCGGCACGTTGGGGAAAAAGATTGCCTTGTTCGCACTCAGACCCCCGCCAGCCACGACCTCCGTGGTCAGCCGGTAAAGCGTCACTTCTGTCACCCGCAGGGTCAGGCGACCATCGTCCAGCCGCAGCAGGTCGCCAACGCGGGAATGGGCAAAGGCTTCCGGGAACGGCAGATAGACCCGGCGCTCGTTGCCCAGTTCGGGTGACTGATCGAGGGTGAAGACCCCCCCTGACTCCAAGGCAACTGAGCCTTCGGCAAAGCCGCCAATCCGCATTTTCAGGCCCGGTAGATCCCACAGCGTGCCGACAGGATCCGAGGGGTCGGCGATGGTGTCCTGCACCAGCCGCACCAGCGCCGCGTTAGCGTCGTCGTCGCTGTATGCAGCGTTGATCCGGAATACATCAGCCCCGGCCTCATAGAGCGACCGCATCGCCTCGGCGGTCCCGGTTTCTGGTCCGAGGGTTGCAACAATCTTTGCCAGTCGGTTGCGCAGCATGCCTTAAGCCTTCTCTGGAGCACAGGGGACCCGAGTGAGATAACGCCGAAAGCAGGACCCGGGCTGTACGTTACAAATCATGTAACAAATGTTTCCCCCCGCCGTCTTGCGCCGTTTGAGCAAGGGTGCTGGAACTGCTCCGCCTCTGACGCAAGACTGCGCTTCGTTGACTCCGCACCCGAGTCATGGCTAAAACCCGCGCAATTCTGAAAAACCTCTAACTGAGTCGGCCATCCGGCCACGGAGAGAGCCATGAAGGTTTGTAACTCGCTCAAGACCGCCAAGCTGCGGGAAAAGGGCTGCAAGGTCGTCCGCCGTCGCGGTCGCGTCTACGTCATCAACAAGCGCAATCCGCGCTTCAAGGCCCGCCAGGGCTGAGGCCGCAAGACCGGGACCGAGGCTGCGTCAGCGCCCGGACCTGAGACGATTGAGAAAGAGGCCGGCGGCACCGCCCCGGCCTCTTTTTTTGGGCTGGCGCTGTGTGCCCGGCGAGGCCCCGGGGACAAGCCTCACCGCCCTGTGACAAATCATCCCTTGCTGGGTCGGTCGTGCGACTCATGTTTAAGGGTATGAAAACGCTCGTAAAACACCTCTCCGCCGGCGCTTTCCTGGCCTCGATCGCCCTCGGCAGCGCATCCTTCGCGTCGCAGGCCTGCGCCGATCAGTTTGACCCCCTGCTCGACGGCTACTTCGCCGCTTTGGCCGAAGCCGAAAGCATGGTCGAGATCAAAGTCATCGAACAGCAGATCTGGAAGACCTGGCGCCAGAACGAGGCCAGCGACGCCGAAGACGCGTTCCGCGACGGCATGGAGGCGATGCAGACCGCAGCCTTTGACGCGGCCATCGAGCTGTTCACCGACGCTATCGCGCTCGATCCCGACTTCGCCGAAGCCTACAATATGCGCGCGACCACCTATTTCCTGATGGGTGACTATTTCGAGAGCCTGACCGACGTGCAGGTCACCATCGATCTCGAACCCCGGCACTTCGGCGCGCTGATGGGCGGGGCGCAGATCGCCATTCGTTCGGGTCAGACCGAACTGGCGCTAGAATTCGTAGAAGCGGCACTCGAAGTCAGCCCCAATAACCCGGAGTGGTTGGCGATCGCCGAGTACTTGCGTGGGGTCACGGGCGCCGTCGACCTTTAGAGGCTCTAAGGCGAGGCACCAGTGACTGAACGACGGTGCACTGCGGGCCGTCTGCGACAGCTTCATCTGCCGCACTAGTTCGTTCGGAAATCAGTTATTCAGCGGCCTGGCTGCTTGCCGCCCGTCGCTCGTCGACAGGCACGGCGCGGGTGATCATCGAACGCCGCTGGTCAGCATGGCGAACGGCCAGAGCTGCAGCCTGGTCGCCGTCGCGCTGGGCCAGCGCCTCGATAAGATCCCGGTTCAGACTGAGTAAAGCCTGCGCGTCTTCGCGAGAAGGTTGATTTCGGTTGGCCTGCAGCGTCAGCGCGGCACCAAGGGTATCCTGCAGGACCGCCATCAGATGCATAAACGCCCCGCTCTGCGACCCCCGGGCAAGGAGCGCGTGAAACTTGACGTCATCGGTGGCCTGCAGCCCCGGCGAACGCCCGGACAGAGCCATGGTGCCGAGCACGGCCTTCATGTCCTCGAGATCAGCTTCATCGACCAGCTCCGCCGCACGACGGGCGCCGAAGGCAGCAACCTGTCCGATCATCTCGGCCAGATCGTGCAAAGCATTGGGGTCTGTCTCGATCAAGTGCAGCAACGGCCGATCCATCGATGGATCCACGGCAACCACGTGGGTACCACCGCCTTGCACCGAGCTGAGCAGTCCCTGAGCCTTCAAGTTCTGTAAAGCCGATCGCAACGAAACTCGGCTGACCTGCAGTGTCTCGGAAAGCTGGCGCTCTCCCGGCAGGCGATCACCGGGCGCCAACTCACCCGAGGCAATGTAGCGCTTGAGTTCGTCAGCGACCCATTCGGCAACGGATTGCCCCGGGTCTCGCTGGTCACTGGGTGGTTCGGATTTAAGCATCAAACGACTGGAACCGTTGTTCGGGCCTGAAACGAATTGGCGAGGAGATTATCTTACATTCAAACAAATGCATAGGTTGAATGCAACTCCCCCCAACCTCTGATATCGTTCAGTTTTCGCCGTCGTCAAACCCGGCACGGGCCTGATGCGCCAATTCCCACAGACAATCCGCGCGGCTGGGCTCAAAATTGCGATCGACCCACCAGGCTTCGATCCGCTTGACCAGCAACCCGACGCGCGGGCCCGGCTCGACCCCGAGGTCGACAACGTCCTTACCCGAGACCGGCAACGGCACCGGATGAAAGTCGCGTATCAGCTGCACGTGCTCCGGACTGACCGGCTGATTCAGCTCGGCGGCGTCGAGCAGCAAGCGGTCCAGCGCGGTTTCAGGGCCATCGAGATAGAGCATCCAGTTCATGGCGCGAGCCGGTCGCCGACCCGATAGCCGCAGCAGCCGGTCGCGGTCCTGATTGGACAGTCGATAGCGATCGGCAAGGGTGCGAATGCGGGCTTCCCCACGCCCGAGCACAGCCGCGAACCGGCGCCACAATCCCGGCTCGTCGTGGACCTCTTCGAGCACCATCAGCCGTTCCAGCTGCGCAAAATCCGGGGTATCCGTCCGGGTTGCACCGCCCGGAGAACGCCTGCTCAGGGACAGCGCCTGCGCCAATACGCCGCAGGCCTCCATGATTCGCAGCGTCTGCAGCACTTTCGGACCGACAATTAGGCGCGCCATTTCCTGCCGAATGCGCTCGCCCGACAGTGCAGCAAGGCCGTGCGCCTGATCGCTCAGGGCCTGCAGGGTATCGCCATCCAGGTCGCGCAGGCCGTAGCGGGCGTGAAAGCGGAAGGCACGCAGAATGCGCAGGCGGTCTTCGCGGATCCGGTCTGCCGCCAAGCCGACAAAGCGGGTGTGCCCAGCTTCGAGGTCTTCAAGACCGCCAAAGTGGTCGTAGAGATAACCGTCCCGGTCCAACGACATGGCGTTGTAGGTGAAATCACGACGCGCGGCGTCTTCCCGCCAGTCGGTGGTGAAGGCGACCGTGGCGTGGCGGCCGTCGGTCTCGATATCACGGCGTAAGGTCGTGACTTCGAAGGTACCGCGGGCCTCGGGCGCCACGGCGAGAATGGTGCCGTGCTCGATACCGACCGGCACGGTCTTCCACCCAGCTTCCGACAGGCGTCCGACCACCTCGGCCGGCTCCAGCGGCGTGGCAATATCGATATCGTCGCCGGGTTGCCCGAGCACGAGATCACGCACGCAACCCCCGACAAAGCGAGAGTCGCTGCCGAGGATGTCGATCAGCCGACCTGCTGCGCCACCGTGGGCATCGAGCAGGCTGGCCACGTCGACCGTTGCCACCGGGGCGTTCGTGTCCGTCTGCTGACTGTCAGCACCACCACCATCAGCAGGCCCACCGGCAGCAAGCCGGGCTNCATCCGCCGCCGCAGCGGGGACAGGGACAGGGTTCGGGCGGCGGTCGGGATCGTCCCGGCTCATGGCGCCGACCCTCTGGCTGAGCCAGCCTCGCGGTCGGAAAACGGGCGATCCAGCGCCACGCTCAGCGTTTCAGCGAAGCTGTGCAGGATGGCTGCGGTCGCGCCCCAGAGATAACGCTCGCCGAGATCCATGGCCCACCAGTGCCGCAGAGGGCGCCCNCCGAACATGGCCCCGTCGCGGCGCCAGCGCTCAGGCCGCAGAAAGCTGTCGAGCGGCTCTTCGAACACAGCGGCCACCTCGCTGACCTGCGGGGTCCAGGACGGCGGCGGCGGCGCGATGGCCACGAAGGGTGCAATATCAAAGCCGGTGCGGGTGGCGTAGCGCGGCAGTGCGGCGATGACGTCGGACCGAGCCAGATCGAGGCCTATTTCCTCGGCTGTCTCGCGCCGGGCGGTGTCGAGCAAATCGGTGTCTTCGGGCTCTGCCCGGCCGCCGGGAAAGGAAATCTGACCGGGGTGTTTGGGCAAGTGCGGCGCGCGCTGGGTCAGCACCAGACGAACGCCGTGTTCGTGCTCGAGCAGAACCAGCATGACGGCGCTGGCCTGCCGCTGCGCCTCGGGGCCATCGGCGACCAGATCATCACCGCGCCGCGGCGGCAGGTCAGCTTCGGCAAAGCCCCAGGCGGAAATCGCCTGTCTCAGCGCGGTGGGATCGAGGTCGAGCGCCACGGGCCGGCTGCTCACGGCCGGTTGGCAGGCTGCAAAGCCGCCAGTGAGAAGGCGACACCGCCAGACCAGATCTCCAGCGGCCCGTCTTCTCCCCTTGGAACAGCAAGGTCGACGAGCTGGTAGAATACGGCCCGGTTCAGCCGTGCGGTTAGCCCCCGGTCCAGGTCGAGCAACGGCAGCGGTTCGCCGCTGTCCAGATCAAGGCTGAAGCTCAAGGGGTGGTCTGGCCCCGCGACAAAGCGCTCGCCGACGTTGGTTTCAAAGGTGAGCTGCTGGGCCTCGCCCTTGCCCGCCACGTCCATGAGCACGGCCATGAACGGTGCCTTTTCGACCAGCACTTCGCCGCGCTCAACGGGGGTCTGCAGAAAATACCGCCCGTCGTTCTCGCGCCGCAGAATGGTGGAGAACAACCGGACCAGGTTTTTCCGCTCGATGCGCGACCCGCGATAGAACCATTCGCCGTTGGCGGCGATGCGCATATCGAGGTCTTTGATTTCGTGAAAGCTGAGGGGATTGTCCGCCATGGGTGGCTCGTCGTCCGTGTCTTTGGTTCATACTTAAGCCAAGTACAGGCCCAGACAAAGAGCAGAGGCCGCCCGAGGCCAAACCTCGTGCAAACAGTGCCAGCGATGGACGGAAAACTCTATGGCTGGGGCACCAGGATTCGAACCTGGGATCACCGGACCAAAACCGGATGCCTTACCGCTTGGCCATGCCCCAACCGTAGGATTGGTTACATATTCGACCGCCCCGACGAGCGCAAGGCTCTTGCCGCGCATCGGACCAGCGAAAACCGGCCATCCACCCAAAACGCATAAAGCTTGCATTTGAGGCCGATCTTTGGCATAAACACGCCTGATTTCAGGGTTTTAGCCCAATTTGTTCGACCGCCATTATAATTTTGGTCGGAATTCAATTTTAGTTTCGGACACGTAAGTGTCTCAGGCCAAAGGATTTTGAGGCCAATGGATCGCTCAGACGACGCGACGCGCAGCCGTCGCTTTACTGCCCAGAGCCTGGGCAGCCAGCAAAACCGTCCCCGCATCGTGACCGCGCGCGACGAGCGTGTCGCCGTGAAACCCGGTGCGGCGGCAAACAAGTCGCAGCAGCCTTCGCTCGAATTCCGAGCCCGGCAGCGGTTGCGGACCTACGCCGAAGCCTCTGCCATCCTTGATCGGCAGGTGCCCGCCAACGCCGCTGAAGCCCGGGTGGC
>PAGB01000052.1 GCA_002711265.1 Rhodospirillaceae bacterium
AGCGACAGAAATGTACACTTAAACGTACACGGCGCGCTGACCTTGCCTCTAAGGCACTGTTAAAAATGCATAAATGGAAAAAAAGTGGCTCCCTGAACTGGACTCGAACCAGTGACCCGCTGATTAACAGTCAGCTGCTCTACCAACTGAGCTATCAGGGAACGCTAAGCCGTGACATAGCCGCCAGCGCAGCGCCATGCAAGCCCCGATTGCGCGGCACAAGTGACCGCGCGCATGAGCCGAATGCATGGCTTTGCCAACACGGTCGGTGCTGGCTTGCCGCCAGCTTTGCCCTTTGCCATCATCCCGCCACGCGCGCCGCCTAGCAGGGGGCGGGGATGTGGCTGACCGATAGCGCGACCTGCGCATTCATGTTATGCGATCCCATCGAGGTGGCAGCCGCCCCGTTCCATAGCATTTGCAGGCAGAGATCCATGTCAGACGTCCCGTCGTTTGTTCCCGATATCGCCCGATCCTTGCTGTCCGCGCCCCTGCGCGTGGCGGCACTGGGTGGTGTGCTCCTAGCCCTGGGTGGCTGTGACGCGGTGCAGGAGAGTTTCGGCCTCGACCGTGGCACAGCTTCCGAGGTGGTTTCGACCTCGACCCTGCCGGTGTTTGATCCCGCCAACCCGGTCAGCGCTTTCCCCGCCAATACGCTCGACCCCAGCGGCGACGTTGCACGCTACTCGCTGGGCAGTGTCTACATTCTCGGTGGCCAAACCGTGACCCCGCAGGAAGACCTGAGTTACCTGCGCGAGGGCATCGCGGCGATTGGCTCTGAGATGTTCACCGGCACCACAGCTAGCCAGGAGCGTTACAATCCCGGCCTGTTGACCGCAGCCCACCGGACCCTGCCGTTTTCGACCATCGTTAAGGTCACCAACCTCGACAACGACCGTGCGACCCTGATGCGGATCAATGATCGAGGGCCCAACGATTTCACCCATTTGATCGAGGTCACCCCGGCAGCGGCCCGGGTGCTGGGGATTGGTACAAACTCAGTCTCCATGGTCAGTGTGGAAGTGGTTGAAGCCGTGACCCGTAACGTGGCACAGGCCACCGGCGGTCAGCTGGGCCGGGCGTTACCAACACCCACCGGGCCGGTGATCGCCAACCCGGCGGCAGCGACCGTTCAGCCTGCTGTCACGGCGACGATTGCACCGTCAGTGCCGATCGATACTGCGCCGCTCGATGATCCGTTCGCCGGTGCCGTAACCCAGAATGCACTGACCGCGCCGGCGGTCCCGGTGTTTGACGCCGTACCCACCAATGGGACCGGCGCCTCAGGTTTCTATATTCAGGCCGGTGCCTTCGGCAAGCGGTCCAACGCACTATCAATGCAGCAGCAACTTGCCAATACCGGCTCGGTCGTCGTCCTGCCAGCAATCGTCAACGGCCGACAGCTGTGGCGGGTCCGTGTCGGTCCTTACGCCAGTGACGCCGACGCACGGGTGGCGCTGGGCTGGGTGATTTCAGCCGGGGCTGCTGACGCCCAGGTGGTCATCGACTGACCGGTGATTGAGCCTGCCAGAATGCAGAGGGATCGCCGTGTTGTCTGATCGCCCGGCCTTTTTCCGTTCCAAGCGAGCGAGTGTGCACTCGAGCCTTTGGTCTGCCGTGCGGGCGTTTGCGCTCGCGCTGGTGCTGGTCGTGGCCAGCTTCGGTGTGCCACGAGCGGCGCTGGCCATATCTGCCAGCTCGCAACAAGTCGTCGTGATCGACGTTGAGAGCACGGATATCCTGTTCCAGAAGAACAGCACTGAGCCCATGACCCCGTCGTCAATGACCAAGGTCATGACTGCCTACCTGGTGTTTAACGCGCTGGAGCGCGGCGAAATCTCGCTGAGCACTCAGTTCGAGGTCAGCCAGAAAGCAGCATCGCGCGGTGGCTCAACGATGCTTCTGCCCAAGGGTCGGATGGTGACTGTGGATGACCTGCTCCGCGGGTTGATCGTTGCCTCGGGNAACGACGCAGCCATTACACTCGCNGAAGGGTTGGCAGGCAGCGAGGCGGCTTTTGCCGAACGTATGAACCGGACTGCAGAAGCGATCGGCATGACCGACACCAATTTCGTCAACGCCAGTGGTTGGCCCGAANCCGGNCACNTCTCNACNGCGCGGGATATGGCCCGCCTGGGCNTGCGTTTGATCAACGATCACTGGGCTTACTACGGNTACTTNGGNCAGNAGGCGATCGTCTACCGGGGCTCGACCTTTCGCAACCGCCACCCGGTNCTGGGCAAGCTGGGCGTCGACGGGATCAAGACCGGTCGAACGCAGGACGGCGGCTACGGGGTCATGGTCTCTGCCGCAAGTGAAGGCCGCCGCGTGCTGGTGGTGCTCAACGGTGCTGCGACNGAAGCCGAACGCAAGACCGATGCAGAAAAGCTGACAGCCTGGGGACTGAATGAATTCAGCAACCACTCGCTGTTTCGCGCGGGGCAGGTGATCGCTCATGCGCCTGTCTGGCTCGGCACNGAACCNACGATACCGCTGGTAACTCAGTTCGGCCTTCGCATGACCCTNCCTGCGCAGGCCCACCGCAATCTCCGGGCACAGGTGACCTACAATTCACCCATCCCAGCTCCGGTCGAAGCAGGGCAGGAAATCGGCTCTCTGATCATCAGCGGACCAGGGATCAAGCCGCACGAAATTCCTGTACTGGCCGGGGCGTCGGTTGATTCAGTCGGGCGTTTAGAGCGTGTTTCGACCGGAATTCGCTATATAGTCTTCGGATCACCGGAATGAGTAACGGGACGTGCAGGGTAAATTCATTGTCATAGAGGGGCCGGACGGCACCGGAAAGACCACCCANGCCCGGGAGTTGGTGCAGGCGCTGACGGTGGCGGGACGCGAGGTCGAACACGTGCGCGAGCCCGGTGGCTGCCCCTCCGCCGAGCGCATCCGGGCGCTGCTGGTAGAAGGCGAGCCTGGCGACCTGCTCAACTGGACCGAAGCGCTGCTCATGAACGCAGCGCGGCACGAACTTGTCGAGCGGGTGATCCGGCCAGCGCTGGACGCCGGTCGTTGGGTCGTCTGCGACCGCTACTATCATTCTACGCTGGCCTATCAAGGCGGTGGACTGGGCCTTGATGTCGGACGCCTGGGTGCCCTGATAGAGATGGCTACNGGCGGGCTGGAACCCGACCTGCTGCTCGCCTTTTCCCTTTCCGCTCAGGATGCTTTGGCCCGTGCCCGCGCGCGGGAGGACGAGGANAAGCGCTTCGAGGCGCGGGAAGACAGCTATCACGCCCGGGTCAGGGCGTCTTATGCTCAGGTGCTCAGCGATGCCGCAGCCCGGGGACCCGTCGCCGAGATCGATGCCTCTGGCAGCCTTGAGGCCGTNCGGGAGCGGGTTCTGCACGCGGTGGCACACCAGTTCGAAGGCGCGCTGTAGTGGCCGGACAGGGGCGAAACAGTAATCCCAAGGAGATGGACCTTAAGCCCTTCGAGCCGCGTCGGCTGATCGGACAGGATCGGGCCTGGGCGCAGATTGCCCGGTTGTACCCGGGGGGGGACGGGCCAGCCGGGGTGATCTTCTACGGTCCTGACGGCGTTGGAAAGCGCACCGCGGCTATGGTGCTCGCCAAAATCCTGCTCAGCGGGCAGACNCTGACCACCGACNNGACACAGGTGCTCGTCCCCGAAGAGGNCGCCGAGGGTGCCCATATGGCCCGGATCATCGAGCAGGCCGCACATCCCGATATGCTCTACCTGCAGAAACTCGCCGACAAGACNGAGTTCACCATCGACGTGGTGCGCCGCATCGGTCCGTTCTTTTCCAAGACCGGCAGTTTTTCCAAGCGACGGATCGTCATCGTCGATCGGGCAGAGATGCTGAATCGGGAAGCCTCCAACGCTCTGCTCAAGCGTCTGGAAGAACCGCCACGCGGCGGGATGATGATCCTGATCGCGCGCTCGCTGGGAAGCCTGCTGCCAACCGTGCTGTCGCGCTGTGCCAAGGTGCCGTTTGCGGCGCTGAGCCCGGATGACTTCGGTNCCTGGTGCGAGGCTTCGGGGCAGCAGGAGCTGGCCGCGCTGGGCCCGGCGGCGGGGTATTCGCCGGGGCAGGCGTTGGGTCTTTCGGACGGTAAGGTGCTGGGCTGGCTCGAACAGCTCGACGCGCTGGGCCAGTCTGAGGGGGAAGCCCGCCGGGACCGGCTCGCAGCTTCGCTGGCCGCTGCCATCGGCAAGACCGGCGATCAGAGCTTCCGCAATCCGTTTCTGCGGGCGCTGCGCGCGCGCCAGCCGCGCCCGGGCTCGGACCAGGACCGGCAGGATCAGCGCCTTTACCAGGCAGCGCTGGCGGCCTTTGACCGGATTGACGCCATCAAGGTCAATCCCGAGGACGAGTGGCGCACTTTGCTGCGGCACTTCTGAGGCCCCGGACCGTGATCATGGGGCTGCAACATACCCCAAAGCTGACAAGTTTCGGTCTAGCGCTGGCCATAGGCCAGTTTTATACAGCAGGCCGATAAGCGACCTTGTTGCCCTGAACGGACCCGATTTCTATGCGCCTTGCCTTTATTATTCCCGCGGCCGTCGGTCTGTTGATGTCCGGACATGCGGCGGCACAAGTGTTCTACCCGCAATCGGAACCGGTGCTGATCGGCCCCATGCCCAAGGTTCAGGACAACCTCAATATGAGCGTCGAGTTCGAGGCCTTCACCACCAACTGGGGCGAAGGCTACACCGGCGTGTCGGTGGGGACAGAGGCAGATATCGCACTCAGCCCGGGACTGACGCTGGGGCTGGAGGGTCGCCGGATCGACTCAAANCTCGGCGAGGCCTACGAGTACGGGGCGGGACTGACAATCCACGGCGAGCACGGCGAGCTCTACGCCGCCATAAATGGCGTCTCTGCCATGGGTGATATCCCGGATCTGGAATCCGGGACCTGGGTCGAAGTTGGCGGTGATTTTCAGCTTGGCAGCAACCTGTGGCTTGGCTTCGAAGCCTCGATGCCGGTCGACAGAGCTGTCGTGCCTTATNAGGCAATTTACGGCACTGGCTCCAGCTCGGTCTACCGCTGAGGGCAGCAGGCCCATGGCTNAGGGGCCATACTGCGTTGCTGAGTTTGTCGTAGTCATCGCCCCGCACGGAGAGCTACAGTCCGCGCAGNTTCATGTTTCCGCCGGACAGAGCTCATCATGACTGCCCCGAAGTACTACGTCACCACGCCGATTTACTACGTCAACGACCGGCCCCACGTCGGCCACGCCTACACGACCCTGGCCGCNGACGTCATGGCCCGGTTCAAGCGGCTGGATGGCTATGATGTGTATTTCCTGACCGGCACCGATGAACACGGTCAGAAGATCCAGCGTTCGGCCGAGGGCAAGGGCATCACCCCGCAGCAGTTCACCGACGAAGTCTCGGCGGTGTTTCGCGGTCTGGCGGACGACTTCAACTTCTCGAACAACGATTTCATCCGGACCACCGAAGACCGTCACAAGCGCGCCTGTGCCGANCTGTGGCGGCGGCTGGAGGCTGCCGGGCATATCTATCTGGACAAGTATGCTGGGTGGTACGCCGTCTCCGACGAAGCCTTCTACGACGAGGCTGAGCTCAAGGAAGGCCCGGCCGGCACCAAGATCGCGCCTACGGGAAAGCCAGTCGAGTGGGTCGAGGAGGAATCCTACTTTTTCCGTCTCTCCGCCTTCGAAGACCGCCTGCTGGCGCTCTACGAAAGCCAGCCGGACTTTATCCTGCCCAAGGGGCGGCGGAACGAAGTGATTTCCTTCGTGAAGGGTGGGCTGCAGGATCTATCGATCTCGCGGACGACATTCGACTGGGGCGTGCAGGTACCAGGGAACGACCGCCACGTCATGTACGTCTGGCTGGACGCCCTAACCAACTATCTGACCGCCACCGGCTGGCCGGATGCTGCGCCGCGCTGGCCCGCTGATCTGCATCTGGTGGGCAAGGATATTCTGCGCTTCCACGCGATTTACTGGCCCGCTTTCCTGATGGGGGCCGACCTGCCGCTGCCTAGCCGGGTCTTTGCCCACGGCTGGTGGACCAACGAGGGTGAGAAAATCTCCAAATCGCTGGGGAATGTCATCGACCCCTATGAGCTCAAGGAGACCTTCGGACTCGATCAGACCCGCTATTTCCTGCTGCGCGAAGTGCCCTTCGGCAACGACGGCGATTTCCGGCGCGAGGCCATGGTCACGCGGATGAATAGTGATCTGGCCAACAACCTCGGCAACCTCGCGCAGCGTTCGCTGTCGATGATCGCTAAGAACCTTGATGGCCAGGTCCCGACCGCGATGCTGACGGCCGAGGACGAAGCGCTGATCNCCGCCGCGGGTCCGGCCTTGCTCGACGAGGTGCGCGGGNTGCTGGATATGCAGGCCTTCAACCGTGCGCTGGAGGCTGTGTGGTCAGTGATTTCGGAGGCGAACGTCTATATCGACGCGCAGGCGCCTTGGACGCTCAAGAAGACGGATCCTGAGCGGATGGCGAGCGTGCTCTATACCGTAATCGAGACGGTGCGGCGGGTGACGCTGATCCTGCAGCCGGTGATGCCAGAGAGCTCAGCCAAGCTGCTCGATCTGGTCGGTCAGCCTGCGGACAAAAGGGACTTTGCGGCGCTTGAAGACCGGCTGATATCGGGCACGAGCCTGCCCAAGCCCGAAGGCGTGTTTCCGCGCTATGTCGAGGCCGAAGCCTGAACCGCCCCCGCACTGGGTCAATCGACCCGGAACGTGCCGTCAGAGAACATAAGTCCCGCCTTGGCGAAGGTCTTCACAAATTCCCCCACTTGCCCGGCGATCCGGGATGAGGCATTGCCGTCCAGCGAGCGCTTGTAGACGCCCTGCAGGATCGCCGCCATCCGGAACTTCGAGAACGCCATGTAGTANTTCATGGCGCTGATGTCGCTGCGTCCGGCAGCGTCGGCGTACATNGCGACAAACTCGGACAGTGACGGCAGCCCGTGTTCGGCAAGGTTTAGCCCGGCTAGTCCGGGTGAGGGCTGGGCTTTGGCTGGGATGAAGTACATCATNGCGCAGTAAGCAAAGTCGGATAGCGGATGACCGATTGTGCTCAGTTCCCAGTCGAGCACGGCAATCGGATCGAGACTGTTCGGGCTGTAAATCATGTTGTCGATGCGAAAATCGCCGTGTGCAATGGTGACGTTCTGGGGGTCGTTAACGTCCTCAGGCATGTTCTCNCTCAGCCAACTGGTGAGCTGGTCCATAGCGGGGATTTCCTCAGTCTTGGATGCCTCGTACTGGCCCGACCAGCGGCGGATCTGCCGCGCGATGTAGTCCTTCGATTTGCCGTAGTCCTCGAGCCCGACGGCACGCCAGTCGACCCGGTGCAGGCTGGCAAGGGTACGGGTCGCAGTTTCAAAGACGCGGCCGCGGTCCGCAGCGGGCAGACCGGGCAGGGCAGGATCCTTGAACACCCGGCCTTCGATGAAATCCATGACGTAGAACATGGTGCCGATGACGCTGTCATCGTCGCAGAGCACCCTCAGGGTCGGGACTGGAACTGCTGTATCAGCGAGTGCCTGCATGATGCGGAATTCGCGATCGACGGCGTGGGCGGAGGGCAGTAGTTTACCTGGCGGCTTTTTCCTCAGCACGTANCGACGNCCAGCGAAGGTCACCAGGTAGGTCGGGTTGGATTGCCCCGCGTCGAATTGGGCCAAGGACAGACTACCGCTGCCGTCGCCAGCTGGCAGGTGCTCGGNGAGGAAAGCGGCCAACNGTACCTCGTTGAGGGCGTGCTCGGGGCGGACATCCATGGCGCGGTCGGCGGTATCTACCGCCAGGTTGGCATCGTTTGACATGGGTTCTTTTGATGTTCCGTTCTTTGGTCGGGAAAAGTAAGCGGTGGTTCGTTCAACCGATCAAGCCAGTGAACTGGTGGCGGGCACCAGCGTTCGGAGGCCGCCGGGGATGGAGCGGAAGGTCGTCGAAGCAGCGCCAGGATAAACATCGCCCTCGGCCTGTACGGGTGACCAGGCGCCTTCGGCTTCATCGAGGGGTTCGAGCATTACCGACTGGCACCTCCATAGGTGGACCTGTGGGTGCGACAGGTGACGGCCAAAGTAGACCCGGCCGAGCAGGGCGGTCAGACCGAGCGTGCTGACATCGCCAAGCGCGAGAACCTCNATGGTGCCATCCTGCGGATCTGCGTTGGGGGAGAACTTCATGCCGCCGCCAGCGGTCGAGGTGTTGCAGGGCAGGACCGTCCAGAACCGACCTTCGACCACGTCTCCGTTGTCAAAGGTAAGCCTGACCGGCCGTGTGCCGCCCTTGGCCAGCGCCTGATAGACCCCNACCGGATATTGCAGGGGGCCAGGGACGTTGGAGGCGTTAGCCTGAATGTTCACGTCGCAGGCAAAGCCCCACCCGGCGATGGAGAGGGTGAGGAAGACGCGATCACCGCCCTGCTCAACGCTGACGGCGTCGAGAGCGACCGGACGGGCCGTGCTCAGCTGCCTCAGCGCTTCGTCGAAGTTGGTGGCCCAGCCGACCGCGCTGGCAAAATCGTTGCCCGAGCCCATGGGCAGGGTGGCGAACAGGGATTGCTCGGGCAGGTGCTGGACCAGCTGGTGCACGGTGCCATCTCCGCCGACAGCGACCGGGATCCGGCCCTGATCAACGCAGGTGGCGAGGGTGGTCGGCAGCTCCTCAAGATTAGGGCTGACCAGTGAGGCATCGACCGAAGCAGCTTTGGCCCAGGCCTCAATCTTCGGCGCCAGCGCAAGTGTCGAGACCTTCCGCGCAGNGGGATTGAGGAAAAACGTCAGCGGCTGCATAGGCACTCTCCCCCTTATGACCGGAAGCGCAGGGAGAAGCCCTCCCACACCAGCCAGGCGCCAAGCAAGGCCAGTGCCCAGAACGGCCCCCGGACCAGCAACTGCCCCAGTATAACGCCTGCTACGATTAAGCACAGGCCCAGCATGTGCAGCGATCCTGGGCGCCATCTGGCGAGAGTGAGGGCGAGCGCCAGTGCGGCTTCCAGCAGGCACAGTGCGAAGACGAGGATGAGGGTTCGCACTTCTGCTGACACACCGGCATCCACGAGCCCGAAGAAGGCGTTCTGGATCACCCATGTCGACGATGAACGCAGGCCCCAGATCAGGGTGCTGACAGCGACGATGAGGGTCAGCACCGGTGCGAGCGGTGAAGGGCGTACTGGTGCGGCAGTCATAGCCCTGATTTAGCACCCTCAGCGGAGGCTGTAACCGGGCAATTTCAATCTATTCCTGCGCGTAAGCCTTGCTTATGTTCATTTTTTGTTTCATGTCTGGGCCATGTTTGATTCCGTGTTTTTCTGGATTGTGGTTCTGGCTGCCATGGCGTTTGCCGGGTTGGTCAGCTGGATTGTCGCCGGTGTTGTGCAGCGGCGTGACCTGCTCGATGCGCAAAAGCGCGCCGCCTATGCCGAGGCGCAACTGGCCGGGATGGACGACCAGTTGCAAGCCCGGGAACAGGCGCTGGAAGAGGTGCGGGGGCATGCTTCCGAGTTGCACGCGCAGAACAGCGGTCTGCAAGCGAGGTTGCAGGCGCAGAAGGAGCAGGTCGAGCAGCAGGCCAAGACCCTCAGCGATGTCCGGGCCGAGCTTGAGCGCGAGATGAAACTGCTGGCACAGCAGGCGCTGCAGTCCAACCAGCAGTCGTTTATCGCTATGGCCAATCAGGTGTTTGAAAAGCACCGGGTCGCCGCCGCCGGTGATCTCAATCAGAAGAAGGACAGCATCGCCGCGCTGCTCAAACCACTGGGAGAAACTGTGCAGCGCTACCAGAAAGAGCAGCGCGAGGTTTACGGGAATCTCAGTCAGGAGGTGAAGTCCCTGGCGGCCCAGTCGGCCAGTGCGGCGAGCGAGACCAGCAAACTGGTCAACGCGCTGCGGGCTGCCCCCAAGACGCGCGGTCGCTGGGGCGAGCACCAGTTGCGCAACGTGCTTGAACTTGCCGGTATGGCTGAGCACGTGGATTTTGAGACGGAAAAGACGCTGCACGCGGTCGACGGCAACCTGCGCCCCGATGCGATCATCCGCCTGCCTGGTGAACGCTTCATCGTTGTTGATGCAAAGACATCGCTGAGCGGGTATCTGGAAGCACTGGAGACCGACGATCCTTCGGCGCAGGAGGCCTGCTTTGCCAAGCACGCCCGCGAGATCCGGACCCATATGCGCGGTCTGGCCGAGAAGAAATACTGGGCGGCGCTGCCGTTTACGCCTGATTTTGTTGCGATGTTCATTCCCGGCGAGAACTTCTTCGCCGCCGCAGCCGAGCGTGACCCGACGCTGTTCGAGGATGCCGTTGCGAAGAAGGTGCTGATCGTCACGCCGACGACGCTGGTGGCGCTGTCCAAAGCCATCGCCTATGGCTGGCGGCAGGAAACCATGGCGCGCAATGCTGCGGAGATCGCGGAGACGGGGCAGGAGCTTTACAAGCGGCTGGCCAATCTGGGGCAGAAGGTGGGGGATCTGGGTGATGCCCTCAACCAGTCGGTGAACCGCTACAATGGCTTCATCGGCACGCTCGAAGCGCAGGTGATGCCGCAGGCTCGTCGGTTCAACGAGCTGCAGGTCGAAGGTTCCCAGGATCCACTACCCAAACTCGAAGGGCTGGACAGCAACGTGCGTGAACCCAAGCGCGACAAGGACTTGCAGTTCGACTTCGACGTGCCGCCCAAGCAGGTCCAGTAGGCCGACTTTTCCCCGGATATCCGAACCTTAGCCTTTGCGGGGACGCTGTATCGCGCCTGCTCCGATTTGTGGTGATTTTCTATTTTGGCGGAGGGATCGGTCGCGCCGGTGTGCTTGCTGCCCCCCTTCGACAGGCTCAAGGTGACAGAAGGTGTGGCTCAGGGTGACAGAGCGTGTCGCTCAGGGTGACCCTGCGTTTTGCGCCTTTGTCAGCCTGCGCGGCCTCGGTTACAACAGCCGCCAAAGGCGAAACAGGCACGAGAACGAGGGACGGTGGCGATGGCCAAGGGCTTAGGGAGCGGAGAGCTGCGGATCGGGATTGCCGGGCTGGGCACGGTCGGGGTCGGCGTGCTGCGCCTGCTCACCGAGAATCAGGCAGAGATCAGCGCGCGCACCGGCGGGGCGCTGCGGGTCACGGCGGTCTCGGCGCGCGATGCCACGCGCGACCGGGGCGTCGACCTGTCGGCGCTGGCCTTCGAGGCCGATGCCGCTGCGCTGGCCGTGCGCGATGACGTCGACGTGCTGGTCGAGGTGATCGGCGGAACCAGCGGCGCGGGCGC
>PAGB01000053.1 GCA_002711265.1 Rhodospirillaceae bacterium
GGATCGACGGCAGCAAGACGCTTCAGTCGACTGTCTTCCCGGAATGGGAAGAGGACTTCACCGAGGTTTGCCTTGGCGACGGCGCGCATACAATCACACTCTTTGACGCGGGTGGCAACGGCTGGAGCCCCGGGTCGGTGGGATATCAGTCGCTGATTCCACTCATTTAATGAGCTGGGTCTCAGCGTTGACGGGGCAAACACGGCATAATCGCAACAGCATCCGGCCTTCAGATTCCCTCTTACCGTACTTATATAGGCTACTTTTTTTTATTGAAACGCTGCAGCTGAATTCTTCCCTTCAAGTCACAGGAATTTCGCTCCAACAGCTAAACGCATAGTGTTAGAATACTCATTCACGCTACGCCACGAGTTGGTTGAACCCCGGCATTCCAGCCAAACTCCTATGAAATTTGATTATTTTTGAGGTCAGAACCCGTGTGTTTTTGTGCTGGTTTCGAAATTCGTATGACCGCTGCGATCAAGGTGAGGGATGCATCGGGAGCCTGACTGTTACAGCCCCCAAAAGGCGATGTCGTTCGTTAATATTCGACCAGGTCACCGGTCGTGGGCAGAGTATGGCGGTCGATTTCGTTGTATTCCTGCAGCAGATGGCGTTGGGTATCAAGCCAGCCAATGCCAGACTGAGCGCTTTCGGCCAGGGAAGCCCCATCCCGGATGATAATGGCGTAAACTTCACCATCCTTGATCATCAAGTATTGACTTGGGGGGGATGAGGTACCCCGCTCCCTGGAAAAATCGCGCATGTTGGTAAGAAACTCGTCGAAACACTCNGGCTTGGGCTTGAAACGAATGATGGACAGCTTTTTCATGGNNNNGNCTCCNCTGNNNTCANTTGGNGTGACAGAGACGGACATCGCCTTCGNTCATCTCGACNGANGCGATCAGNCCCTCATTNGCCTTCATCCGCTCAGCNCGGATCGGNGCGGAGCGATCNAANGCNNCTNTGTNNGGATANACNGANGTNANTGACGCNGTNGTCGGNCCGGTGCGAACGAAGGTCAGCAGGGTGGCTTCNGTNAANGANCCNGGNGCNGTNTCGACATACTGCGCTTCAAGCGNATCAGCGGCTTCGGGTGAAACAAAGGTCATCGTGTTGATACGGGCATAGCTCATGATCGGTTCTCCTTGATTGGTCGCCTCTGGGCAATTCTGGGCACTGTGCGGCAAGAACAGGTTTTCTCACAAATAGGTCGCAAGCAAGTCATGGTGATATGGACGCGGGGATTTTTGCAAATTTTCAGTATTTTTCTGAACCGTCCATTTGTTTTTGAGACGAAACAATTGAAGTCAGCGCAGTGCACCAATGATTTGTTACGGTCATTCTGCCAATTTAGGCACAGGACAAGTTCAGTCCGCCAGCAAACCAGGAGAAAAGACCCATGAAAGTATTGGTTACTGTCAATATCACCAAAGGCTTCGACACCTGGCTCGCTATGAGCCAGAGCATGACCGAAGAAGCGGCAAAGAACGGCATCAAGATGATCTGGGCCGCGACCAACCCCGATGAAACGTCAGTGTTCGTGCTGACTGAAATGCAGGATCCGGCCCAAATGAAGACCTTTGGGGAGCGGGAAGACATTGCAAAAGCGCGCGCTGAGGCGGGCGCGATCGTTGAGTCGACGCAGATCATCTCCCCCATCGGCCAGATGTACATGCCTGATTAGGGCGTAGACCCGCCTGATCCTGCCGTCTATTATGCGTCTTGTTCCGGTGGCTTAGCCTTAGCCCCTGCAGCGCCGCCACGCGGCCTGTAGCGCGCTGACGGGGCGCCCGGGCACTGAAAGGAATGGTCGACGTGCGGTCTGGCGGTGTGGAAATCGGCTGGCCCAACAAGGCAGCAGCAGCCAAGCAGGCAGATACCCTCGCCCGCACCACGGCGCGTGAGTTCGAGACCCTGAGCGGCAATGCCCTGATCCAGGGCGATAATCTTGATGCGCTGAAAGAACTGCGCCGGGTCGGGCACCGCCGCTACCGCCTCGCCCTGATCGACCCGCCCTACAACACCGGCGGCGGCTTCGTGTACGAAGACGACCGCTCAGAAGCCGCTTGGCTGTCGTTCATGCTGCCCCGCCTGCTGGTCGCCCGCGACCTGCTCGCCGACGACGGCCTGATGATGATCTTCATGGATGAGGCCAATTTGCCGATCCTGCGCTTGCTGGGCCGGGAGGTCTTTGGCGCCAGCAACGACTGCGGCGTGCTGGTGTGGGAGAAGAAGCGCAAGCCCTCCTTCCTGCAGGCCCAGATGGGCAGCGTCACCGACTTCATTGCCGTCTTCGCCAAGGACCGCCGGCAGGCCCCGGCGCTGACCATGGGCACGGGGATGGCGGGCAAGCGCTACCCCTTCAACAACCGCGGCAATCCGACCGCTGAGCTGAGCTTTCCGGCAGGGTCGGTTGAATTCGACCTCGACGACCAGTCGGTTCCCAAGCAAGACATGAGCACGCCGGGGGTTCCCTGTCGCCTGCTCGACCGCGTGGTGATCAAGGGCGGACGGAATGCCAACCCATTCCGGATGCAGGGTGAGTGGCGCTACAGTCAGGCCAGCGTCGATGAGTTTGCCGCCACCGGGCAGGTGATCAACATCAGCCGCCTGCCCTTCCGGCCCAACCTGGTCAAGGCGGTGCCGTCGGAGAAGAAGATCAACAATCTGCTCAGCTTCCGCACCAACCCCGGGATTCCAACCAACGAGGATGGGCTGGCTGAGGTCACGGCGCTGTTTGAGGGTGAGACGGTCTTCGACTATCCAAAGCCGGTGGGCGTACTGCAGTACCTGATCGAAGCAGCGACTGATCCGGGTGACGCCGTGCTCGACTTCTTCGCCGGTACCGCGAGCACGGGACAGGCCGTGACCCAGGCCGGGGCCGGGCGCGAATTCACGCTAGTGCAGGACACCGCCCCCCTGCCCGATACAGCCACAGGCACGGCGGCACGAAAGCTATGCCAGCGGCTCGGCCTGCCGGCACACCTTGCATCGATCGCGGCCGAGCGGCTGCGGCGGGCTGGGCTGGACAGTGAGCGTGATTTTCAGCTGGTCACGCTTCGCTGATTTCAGGGCCGTCCAGTGCGGACGGGGATGAATAGTGGGGCGGGGACGGCTTAGCCCTTACCCCGCCACGGGATGGTCCGCGCGATGATGAAGCGCATTACCAGATCGAACAGCAGCCCCAGCAGGCCCAGGATCAGGATCGTCACCCAGATCACCTCGTAGTCCGAAGTCTTCCGCGCCACGTTCTCGACGAAGCCGATACCCGTGGTCCCGGCCAGCATCTCCGCTGCGACAAGCGTGCCCCAGCAGACGCCGATGGCAATCCGGATCCCCGTCAGGATTTCGGGCATGGCGTTGGGCAGGATCACCCGGCGCATGATCTGACCCGTCGTCGCGCCCAGCGAGTGTGAGGCCCGGATTTTCGACAATTGCGTCCCCGTCGCCCCGGTCCTCGCCGAAATCACCATGATGGCGAAGGCAACGATGAACAGCAGGAAGATCTTACCGTCATCCTGAATGCCGAAAATGGTCAGGATCAGCGGCGCCCAGGCCAGCGGCGGCACCGGCCGGTAAAGCTCGATCAGNGGGTCAAAGTAGTTCTTGAAGAACCGCGACACACCCATGGCNATGCCCAGCGGCACGCCAAGAACGATGCCGAAGGCCAGCCCCATAAGCACGCGGAAGATCGAGTCCCACATATGCCCGGTCAGCATCGGGATCGACGGCGAAGCGTAGTCCCCCTGCGCAATGATCAGCACCGTCATCTTGAAGTTTGGTGTCACCGAACCGTCGTCCCCGTGCTTGGGGTAGGACCCGGGCAGCACGTCGGCGATCCAGTCGGGAATAAAGAAGGCGATGATGTCCGCAACCGGCACCCAGCGCACCCAGATCAGCGGCACGTCCTTGAAGCCGATTTCCGGGTTGGCGATCCGGCCGAAGGTCGCCAGCACGTCGGTCGGTTTCGGCAACCAGCGGCCCGCCCCCTGCTCCGAGCACTGGGTCTTGGCCTTCACGATGGTACCGCCGCCGAACATGGTGGCGCGCACCAGCCGCAGGGAGCCCTGCTGGGCCTGCTTCTGCGCGTTCACCGCCGCGATGGCGCTCTCGACCCCGTCCAGCGCATCAGGCGGGAAGATGGTACCGTCATCGAAGCGCTTATAGAGCCGGTCGATGTTCTTGATAGCCTTGGCGCGAGCGTCTTCGTCTTCTTCGCTCAGCCCGGTGACCGCGTTGACACGATCCTTGAAGTCATCCAGCCGGACCTTGATCGCGTCGGTCTGCGCCAGCAACGCCGGGCTGGTGTTTCGGATCTTGGAAAAGTCAGACGCCACGGCCGCCAGATCGTCAGCGATCAGCTTGAATTTCACACCCTTGGCCGTCTCGGGGAACAGCGGCACTTCGACCGTCGACAGGCCCCACTTGGTCTGACCTCCGGCCTCTGCCGTCACCGTCGCAACCTGCTCGGCGCTCGGGAAAGCCGGGTCACCAAGCTTGTCAGCCAGCCCACGCAGGCGGGCCTCGATGTCGTCAAAGCCCGCGATGCTGTCGACCGACTGACTCGCCGGGTCGGCAGAAATGACCATCAGCAGCCGGATATCAGCGATGATATCGCGTAGTTCGGCCTCTTCTGCTGCGTTAAAGCCCTGCTCATCCAGCCCGGCGGCGATGCCGTCGAGCTGCGCCGTGTTGCGGCTGAGCAGCGTGGTTGACTTGTAGAACCGGGAGCCGGCAGGCAGTGATGCATTGATCGGCGACAGCGCCTCATCGACCCGGGCGACCTGACAGATTTCGTTGGCCGACTGCGGGAAATAGGCACGCGCCGCGCCCCAGCTGAAATAGTACCAGACCAGCAGCAGCGAACAGACGCCAGCAACCGCCCAATACCAGCCGTTGGAAGTCCGCAGCGGGTCGCCGAAGACCTCGTCGCTGCGCCGCCGCGCCGAATCACGCAGGCCGAAGGCGATCGACCCGACCAGCGCCAGCGCCAGAACGATGATGATGACGGCGGAAATCGCAGCGCGGTTGAGGGAGAGATACTCGAACATGGTCTAGGCCCCCTTCCCCATAATTTCCTCTTCCATGTTCCAGATCATGGTGAGGATTTCTTCGCGAACTTCGCCGAATTCCTTCAGCTGCTTGATCTCGCGCAGGTCGGCGCCGATGCCCTGCTTGGCGAAGGGCAGCTCGTATTCCTTGAACAGCCGGCCCGGGCGCGGTGCCATGACGAACAGGCGCTCACCGAGCAGCAGGGCTTCTTCGACCGAGTGGGTGATGATCATGATGGTCTTGCCGGTCTCGTTCCAGATATCGAGCACCAGCGACTGCATCTTTTCGCGGGTCAGCGCATCCAGAGCGCCCAGCGGTTCATCCATGAGGATCAGGTCGGGGTCGTTGATCAGGCAGCGGGCCAGCGCCACACGCTGCTGCATGCCCCCTGAGAGCTGATAGGTCGGGGTATCGCCAAAGCCCTGCAGGCCGACGATATCAAGCCACTTTTCGACCAGCGCCGCGCGCTCGTCCTTGGGCACTTTCTTCATGCGCAGGCCGAAATCGACGTTTTTGGACACGGTAAGCCACTCGAACAGCGCGCCTTGCTGGAACACCATCCCGCGCTCGACGCCGGGGCCGGTTATCTCCTCCTCGGCGAGGGAAATCGAACCACCGGTCGGGTTCAGAAACCCGGCGATGATGTTAAGCAGCGTTGTCTTGCCGCAGCCCGAGGGGCCGAGCACGGACAGCAATTCGCCCTTCTTGAGGGTGAAGCTCACGTCTTTGAGCGCGTGGACCTGAACCCCACTCGGGGTCTCAAAGGTCATGTTCAACTGATCCGCGACAAGATCACTCATAGGGCACC
The DNA here is from genome assembly GCA_002711265.1 of Rhodospirillaceae bacterium. Taxonomy (GTDB): domain Bacteria; phylum Pseudomonadota; class Alphaproteobacteria; order UBA7985; family UBA7985; genus UBA7985. Next base: position 5,864 of record PAGB01000053.1, read on the forward strand.
GGAACGTCAGATTGTTGGAAGATCACAGACCGGACGGCACAGGCATCCGGGCGTCAGAAAACGGTTGGTCAAGAAAAAGGCGGGCCGGTTTGCGCCGACCCGCCTTGCTCCGGGTATTAGCCGGACTGGTCCTTACTGAAGGAAGGAGCCGTCGATGGTCGCAGCCAGCTTCGCAGCATCGGATTCAGAGGAGAATACGAGGCCGAGGGAAGCGGCAGCCTGCGTTGCGATGCCACCTTCGTTGAAGTAGTTGGCAATCTGCTCAGCAACGGTTGGNAAGACGAAACCAGACATCTGGCTGGAGGTCGTGTCGANGTCCATGCCAGCGTCAGCAGCGATGATCTCGATGCCTTCGCCAGGGCTTGCAGCCCAAGCAGCGTTGGATTCAGCGGTCACTTCCAGGAAGGTCTTCAGCAGCTCAGGGTGCTCGGTCGCGAAGGACTCGGTCACGGACACAACGTCGAAGGACGTGATGCCAGCAGCAGACTTCTGGTCGGTGGACATGATCGGGGTACCAACTTCGCCGGCAGCCTTGGCGGACGCACCACCAAAGATACAAGCCATGGAAACCGAANCATCAGCCAGAGACACAGCACCGTCAGCCGGCGCCTGGTCGACGATGGTCAGTGCGTCGGTGTCGACACCCAGAGCAGCCATCTGCAGACGGAAGGAGTAGTCAGCCATGGTGTTCAGAGGAACAGCAACGGTGGTGCCTTCCAGCTCGGACGCGTTGTCGGAGTTGATGCCAAGGCTATCAGCAACGAAACAGTCGTTGGCTTCGTAAGCAACCGCGATTGCAACCATCTTCAGCGGTGCACCCTGCTGAATGGCGGTCACGAACGGTGCCAGACCCTGGGAGTAAGAAATATCGATGTCGCCAGCCAGCATTGCTTCGGACATGCCAACGCCGGTTGCGAAGTCGGTCCAGTTTACGTCAACACCCATGGCGTCGTNGTAAGCCTTCTCAACTTTGGCAATCTGGTTTGGGGTCGCCCACTCGAGGAAGAACGCAACGTTGACGTCTTCAGCAACAGCTGTGGTGGCGGACAGTGCAGCAACACCGGCTGCAGCGCCAAGAAGTAGCTTTTTCATGGTTAGGAGCTCCTAATACTCTCTCGCGTTTTGGTTCGCGTCNGGANCCTGAACCCATCGGGCTCACGTCGACACGAATCCTCCCGTAGATAAGAAGAATTCGTCTTATCTAGATGTGTTGTCGCACCCGCATGGGGTGATTGCAACAAAACTGACCGATCCTCTCCCCGTAATGTCACAAATCAGACAGACATGGCCGCTCTGGTTACTTTTTGAGCAACGGCCGTCCGCAGCCTCGGGCCTTNTCGAGGGAATCCGGCGCGTTACTGATTATGCGTNACTCGAACTGGCNCAGGGTTCACGCGCCGTCAGTTCACTCAGTCAAAATGAAAAAGGGCGCCCGCAGGCGCCCCTCGATCGTTCAACAGTGTTGCTGACGCCAGTCGTCAGGCCACCTGCTGCGGGCGCATGTCCGCAGGGTCGATCCCGGCAACAGACACGGGCTTCTTCATCGCATCACGGCGGAAAGGCTCGCCCAGCTCCTGGTTCAGCACGACTTCGATGAAGGTGGTGACACCGTCGTTCATCTGCTCCTGTACCGCCGTGTTCAGGGCAGCGGTGAGGTCGTCCATGCTGCTGACCTGTACGCCCTTGAGGCCACAGGCATCGGCGATCTTCGCGTACTCGACGCCGAGGTTCAGCTCGGTGCCGACGAAGTTATCATCGAACCACAGCGTGGTGTTCCGCTTCTCCGCACCCCACTGGTAGTTGCGGAAGATAATCATGGTGATCGGCGGCCAGTCGTTCCGGCCGCAGGCGGTCATCTCGTTCATCGAGATGCCGAAGGCACCGTCGCCGGCAAAGCCGACAACCGGCACGTCCGGNTGACCAATTTTNGCNCCAAGGATCGACGGNAGGCCATAGCCGCANGGCCCGAACAGGCCCGGCGCGAGGTACTTCCGGCCCTCTTCAAAGCTCGGGTATGCATTGCCAATGGCGCAGTTGTTGCCGATGTCCGAAGAGATGATGGCTTCCTTGGGCAGCGCCGACATGATCGCACGCCACGCCATGCGCGGGGACATGCGCTCGGGCTCACGGTTGCGGGCGCGCTCGTTCCAGTTGGTGCCCGGATCGTCGTCCTCGTGATCCATGGAGGTCAGCTGCTGCGACCAGCGGGACTTGGTGTCGGCGACCAGCGCCTTACGGTCGGCGCGGCCAGTATCGCCGGCAGCCGGGGTCAGGCGCGCGAGCAGCTGCTCGGCGACCAGCTTGGCATCGCCCTGAATGCCGACTTCGACACGCTTGGTCAGGCCGATGCGGTCGGCGTTGATGTCGACTTGGATCAGCTTGGCATCCTTGGGCCAGTAGTCGATGCCGTAGCCCGGCAGTGTGGAGAACGGGTTCAGGCGGGTGCCCAGCGCCAGCACAACATCGGCCTTCGAGATCAGCTCCATGGCTGCCTTGGATCCGTTGTAACCCAGCGGGCCGCAGGCCAGCGGGTGGGAGCCGGGGAAGGCATCGTTGTGCTGGTAGTTGCAGCACACCGGCGCGTCGAGGCGCTCAGCCAGCTCGACCGAAGCCGGAATGGCCCCGCCCAGCACCACACCGGCGCCGTTGAGAATGACCGGGAACTTGGCTTCAGACAGCAGCGTCGCGGCGCGGTCGATGGCGTCGGCATCGCCTGCCGAGCGGCCAATGCGCACGATCTGCGGCAGGTCGATATCGATCACCTGGGTCCAGAAGTCCCGCGGCACGTTGATCTGTGNAGGCGCAGAGCCGCGGAAGGCCTTTTCGATTACCCGGTTCAGCACTTCGGCGATCCGCGAAGGGTCGCGCACTTCTTCCTGGTAGCAGACCATGTCCTTGAACAGCGCCATTTGCTCGACTTCCTGGAAGCCGCCCTGACCGATGGTCTTGTTCGCGGCCTGCGGGGTCACCAGCAGCAGCGGGGTGTGGTTCCAGTAGGCGGTCTTGATCGGCGTGACGAAGTTGGTGATGCCCGGGCCGTTCTGCGCGATCGCCATGGACATCTTACCGGTCGCACGGCTGTAACCGTCCGCCGACATCCCGGCGTTACACTCGTGCGCACAGTCCCAGAACTTGATCCCAGCCTGCGGGAAGAGGTCCGAGATCGGCATCATGGCCGAGCCGATGATCCCGAAGGCATGCTCGATTCCATGCATCTGTAGGACTTTTACAAAGGCCTCTTCAGTCGTCATTTTCATTGCAGAATTCCTCCACGGCGGGATTACAACCCGAAACTACGATACTGGGCGCGGCAGNCGGTCTGGCGACCGGCGGCGGTGCGTTCGCCCTCGTGCTACAGAGACGACCATTCCTCGGCAAGAGGCAAAGGATCACATCTGCTTCCATCGATTGCACGCCTGTTTTGCGGCCCGTCACCCGATCGCATTGTCATGAATGCAATGCGCTTCAACCCTGCACAACAATGCANGCAATGGGCGGAGTGAGACACTTTGCATGCTTCCCCAAAACAGCAATTCAGGATGGACTCCGGTGATCAACAATTCTTGTCGCGAATCATCAGAATTCACATTAGACCTTAGCGATATGAGTTTTTAGAGTTTGCGGCGAATGAGGACGACGGCCACCACCGTCAATCCCTCCAGCCCTAGCCTTCAGGAGAGACACAAATGGACGGAAGTAACGCAAAGATGGGTGGCGGCTGCCCGGTAATGCACGGCGGCAACACGGCCCTGAACAACTCGGTCACCAAGTGGTGGCCGGAGTCCCTCAACCTCGACATCCTGCACCAGCACGATGCCCGCACCAATCCGATGGATGCGGACTACGATCACCGGGAAGCGGTTAAGGCGCTGGACTACGAAGGCGTGAAGGCAGACGTGAAGGCACTGCTAACCGACAGCCAGTCGTGGTGGCCTGCGGACTGGGGCCACTACGGCGGCCTGATGATCCGTCTGGCGTGGCACTCTGCGGGCTCTTACCGCATGGGTGACGGACGCGGCGGCGCCGGGTCGGGCAACATCCGCTTTGCCCCGCTGAACTCGTGGCCGGACAACGCCAGCCTCGATAAGGCCCGCCGGCTGCTCTGGCCGGTGAAGAAGAAGTACGGCAACGCCCTGTCCTGGGCCGATCTGATGATCCTCGCCGGTAATATGGCTTACGAATCCATGGGCCTGAAGACCTTCGGCTTTGGCTTCGGTCGTGAAGACATCTGGGGGCCGGAAAAGGACGTTTACTGGGGCTCAGAGAACGAGTGGCTGGCGCCGTCCGAGAACCGCTACGGCGACCTCGAGGTGCCGGAAACCATGGAAAACCCGCTGGCGGCGGTTCACATGGGCCTGATCTACGTCAACCCCGAAGGCGTCAACGGCAACCCCGACCCGGTCCTGACCGCACTGCACGTCCGTGAAACATTCGGCCGTATGGCGATGAACGACGAAGAAACTGCGGCGCTGACCTGTGGCGGTCATACCGTCGGCAAGGCCCACGGTGGCGGCGATCACGCCAACATCGGCGCTGAGCCCGAGGGCTGTCCCGTGCACGGGCAGGGCTTTGGCTGGTCCAACCCGGGTCACGACGGCAAGGCGGCCAACGCCTTTACCTCCGGCATCGAAGGCGCGTGGAGCAAGAACCCGACCCAATGGGACATGGGCTACTTCGACTACCTCTTCGGCTACGATTGGGAGCTGACCAAATCCCCGGCTGGCGCCAACCAGTGGAAACCGGTTGATATGCCGGAAAGCGAAATGCCGGTCGACCCGACCGACCCGGCAAA
>PAGB01000054.1 GCA_002711265.1 Rhodospirillaceae bacterium
GCCGGTCTCGACCAGAAACTGACCCAGCGCGGTCAGCACGCCGCCGGTCGAGCCCTGATGCCGGACCTGCGGGTCACTGGCGTGGCCCAGCAACATCGATTGATAGGCGCCCCAGACCAGATCGTGCTGTGTTTTCTCATCGAGCAGGGCGACCGGCAGGCCCTCCACCCGCGTCCCGGGGCAGAGATCCATGATCCGGTCAACGGTCTCGTGGCTCAGGCCCCCGCAGACAACCGGGCGCTCGTAGCCGTTTTCGACCACCTCCATCCGCACCACGTCAGGCCCGGCGATGGACTCGCACAGGCCACAGCCGATGCACATCCCGTCTTCGGATATCCGGTCGAGGCGTTGCTGTGGCGTGACGGGCTGGTTCATGGCGGCAAGGCCTTTCGAATTGTGTGGTTTGCCCAGCCGTAGAGCGTCTGCCGACGCCGGGCTATCGCAGAAACGCCGCTCGAGAAGCTCGGTTCAGAATGGGATTTCAAGGAGGTCGCGTCCCGCGGTAATCTTGCCGTCGAAGGTCGTCCCGGCGGCCTGCGTGAAGTCATCGAGCGTCGACCACTGACCAACATCCGGGACGTAATGATTGAGCACAAGGTGCCTGCACCCGGCCTGCGTGGCGATCCGGCCGACGTCCTCGCAGGTGGTGTGTGAAGCGCTGAGGTGGTCCCACAGGGTCGGTTTTGACAGGGCCAGCGCCTCGCACAGTTTTGTNGCGGCCGGGACGTACATGCACTCGTGCAGCAGGATGTCNGCCCCCGCGGCAAAGTCCCCCAGCGGCGGGAAATAGGTGGTATCGGCACCAAACACGACGACACCGGCTGCACATTCGAACCGCAGCGCGTAGCAGTGATGGACCGGCGGGTGCTCGACCCGCAGGGCCGTGACCCGGACGCGCGCGTCCTCGTAAACCGGCCCGTCGCCGAACTCCTGCCAGCGCACCAGGTCGGCCAGCGGCGGCACGCCGACCTCGCCCACGCGGCTGGCGATGTCAAAGGNCTGCCCGGCGAAGTAGTGTTCCATCAGATTGTTCAGCCCCGGCGCGCCGAAGATCGCCACGTCCTTCACAACGCCAGAAATCCAAGCGTTGTGGACGAGACCGCCCAGCTCCATGTTGTGGTCGGCGTGGTGGTGGGTGATGAAAATTCTTTCGATATCAGCAGGGTTGAACCCGGCCTTCCACACCTGCCGGGTCACCCCAAGCCCCGCATCGATCAGGTAGGGATGGCCCTCGACCACCAGAATGTTCGAGGTCGGCCAGGCGGTGTCAGGGCCGATCTTCGGCCCGCCTTTGGTGCCGAGCAGGATCAGTCGGTTGTCCGCCTTGCTCATCCTCGTCCCTGTCCTCATCCNTGTTCCCGCCCGCGCANTTGCCTGCGCTGGCGCTGAAGCGGGCGCTAGTCTCGCTTNATCGACTTGTCGAAGTACGGCACCGGCGCGATCGTTGCCCGGATGCCGACAACCTCGTGGTCCTCGACCGTGCGGCGGTTGGAATTCGGCTCACCCCACAGCAGGGTCACTTCCTTACCCATCTCGACCGCATCCGCATCGATCAGGGCCGTCGAAAGCACGCTGCCAGCGTTGGATGAGAATGTACACCACTGCGACAGCCCGATCAGCCGGTCTCCGTCGAGCACCCGATCGTACTCGAAAGTCGCGTACATCGGGATCGGCAGCTGGATGAACTTGGTGCGCGGATAGTCCGGGCCGACCGACCGGCGCATGACATCGAACACGTCTTCGTTGTTCCAGGCGAGGGTAACCTTGACCTTCGACGGCTCATCCTTGCGCGCCAGCAGGGCATCGCGGCCGACGAAGTCGTGGTCGAAGTGAACCATGGGGCCGTATCCCAGCTCCGGTGGCTTGACCATGTAGTCGAGCATGTCGTCGGAAACGTGGCTGCCGCCGAGCGAACAGGTGCCCTCGAACGACTGCGCGGGCAGCCATTCGCGGAACGGGCGCATGTCTTCGCCGTAGAAGATCGACGGGAACGGGCGCGGCATCCAGCCCGATTCCTGCGCTGCCGTCGGATAGGTTACCGAACCCGCCTTGCGCAGATCGAACTGCTGGCCGACTTCCTCGATTTTGGCGCGCACGTCCCACTGCGAGTCCCACGGACCGTAGAGCTCGAAGCCCGGCCGCCCGGCCATGCCGTGGCGCAGGGCGCGGATGGTGTGGCCCGCGACCTTGAACTCGCCGATGCGGAAGAACTTGATTTCTGGTAGCCCGTCGTCGACCACCGCGCGCATCAGGTCGAGCGCGTGNGGCCCCTGCAGCTGGAAGCGGAAGACGTCGCGGCTTTCGCGCGGCACGATCATGTTTTCGTTGCGGGTGACTTCGATCGACAGATCGGATTGCTCGGCGTTAAACTGCAGCCAGTTGCTCGCCGTCGGCGGGCCGACCACCCGCAGGAAATCCGCGCTCTCACCGAAGATGATGGCGTCGGAAATCAGGTGCCCGCTGGGGTCCACCATCACCAGCTGCTTGGCCCGCATGGGTTCAAGATTGCTCAGGTCGTTGGTGGCAAACTGGCTGACAAAGGCCAGCCCGTCGGCCCCGCGAATGTGCAGCTCGGTCATATGGAACGACTGTTCGAACAGCACCACACCATGGTGCCAGGCGCGCTGCTCGTCGCGCCAGTTGGTAAACTCGGGCGGGATACCGGGAAAAATGACGGTCCTGTCATTGGACGCGCGCAGCATGTTGAGCGCGCCACCGTACGACTGAATTTTCTGTTCGAGGTTCATCAGCTNGAACTCCTCATCCTTGCACCGGTGCAGGCCGGTGACACCGCGATGGAAACTGCCCGACGCGGCTCCCTTCCACCAAAAGCGTGCCGCTGTCCAATCATGTTGTAAAGTCCGTAAAATCGCGTTTATTATAGATAATATCTATAACTCAAATCCAGGGCTGAGGCGCGCGCGACATGGACCCGCGACTACTGACACAGCTGGCAATCATTGTGGAACTNGGCTCGGTCACCAAGGCAGCCCGGAAGCTCAACGTGACCCAGCCGACCCTGTCGCGCTCGATCAAGATCATGGAAGACCGGGTCGGTGGCCCCCTGCTCCGGCGCGAGCGTTTCGGGGTCAGCCCGACGGAAATCGGCCGGCGGCTGGCTGAAGAAGGGCGGCGCATTCTCTATCGTACCGAGACCGCGCAGACCATGATCAACGAGTGGAAGCACGGGCTGGCGGGCGAGTTGCGGGTCGGGGTCGGGCCGATGCTGGCGGCGACCCTCATGGGCGAATTCTTTGCTGAGCTGATGAATGAACCGCCGGGCTACAGCCTCAAACTGCACTCCGAAACCGCCGCGCGTGTGACCAAGCGCCTNAAGGACGAAGAACTGGACGTGGCCATCATCCCCTTCGAGCTCAACGTCGCCGAAGAGGGTTTGGTGCGGGAACTNCTGTTTCAGGACCGGCTGGCCGTGTTTGTGGGCGAGGATGACCCACTGGCGCGCACCAAGCAGGTCAACCCGCAGGCGCTGGCCCCCTATCAGTGGATCGCCGTGGGCGAGACCTCCGGCCTCTTTGACCTGACCCGCGAGACCCTCGATCGGATCGGCCTGCCCGGGGTTGCCCCGACGATCGAGAACTCCGGCGATGTCACCATGACCTTCCGCATGCTGGAGAGCGCCAAGACCTGCTCNTTNCTGCCGCTGATGCAGCTGCTGCCCTACCTCAAGCGCTACAGGATCGCGCCGGTCGACCTGAGCATGAAGCTCCAGACCCGCAACGTCGCGTTCTGGACCACCCAGACCTCCCGCGACCGCCCGGAAGTCCTCGATTTCCTNTCACGGCTGCAGGGCTTCATCGGTGATCACATCAGCGCGCCGTCACTTCCCGAACCAGATCCACAAACTCCGCATCGGTGAGGATGTCCTTCTTGGCGATGCCCTGATCCTTGACCGCCGCGAGGATTTCGCCGACCTGCTCTTCTGAGACCCCGTCGATGTTGAGCTCTTCGAGCTTGTACTGGATCGACGCCNTACCGCTCTTCTTGCCCAGTACGACCTGCCCGCTCCGCCCGGTCAGTGCCGGATGGGTACCGAACATCACCAGCGGGTCGTGCATCACGTACTGAATGCCGATACCGCTCTCGCGGATGAAGTTGCCGTGGCCGAGAACCGGCTTGTTGCGGGCGATGGGAATGTTGGCAATGCCGGAGACCAGATCGGCCAGCTCGGGCAGCTTATCCAGCCGGTAACCGGTGTCGTAGCCGTAGAGCAGATCAAGGCCCATCATCAGCTCTTCCATGGCGGCGTTGCCGGTCCGCTCGCCCAGTCCGTTGGCGCAGGAGTGCACGACCTCCGCTCCGGCGGTGACGGCGGCCAGCTCGGTCGCCACGCCCATGCCGAAATCGTTGTGGGTGTGGATCTCGATCGGCAGGCCGGTCATCTCCTTGACCCAGCGGACCATGTATTTGATCGCCTCGGGCGTGGCACAGCCCATGGTGTCGACGATGCCGATGGCGTCCGGCGGGGACTCGTTCATCACCGCGCGGCACAGGTTTTCAAGGTCCTCGGCGCGGGCGCGGGTGGTGTCGTAGGGAAAGAACAGCGCGTAGAGGCCGTTTTCGCGGGCGTAGTTGATCACGTCGCGGGACTTCTTGAACACGTCTTCCCACGTCCAGCCGAACTGCGTGGTCAGCTTGGGGTAGCCGATGGGTACCTCGATCACCACGCCGTCGGCACCGCATTCCAGCGCCATGTCGATGTCCTGCCGCATGGCGCGGGCGAAGGTGAAGATTTTCGACGGCAGCTTGAGCGCTGAAATCTCGCGGATCGCCTCGGCATCCTGCGGCGAGACAGCGGGCATACCCGCTTCGATCCGCTCGATCCCGACTTCGCTCAGCTTGGTGGCGATGGCGATCTTGTCGTCTTTGNTCATCACCACNCCCGGGGTCTGTTCCCCGTCGCGCAGGGTGGCGTCGTGGATCTGCACGCGCGGCGGCAGGTTCAGCCCCTCGCGGACTTCCGGCACAAAGTTATAGGGACTGACCCAGTATCGGTCCTGTTCAAAATGGCCTTTGGACACGGGCAAGGCTCCTTTCTTGTCAATCATCAACGACCGCCGCCGTCGGCGGGTCGGGCTCAACCCCGGGATTTCAGGGGCTTATGACCGGCACCGTTTCTGCCGTGGTGGACGGGAATGACCGAGATGCTGTTGCCGATTTCGATGGTCATCAGGTCTTCGGCGACCAGCACGATGCCGTCGTATTCGGTCGCCACACCGGCGCAAAGTTCCTCGATCGTCGGCGGGTCGGGCGGCANCATNACGAGGTGGGTGAGCATGGCCAGCTTGGGTCGGGTCTGGGTAAAGACGCGGCCGACGTCCTCGGGCGTGGCGTGGTGGTCGATAGCGACCTGAATGCGGGGGTAGTCGATCAGCGTCTGCGGCCGGGCAGCGGCGATCTCGTGGATGAACACATCCGCGCCCTGCGCCTGCGCGATCAGGTTTTCGTTGTACCGGGTGTCGTGGCTGTGCACGAAGACGCGACCCCCGTACTCGACCCGGAAGGCGTAGGCGGGGCGGATGAACTCGCCGTGGTCGACCTCGATGGCGATGATGCGCAGCCCGCCGCGGTCGTATACCACCCCTTCCTGTTCGTAGGTGTAGGGGATGATCCGCATGTGTTCGGGGTCGATTTCATGGTCGGCGACCCGGATATCACGGTCGGGCTTGGTCGCCTGCCANGCGCCCTCGGCGATGTCGTCGATCCCCGGGGGGCCGTAGACGTGCAGAGGCCCGCCCCGGTTGGAAAACGGCTGCTGGATGGTACCGGTCATGGCGAGGTCGAACAGCCCGGAAAAGTGGTCCGAGTGGTAGTGCGAAATGATGATGGTATCGACGTAGCCCAGCGGATAACCCGCCTGCGCCAGCCGGATCACGGCGCCGCGGCCACAGTCGAGCATAACGACCTCATCCCCGGCTTCGATCAGTGTCGAGGTGCCAAAGGCATTCATGTCGGGGTTCGGAATCCCGGTGCCGAGGAGGGTGATTTTGAGGGTATCGGACATGGCCACGACCAACGCAGAAAAAGACGGNTGCAGGAGGGCTAAGACTGTCCCGCCGGGTCCCGGATGTAAAATCCGATTTTCCTATGCTGCCATTGGCTGGCTCTATAGAGCCGCTCAGGTCAGCGGCAGGTCGAGCTGAGGCGAGGGCTTGGCGTCGGTCTTGCGGGCGCGCCGTCGCGGCCCGGGGACACCGGATTTGCGGCTGCCATGGCGGTCCTGAATGGCCTGTGCTTCGCTGCGGAACCCCGCCTGCCCCCGCACCGACCAGACCTGNTGCCGCGCAGCCTTTGCGGCGGCCAGATGATCCACGATCGGCGCTGGATAGGCCCGGTCGAGCAGGCTGCCTGCCTGCTCCCACCGCCATGGCTCGTGGATGAAGGCATCCGGCACGCCGCNCAGTTCCGGCACCCAGCGGCGGACAAAGTCGCCGTCTGGGTCCTGATCATGGCCCTGCTTCACCGGGTTATAGATGCGGACGGTGTTGATACCGGTGGTGCCGGACTGCATCTGCACCTGCGGCCAGTGGATGCCCGGCTCATAGTCGGTGAACTGCCGTGCGAGGTGTTCACCCGGCGCCCGCCAGTCCAGCCAGAGATGATAGCTCGCCACCGCCATCAACATCGCCCGCATGCGGAAGTTCATCCAGCCGGTGGCATTGAGCGAACGCATGCAGGCGTCGACGAAGGGAAGCCCGGTTTCCCCCGTAGACCAGGCGGCCAGCCGCACCGCATCGGGCTCGGTCGGGCGCAGGCCATCGTAGGCGGGGTGGAAATTGCGGAATTCGATGCCCGGCTGGTCTTCGAGTTTCTGGGTGAAGTGGTCGCGCCAGTGCAGCCGCGCCTGAAACGACGACAGGGCACCGGTCCAGCCGTCCCGACGCCCGGCGGTTTTGACCTCGGCGCTGCGGCGCAGACCGGCCTGCGTCACCTCCCGCATGGAAATCGTACCCCAGGCGAGGTGTGGTGAGAGGCGGGAACAGTGTGCGGCACCGGCCGCCGGGCCGGACATGGCACGGCGGTAGNTCTGCCCGCGCTGGTGNAGGAAGGAATTCAGTCGCTCGAGCGCGGCGTCGCGGCCGCCGGGTTGGCGCTCCGGACACGGATCGGGCGGCAGCCCCAGCGCTNCAGCATCCGGCATCGATCCCAGCGGCACCGCCGACACCGGCCGGAGCNCCTCAGGCGGGGGCGTGATCGGCTCGGCCATCAGGCGGTCCCAGCGCCGCGCCCAGCCTTCGCGCCGATCCAGAACTCGGATGACCCCGGCGGGCTGGATCTCACGCCACTCGATGCCGTGCGTGCTGGCCCAAGCGGCGACCCGACGGTCCCGGGCGAAGGTCCAGGCGTTGCCGGTTTCCTCGTGGCTCCACAGCCGCATGCGGGGAAAGGCCTGCCGCAGCGCGTCAAGCACGGCCACCGCATCGCCGGTGCGCAGGCACAGCCCCTGCCCGCGCGCANACAGCGCCGCATGAAGGCTTTCCAGACCTTCGGCGACAAAGGCCCACTGCCGCGCCGAGGCATCGGGCAGCTGCCAGAACTCGGGCTCGGCAATGTAGAGCGGCAGCACGGCNCCCTGCCCAGCGCACTGCGCAGCCGCCTGCGCCAGCGGTCGGTGGTCTTCGACCCGCAGATCACGCTTGAACCAGACGACCTCGAGGGTTTGATCACGCTTCATGCGCGCAGATNTAGGCGAACCGGCAGATTTTCCGACCCGCCGCGTTGTCGCAAGCTAGGCTGTTCACCCCACCTGACGCCCAAGCGTCCTGTGTCAGGCCTTCTCGATCTTGGTCACGACGGCCTGTGGATCGCGCAGGGCGAGGAAGAAGGGATCCGCATCCAGCGCCCNGTCGACCATGGCGTTGAGTTCGTCAGCGGGCGCATCACTCTTCAGCGCAATATTGAGCCGGGTCTGCATCGGGGCTGCGGTGTTGCTGCCCAGACCGAGCGAGGCGCCGTCGTCGAAGTCCATCTCGATATCGACCTCGACCTGTTCCAGCGCGATACCGGCGCGGGTCGCTGTCAGCTTGATGCCGATGGCCACGCAGGAGGCGACGGCAGCACGCGCGTGAAAGCCGGGTGTCGGGCCGCTGGCCTGCCCGCCCATACTCGGCGGCATGTCGACGATGGTGCTGCGCTGACCGTCGGAGACCTCGCAGGCTAGCCCGTCACCGATTACAGCCTTGGCGGCGGTGGTGCCAAGGGCCGCGGCCGGATCGGCCTTGAGTGCCGAAATCACCTGCTCCTGCGCTTCACGGATGTGCTGATCGCTCATGATGTGATGTCCCCCGTTAGACCATTATGTTGCACGAGCTCAGTGGAGCATGAGTTGTNTGCGGTTTCAACCGGCATACCGGATCCGGGCGAAGGCTAAGGCGAACGCCCGAACGCGCTGGCGTCGCCTGGCCATGGCAGGCTGACCTGCATGACCTACAGGATGTCAAAGCGGATGATGGATGAGGCTACGATCGGCAACATTGAGTGTCCGCCCGCTGTTGNCCCGCTTTGNNCCCATCATTTNGAAATAAAAATATCGAATTGATANTANTTCCGCTGTTTNATTCAAGATTTCTGTGAATTTAGGCAGAATAATTGCCCCAGAATCTCGAGAAATCCCAACCACAAGGCTTTCAAGTTCATCGATTTCTATTAGCATNTCGTAGTATTTGAATGTTCAAATGGAGAGGAGAACATCATGTCTTGGAATGTTGTTTCGACAGTCGTCGCTCGACCAAACCCGGGCGGCGCGATGATTTCGATGGGTCGGATGGGGCGCGCAGCAGCGATCATGCGCGAACACGGCCTGACGGTTAATATCGGACGGGTGCTCTACGGCCGGGACTTCGGCTCACTNGTCATGTACGCCGGGTCTGAGAACTACGAAAAACACCTGACCAACATGGGCGCGACCATGGCCGATCCGGCCTTCATGGCGCTGCAGGGGGAAATCGCCAGCATGCCGGCATCGGAGTTTACCGACGGNATGCGCGTCTGGCGCAACATCGGGGCGGCGGATCCGGAGAAGTATCCCTTCACCAATCACCGTTTCTATATGGTCCCGGCCAAGAACGTGCAGAAGGCGCTGGACATGCTGCCGAGCGTGCAGGCGATGGCCAAGCCCTACAACATCGGGGTCAACATGTCNGTGTCTGCCTTTGGTGCCCCACTGATGATGACCGTGAACTATCAGGCCGCTTCGCTCTCTGACGCCGGTAAGGCCATGGACGGAATGTCGGCCTCGCCCGACTGGCAGCAATCGGTCGCCGATGCCGGGGCACTCGGGGCGCTGGTCGGTGCATCCATGGTCGGNCCTGCGATGTAGGCTCTGCCCGCCCACTCCCAAGGCCCACTGAGCAGCGAAGAAGGGTTGGCACCGCGCCAGCCCTTCTTTTTGTTTCAAGGTCTTGCTATTCCGCTGCNGCGGCCCGCTGACCGGCGATCAGGCCCCGGTGAAGGCAATCGCCGTCCCGGCGAGTGCCAGAAACAGACCGATGCGTCCCAGGATGGTGGCCGAGCTCATCAACTGCGCGTTNGGCGGTCGCTGGGCNGCGCTGGCCCGGGCCATGTGCAGGTTCATGACCACGGACAGCACCAGGATCAGGCTGGCCCCGAGCAGCTTGCCGTAGAAGGCAAANTTACCCCACCACGCCGCGTGGACGATGAAACCGCCGTAGATCTGGTTGAGCATCAAACCGCCGGTGATCCACAGCAGACTAATACCCAGCAGGCCGAGCAGGCCGAGGTTGCGCATGGCCCGGGCTGTCGGCGGGGATGGCGGTGCCCCGGCCGCCAGGTGCGCGCGCTGGATCACCACGCTGCCAATTGCAATCCCACCCGCCAGCAACAGCGAGAAGAAATGGATGAATTTCAGAATGATGATGAGGGTCACGGCGCAGCCTCCATGGGTTTGATGGGCATCGGCCGTTGCCGAAAAGCGGCGAACGAGGGCCGGCTCACGTCGACAGACTATAGTTTGAATTCCATCGGCTATGAAAGCGCCTTAGCCCGCTTCGACCCAACAAAGTCCGCCGGAGCCGATCCGAGACCAAGGGGGGTTTCGGCGCATCTGTCTCGTTTTGACGTCAGCGACATATAATGACTTTCAAATATTCAAATCCTGAAATGCATATGGAAACCGACCTTTCATTAGTTTATGCGTCTTCACACCACTCAAATAAGGGAGATGAACCATGGCTACACCAAAAATCGACAATCAGGCCGCATTCAGCGACGTCGGCTGGAATCTCAACTACTTCATGGGACTGGCGATCCTCGTGAACGCCATCACCGTGGCGACCATCGCGTTCAGCAGCGGCGGTCTCGCGACCTACGTGCCCTTGACCGCGGTGATCGTGTTCATGAACGTGCTGGCGATCATTGGCCTCAACGCGACCATGGATGATGCCAGATCCGTGCTTCAAGACCTGTCCGAGGAAGAACAGAAGTCGCATCGCTACCAAAACTGGCTGAATGCGCCGTGGATCTTCTACCGGGTCATTATCACGGCTGGTTTCGCAGCCGCTCTGCTCGCACAGCTGTGGTCCATGTACATGGCCTGATTGCCCGCGCAATCGAAGTCGATCGAGGGGCCGCGCCGAGACAAGGCGCGGCCCCCTTTTTCTGCGCTGCGAAGCAAGCTGAGACCGGCGTGGCCGTTGCGCTCAAATCACCCTTGCACAAAGGAGCTGNGCACCGGGCTCCCTAAAAGGTCTCAATTGTGCAATTTAGTGTCTGCTTTCTGACTGCTCACAGCCGGGCGCAGGGAGTAGCCTCCGGCCGGAAATCCCCCGAGGAAAGACATCATGGCTCCTTTTGATCAGCCCGACGGCGTATGGAAATCCGGCAAAGGCAAAGGCCGCCGGACGCCCAAGGGTCGCCAGGTCGATGACGCTGCCCTCGAGGACGTACGCGGGCTCCTCGGATCGCGGTCCCGTCGCGCCGATCTGCTGATCGAGCACATGCACCTCCTGCAGGACCNCTTCGGCCACCTCTCCGCCCGCCATCTGCGCGCGNTGGCCGAGGAAATGCGCCTGTCCCAAGCTGAAGTATACGAGGTCGCGACCTTCTACGCGCACTTCGACGTCGTTCGCGAAGACGAAACCCCACCGCCCGCGCTGACCATTCGCGTCTGTGACAGCCTCGCCTGCGAACTCGCCGGTGCGCAGGCGCTCAAGACCGCGCTGGAGGGCGAGCTCTCGCCAGATGAGGTGCGGGTCTTGCGCGCGCCCTGCATGGGGCGCTGCGATACCGCACCGACCTGCGAGCTGGGCCACAATCACATCGACCACGCGACGCCGGAGAGCGTGAAGGCGGCCGTTGCCGCGGGCGATACCCATCATCGCATGCCCGACTACCAGCGCCTCGAAGCCTACCGCGCCGATGGAGGCTACGCGCAGCTGCTCGCNCTGCGCGGTGGGTCCATGGACCCCGAAGCGGTGCAGGAGCGNGTACTNGAGTCCGGCCTGCGCGGGCTGGGCGGCGCCGGTTTCCCCTCGGGCCGCAAGTGGTCCTTCGTCCGCGCCGAAGCCGGGCCGCGCTACCTCGCCGTCAACGGCGATGAAGGCGAACCCGGAACCTTCAAGGATCGCTACTACCTCGAGCGCACCCCGCACCTGTTCCTCGAGGGCATGCTGATCGCCGCTTGGGCGGTGGAAGCAGAAACCGCCTTCATCTACATGCGGGACGAATACCCGGCGGTGCTTGAGATCCTCGCCAACGAAATCAAGGCGCTCGAAGACGCCGGACTGGTCGAGCCGGGCTATATCGATCTGCGCCGGGGTGCCGGCGCCTACATCTGCGGTGAAGAGTCCGCGATGATTGAGTCGATCGAGGGCAAGCGCGGCCTGCCCCGCCATCGTCCGCCCTTCGTGGCCCAGGTCGGCGTTTTCGGCCGCCCGACTTTGGTCCATAACGTCGAGACCCTGCACTGGGTCGCGCGGGTGATGCGCGAGGGCCCGGACGTGCTCAACAGTGTCGAGAAGAACGGCCGCAANGGCCTGCGCTCGTACTCAGTTTCCGGCCGGGTCAAAGAACCGGGCGTCAAGCTGCTGCCGGCCGGNTCGACCATCCTCGACCTGATTGAAGCAGCGGGTGGCATGCTCGATGGCCACAGCTTCAAGGCTTACCAGCCCGGCGGCCCGTCCGCGGGCCTGCTGCCGGCCAGCATCTGCGACGTGCCGATGGACTTCGACACCCTGCAGCCCCACGGCAGCTTCATCGGTTCGGCCGCGATCGTGATCCTGTCGGATCAGGACAGCGCCAAGGAAGCCGCCCTGAACATGCTGCGCTTCTTCGAGGACGAAAGCTGCGGNCAGTGCACGCCCTGCCGCGTTGGCTGCGAGAAGGCAGTCAAGCTNATGGAACAGGACAGCTGGGATCAGGACCTGCTCGAAGACCTGTCACAGGCCATGGTCGACGCGTCGATCTGCGGGCTGGGGCAGGCCGCGCCGAACCCCATCCGCCTGACCATCAAACACTTCGCTGACGAGGTCTGAGGCCATGCCCGACGGAAACCCGGTCGACACCATCACCTTCTCCCTCGACGGCAAGGACGTGACCGCCCTGCCCGGCGAAACCATCTGGCAGGTGGCCAAGCGTGAAGGCACGACCATCCCGCACCTGTGCTACGCCGACGAGCCGGGCTACCGCGCCGACGGCAANTGCCGCGCCTGCATGGTCGAGATCGACGGCGAGCGCACGCTGGCCGCGTCCTGCATCCGTGAACCCAGCGAAGGCATGGTGGTCCGCGCTGCTTCNGAGCGCGCTGACAAGGCCCGCAAAATGGTCATGGAGCTGCTGGTGGCCGACCAGCCCGAGCGCGACGTCGCCCACGACAAGTCCTCGCATCTGTGGGANATGGCCGAAGCTCAGGGGATCGAAGAGAGCCGCTTCCCGGCGCTTGAGGAAGCGCGGGTTCCGTTGCTCGACGACAGTCATGTCGCCATGCGCGTCAACCTCGACGCCTGCATCCAGTGCAACCTCTGTGTCCGTGCCTGCCGCGAAGTGCAGGTCAACGACGTCATCGGCCTGTCCGGCCGGGGCCACGACAGCAAGATTACCTTTGACTTCGACGACCCCATGGGCGCCTCGACCTGTGTCGCCTGCGGTGAGTGTGTTCAGGCCTGCCCCACCGGCGCGCTCATGCCCGCCAAGGCGGTCGGCGCAGATGAAATCGGCGACAGCAAGGATTATGACCGNGAGGTCAAGTCGGTCTGCCCCTACTGCGGGGTCGGCTGCCAGCTCTCGTTCAAGATCAAGGACGACAAGATCGCCTGGGTTGACGGTGTCGACGGCCCGGCCAACGAGCAGAGGCTGTGCGTCAAGGGGCGCTTTGGCTTTGACTACATCGACCACGAACACCGGCTGACCACGCCGCTGATCCGTCGCGAAGATGCACCGGCCAAGGGGCTCAACGTCGATCCAGCCAACCTCGATGCCCACTTCCGNCCGGCGAGCTGGGAAGAGGCGCTGGACTTCGCCGCGGGCGGTCTCGCTGCCCTGCGCGATGCCNAGGGCGGGCAGACCGTCGCCGGTTTCGGCTCGGCCAAGTGCTCGAATGAAGAAGCCTACTTGTTCCAGAAGCTGATCCGGCAGGGATTCGGCCACAACAACGTCGACCACTGTACCCGGCTGTGCCACGCGTCTTCGGTCGCGGCGCTGATGGAAAATGTCGGTTCGGGCGCGGTTACCGCGACCTTCAACGAGATTGAAAACGCCGACGTGGCCATTGTCATCGGCGCCAACCCGATCGAGAACCATCCGGTCGCCGCTACCTACTTCAAGCAGTTCGCCAAGCGCGGCGGCAAGCTGATCCTCATGGATCCGCGCGGCATGGGGCTGAAGCGGCACGCGACTCATTCGCTGCAGTTCAAGCCCGGCACGGATGTCGCCATGCTGAATGCGATCATGAACGTGATCGTCGAAGAACAGCTCTACGACCAGCAGTACATCGACGGCTTCACCGAGAACTGGCCGGCCATGAAGGCCCATCTGGCGGATTTCACGCCCGAGAAGATGGCACCGATCTGCGGCATAGAGGCCGACGTCCTGCGCGCCGTCGCCCGTGATTTCGCCACTGCCAAAGCGGGCATGATCTTCTGGGGTATGGGGATCTCCCAGCACATCCACGGCACCGACAATTCGCGCTGCCTGATCTCGCTGGCGCTCATGTGCGGCCACGTCGGGCGTCCGGGCTCAGGCCTGCACCCGCTGCGCGGACAGAACAACGTGCAGGGCGCCTCCGACGCTGGCCTGATCCCGATGTTCCTGCCCGACTACCAGTCGGTGGAGGACGACGGCGTGCGCTCGGCCTTCCGCGAAATCTGGGACGATAAGAACGACTTCGCCGACAAGCGCGGCCTGACCGTGGTCGAGATCATGGACGCGGTCCACGAAGACCGGATCAAGGGCATGTATATCCTCGGCGAAAACCCGGCCATGTCGGATCCCGACGTTGACCACGCACGCGACGCGCTGGCCAAGCTCGAGCACCTGGTGGTGCAGGACATCTTCGTCACCGAGACCGCGAACTACGCTGACGTCATCCTGCCTGCGGCGGCCTGGCCGGAGAAATCCGGGACGGTCACCAACACCAACCGTCAGGTGCAGATGGGCCGCCCAGCCGTCCCTGCCCCCGGTGAGGCCCGCGAAGACTGGGCGATCACGGTCGAACTGGCCAAGCGCCTCGGGCTGGACTGGTCTTACGACCACCCCAGCGAAGTCTTTGCCGAGATGAAGCGCGGGATGAAGTCGCTGGACAACATCACGTGGGAGCGGCTGGAAGACCAGAACGCGGTGACCTACCCTTCCCTGAGCGAGGAAGACCCCGGCCAGCCGATTGTGTTTGGCGATGGTTTCCCCCGCGCCGAAGGTCGTGCGCGCTTTACCCCCGCCAATCTGGTCGCACCGGATGAAGTCCCCGATACCGACTTCCCGATGATCCTGATCACCGGGCGGCAGCTTGAGCACTGGCACACCGGCTCCATGACCCGGCGGGCAACGGTGCTCGACGCGATCGAGCCGGAGGCGAACTGCTCCATGCACCCGAGCACCCTGCGCAAGCTGGGGCTGGCGCCGGGTGATATGGCCGCGCTCAGCACCCGTCGCGGCACCATCGAGGTCATGGTGCGCGAAGACCGTGCCGTCTCTCCTGATCAGGTGTTCCTGCCCTTTGCCTACGTCGAAGCGGCTGCGAATATCCTGACCAATTCCGCGCTCGACCCCTACGGCAAGATCCCTGAGTTCAAGTTCTCCGCCGTGCGCGTTGAAAGGGCGGGTGCCGCTGCAACCGCGTCTGCCACCGCCTGACCGTCCTGTATCTGTAACCCGGCTGCCCAATACCGCAGCACTCACCACAAGGCCCGATCATGTCCTACAAGTCAGACATTGAAATTGCCCGCGAAGCCAAGAAACAGCCCATCCAGCAGATCGGCGAGAAGCTTGGCATCGGCTTCGAAGACCTCGTTCCCTTCGGCCATGACAAGGCGAAGATTTCCGCTGAATTCATCAAGTCACAGCAGGGAAAGAAGGACGGCAAACTGATCCTCGTCACGGCGATCAACCCAACCCCGGCGGGCGAAGGCAAGACCACCACCACCGTCGGTCTGGGTGACGGCCTGAACGCCATCGGCAAGAACGCTATGATCTGTATCCGTGAAGCCTCTCTGGGCCCCTGCTTCGGCATGAAGGGCGGGGCTGCGGGCGGCGGCTACGCACAGGTTGTGCCCATGGAAGACATGAACCTGCACTTCACCGGTGACTTCCACGCCATCACCTCGGCCCATAACCTGCTATCGGCGATGATCGAGAACCACATCTACTGGGGCAATGAGCAGGGGATCGACACCCGCCGGGTGGTCTGGCGCCGCGTGCTGGATATGAACGACCGCGCCCTGCGCGACGTGGTGACCTCGCTGGGCGGCGTGTCCAACGGTTTCCCGCGTCAGGCAGGTTTCGACATCACGGTTGCTTCGGAAGTCATGGCGATCCTGTGCCTGGCCACCGATCTGGATGACCTCAAGAAGCGGCTGGGCGATATCATCGTCGCCTACCGCCGCGACCGCACCCCCGTCTACTGCCGCGATATCAAGGCTGACGGCGCGATGACCGTGCTGCTGCAGCAGGCGATGCAGCCCAATCTGGTTCAGACGCTGGAAAACAACCCNGCCTTCGTCCACGGTGGCCCGTTTGCCAACATCGCCCACGGCTGTAACTCCGTTGTCGCGACAACCACGGCACTGAAGCTCGCCGACTACGTGGTGACCGAAGCCGGTTTCGGGGCCGACCTGGGCGCTGAAAAGTTCATGAACATCAAGTGTCGGAAGGCCGGTCTGGCCCCCGACGCTGTGGTGCTGGTCGCCACCGTGCGCGCGATGAAGATGAACGGCGGGGTCGCCAAGAACGACCTCGGCGCTGAAAACGTGGCCGCGGTCGAAGCCGGTGCCTCCAACCTCGGCCGCCACATTGAAAACGTGAAGTCCTTCGGCGTGCCGGTGATCGTCGCCATCAACCACTTCGTCACCGACACCGATGCCGAAATCGAGGCCGTGAGGGCCTACGTTGAAGGCATGGGTTCCGAAGCGATCGTGTGCAAGCACTGGGCTGACGGCTCAGCGGGCGTGCTCGACCTTGCGCACCGGGTCGCGGAAATCGCTGACAGCGGCGCCTCGCAGTTCGCCACCCTCTACCCCGATGACATGGGCCTGTTCCAGAAGATCGAGACCGTCGCCAAGCGCATCTACCGCGCCGACGAGGTGCTGGCGGACAAGAAAATCCGCGATCAGCTCAAGGCCTGGGAAGAAGACGGCTACGGTCACCTGCCGGTGTGTATGGCCAAAACGCAGTATTCGTTCTCGACCGACCCCAACCTGCGCGGCGCGCCGACCGGGCACTCCCTGCCCGTGCGGGAAGTGCGGCTCTCGGCGGGTGCCGGCTTCATCGTGGCCATCTGCGGTGAGATCATGACCATGCCGGGCCTGCCCCGGGTTCCTGCGGCTGAGTCGATCATGCTCAACGCCGACGGCGACATCGAAGGGCTGTTCTAGGCCCCTCCTTCGGCTTTGCGCCCTGCCGTGGCAGGGCGCCACTTCGATAAGGTCCCGCGCTGCTCCAGCGCGGGTCTTTTTGTTTCTGCGGTCGATGGCGCGTCATCGGCAACATTTGGCGCGGCGACAAACAGTGCTAAGGCATAATTCAGAGAGTGAGAGAGAGAACACCAGCCGACAGCGTTGGTCAGAAGGAGCGCAAGACCATGGAAAATTCACGGAAGTTCTACGTCGACGGCCAGTGGGTCGACCCCGTAACCGCCAACGATTTCGACGTCATCAATCCCTCGACCGAGGAAGCCATCGCGGTGATTTCCCTGGGCGGACAGGCTGACACCGACGCTGCAGTCGCCGCCGCCAACCGCGCCTACGANAGCTGGTCACAGACCAGCAAGGCCGAACGGCTGGAGCTGATGGAGGCTATCGCGGCTGAGTACGAGCGCCGCAGCGCCGACATTGCACAGGCGATGAGCGACGAAATGGGCGCGCCAATCGATTTTTCCAACGCCGTACAGGTCACAGCCGGCACCGGGCATATCGGTGATTTCATCGACGCCTTCCGNGACTTCGACCTCGAATACGCCCCGAACCCCGACAGCCCCGGCGACCGCATCCTGCACGATCCCGTGGGCGTGGTCGGGCTGATCACGCCGTGGAACTGGCCGATGAACCAGGTCACGCTGAAGGTTCTGCCCGCGATCGCGGCTGGCTGCACCATGGTGCTCAAGCCCTCAGAAGTCGCGCCGCTATCCTCGATCGTGTTCACCGAAGTCATGCACGCCGCCGGCACCCCAGCGGGTGTTTACAACATGGTCAACGGCGACGGACCCGGGGTCGGGACGCAGCTTTCTGGCCACCCCGGCCTCGACATGATTTCTTTCACCGGCTCAGCCCGGGCAGGCATCCTGATCTCCAAGAACGCTGCCGACACCATCAAGCGGGTGAGCCTCGAGCTGGGCGGCAAGGGCGCGAACATCGTCTTTGCCGACGCTGACGCCGAGGCGGTTGCGCGTGGGGCTGCCGAATGCTTCTCCAACTCCGGTCAATCGTGCGACGCGCCCACGCGCATGCTGGTCGAGCGCTCGATCTACGATCAGGCGGTTGCCACGGCTGTCGCGACCGCGAAATCGACGGCTGTGGACCGCGCCAGCGAGCGCGGCGACCACATGGGNCCTGTGGTCTCGGAACTGCAATACAACAAGATCCAGACCCTGATTGAAAAGGGCATTGCCGAAGGCGCGCGTCTGGCCGCTGGCGGCCCGGGCCGGCCAGCGGGGCTGGACAAGGGCTACTTCGTGCAGCCGACCGTCTTCGCCGACGTCGACAACAGCATGACCATTGCCCGCGAGGAGATTTTCGGCCCCGTGCTGTCGATGATCCCGTTTGAGGACGAGGCCGATGCCCTGCGGATTGCCAACGACACCACCTATGGCCTGACCAACTACGTCCAGACTCAGGATCAGGCCAAGGGCCAGCGGCTGGCGCGGCGTCTGCGCTCAGGCATGGTGCAGATGAACGGCGCGGGCTTGGGACCACGCACGCCCTTCGGCGGCATGCGCCAATCCGGCAACGGTCGTGAAGGCGGTGTCTGGGGGATCGAGGACTTCATCGAAGTCAAGACCGTCAGCGGCTGGCACTGAGCCTTAGTCGTCGTCTAGCAGGGCGCGGATCGCGGGCTTGAGACGGCCGCTGATCTCTGCGTCCTGCAGCGCGTAGGCGACGTTGGCCAGCACGAACCCCTGCTGTGAGCCACAGTCGAAGCGGCGGCCTTCACACAGCCTGCCGTAGGTCGGTACGCCTTGCTTGATGCTGGCATCGATGGCGTCGGTCAGCTGGATTTCGCCCCCTGCCCCCCGCTCCTGCCGGTCGAGATAGGTCAGCACGGACGGATCGAGGATATAGCGACCGAAGACCGCCATGTTCGAGGGCGCGTCTTCGGGCTCGGGTTTCTCAACGATACCCTTGGCGCTGAACGAGCGCTGCTCGCTGTCCCACTGGTCGACATCCAGCACACCGAATTTCCGGCTCAGGGCCGGTTCGATGGCTTCCACACCGATCAGGTTGGCGCTTGCCCCGTCGGAATGATCGAGACCCTTGTAGACGTCGAGCAACTGCGACAGGCACGGCGGACCGCCGAGGATGACGTCATCGGGCAGCATGACGGCGAAGGGTTCGTCGCCGATGACGTGGCGCGCGCACCAGACCGCGTGACCCAGACCCAGCGGCTCCTGCTGGCGCACGTAGGCGATGGTCCCGGGCGGGAAATTGGTCGCCTCGACGGTTTGCAGGGCGTCGAGTTTGCCGCGTGACCGCAGGGTCGCTTCGAGTTCGAAGGCGTGGTCGAAGTGATCTTCGATCGCGGTCTTGCCCCGACCCGTGACGAAAATCAGCTGCTCGATGCCGCTGTCCAGCGCCTCCTGCACCGCGTGCTGGATGACCGGCCGGTCGACAACCGTCAGCATCTCCTTGGGCATGGCCTTGGTCGCAGGCAGAAAGCGCGTCCCCAGGCCGGCGACCGGCAGGACCGCTTTGCGAACTCGTCTCATCAGGATTCCCCATCGTTGCAGGCGCGACTATAGCACAGGCATCAGACCCCGCACCTTGCCCGCAGCAGGGCAAAAACCGGAGCCCAGTGGCCAGCGCAGCGGCCTTGCGGTTGAGTTGGGAAGCGCGCAGGCTTGCGGCAAGGTTGCAGGTGCCCTTTGAAACAAAATCTTGTCCGGATGAAACGGATGTTTCTTCATGGGCCAGACCAAACCTCTTACCGACCTGAGGACCAGCATCACCATGGACGCCATCTGGACCAAGCTCACCGACAAAGCCGACACCGTTCGGGAACGGCCGATTTTGAGCCTGTTCGAGGGCGATGCGGGACGGTTTGACGGCTTTTCAGCAGAGGCTAACGGCCTGCTGCTGGATTATTCCAAAACCAACATCGATGTAGAGAGCCTTGGCCTGCTGCGCGAACTCGCCGAGGCNGCCGGCCTGCCAGACCACCGCGCCGCCATGTTCGGGGGCGAGAAGATCAANAACACCGAAGACCGCGCGGTGCTGCATACGGCACTGCGTCCCTCTCCGGACCGCGCACCAAGGGTCGACGGGCAGACTGTGAGCACCGGGGTCCGCGACAGCCTNGACCGCATGGCGGCTTTCGCCAGCGGTCTGCGCGAGGGCCGCATCACAGCCGCCGACGGTGAGCCCTTTACCGACGTGGTCAACATCGGCATCGGCGGGTCAGACCTCGGCCCGGCCATGGCCAGCCGCGCGCTCTCCCCCTATCTCGGCGCGATCCGGCCGCACTTTGTTTCCAACATCGACGGCGCCCATATCGCCGATACGCTGGCCGGTCTGGATCCGGCGCGGACGCTGGTGATCATTGCCTCCAAGACCTTCACCACCATCGAGACCCTGACCAACGCGGACACCGCAACCGACTGGCTCAAGCAGGCGCTTAGGGCTGATTTCGGCCAGCATCTCGCAGCCCTGTCCTCGGCCGAAGCGCTGACCACGGCTTACGGCATCGCAGCAGACCGCGTGTTCGGCTTCGAGGATTGGGTCGGGGGGCGCTATTCCCTGTGGGGGCCGGTGGGGCTNAGCCTGATGATCGCCATCGGCCCGGAGCACTTCTCCGACTTCCTCGCCGGTGCCTGCGCCATGGATGACAATTTTCTCAACGCCNGTGACGCCGACAACCTGCCGCTGACGCTGGCGCTGGTGGGTCTGTGGCACAACAATTTCTGCGGCTTCGGGACCCGGGCCGTTCTGCCCTACGACCAGCGGCTGGGGCTGCTGCCCGCTTACCTGCAGCAACTGGATATGGAATCCAACGGCAAGCGCACCCGGCGCGATGGCACGGACGTTACCGGCATGACCGGCCCCATTGTCTGGGGTGAGCCGGGGACCAACGGCCAGCACGCCTTCTACCAGTTGCTGCACCAGGGCACCCGGGTCGTGCCGGCGGAGTTCCTGATCGCCGCAGAGGGTCATGAGCCGGGCCTCGCCCACCAGCACGCGATCCTGAAGGCCAACTGTCTGGCNCAGTCCGAGGCGCTGATGGTCGGCANCCAGGGTCAGGAACCGCAGCCCGATCCCGCCCGACGCTTCCCGGGCAATCGGCCGAGCGTCACGCTCGCGNACCGGCGGCTGACGCCCTTCGTGCTCGGGCAGCTGATCGCGCTCTACGAGCACCGAGTGTTCGTCGAAGGCGTGGTCTGGGGCATCAACAGCTTCGACCAGTTCGGGGTCGAGCTGGGAAAGAAGATGGCCAAGGACGTGCAGAACAACCCCGAAGCGCTGTCGTCCATGTCGGGCTCGACCCAAGGTCTGTCCGCCTTCCTGACCTGAGGATCCGGCCGCTCAGGCGCCGGTTGGCGGCCAGCGCGNAGGGGCTTGGCGGCCGTTCTGATAAAAAGGGTGTCGCAGCGGCGTTTGCCGCCACGGCGCAAGCGGTCTAGAACAGGGGCCACTCTTCATTAAGGACGGTTCAGAGCATGTCGGTTCTCTCAAGCCCGCTGTTCAAGCAGCAGTGTTACATCAACGGTCAGTGGAAAGACGCCAACTCNGGCGAAACCATCGACGTGACCAACCCGGCGACNGGCGCGGTGCTCGGCACTGTGCCGAAAATGGGCGCTGCGGAGACCGCTGAGGCGATCGAAGGTGCNCGTGTCGCACAGAAGGAATGGGCCCAGCGCACCGCCAAGGAGCGCCACGCGGTGCTGATCAAATGGTTCAACCTGATGATGGAAAATCAGGCGGCACTGGGGGAGCTGCTGACCCTTGAGCAGGGCAAGCCACTGGCGGAAGCGACCGGCGAGATCGCCTATGGGGCGAGCTTCATCGAGTGGTTCGCCGAAGAAGGCAAGCGTACCTACGGCGAGATCATCCCCGGCCACCAGCGCGACAAGCGCATTCAGGTCCTGAAGCAGCCCATCGGGGTGACGGCGGCGATCACGCCGTGGAACTTTCCCAACGCCATGATCACCCGCAAGGCGGGCGCCGCGCTGGCTGCGGGCTGTTCGATGGTGGTCAAGCCGGCGACGGCGACGCCCTACTCCGCGCTGGCGCTCTGTGTACTGGCCGAGCAGGCGGGGATACCGGCCGGCTTGCTGTCTGTGCTGACGGGTTCATCGACGGCGATCGGCGGTGAAATCACCTCAAACCCGACCGTGCGCAAGCTGTCGTTTACCGGCTCGACCGAGGTCGGCGCCAAGCTGATGGAGCAGTGTGCGCCGCAGATCAAGAAGACCTCGATGGAACTGGGCGGCAACGCGCCGTTCATCGTGTTCGACGACGCCGATATTGATGCCGCGGTCGAGGGCGCGATCATCTGTAAGTTCCGCAACAACGGTCAGACCTGCGTCTGCGCCAACCGCATCTACGTCCAAGCCGGGGTCTATGATGCCTTCGCCGAGAAGTTCGCAGCCCGCATCGCCACCATGAAGGTCGGCAACGGCATGGATGCGGGCGTGGCCTTTGGCCCGCTGATCGAACCGCAGGCGCTGGACAAGGTGCAGGAGCACGTCGACGACGCGCTGTCCAAGGGCGCNGAGGTCATCCTCGGCGGCAAGCCGCACGCGCTGGGCGGGCTGTTCTTTGAACCGACGATCATGACCAACGTCGATCGCTCGATGGCGGTTACGCAGGAGGAGACCTTTGGCCCCCTCGCCCCGCTNTACCGCTTCGAGAGCGAAGACGAGGTGATCGAGCAGGCCAACGATACCCGCTTCGGTCTGGCGTCTTACTTCTACGCCCAGAACCTAAGCCGCGTTTACAAGGTGGCCGAGGCGCTGGAGTACGGCATTGTTGGCATCAACACCGGGATTATTTCGACCGAGCTTGCGCCCTTTGGCGGGATCAAGGAGTCCGGTTTGGGCCGCGAAGGCTCCAGCCACGGCATCGATGACTATCTCGAGCTGAAGTACCTCTGCCTGAGCGTCTGACCGGGGCCTTCTTTTGCTCCGCATGAGACCTGAACCCGTCAGCACGGCATCCCGATCGGCTGCGCGTGTGCCCGCCTGCCCGGTTCCCTGCCTGCCGGGTTGCCCGGTTGCCTACCTGCCCGACGTCAGCCCCCGGAACTGTCGTTGCCAAGGGCTGCAAGGCTGCGCGCCGTGAAATCGCGGTAGCCCGGGCTGGTCGCGCGCAGGTGCGGGGCGGTCAGCCGNTGCAGCTGCGGCAGTCGGTAGAAGGGTACCGTCGGGAAGGCGTGGTGCTCGGCGTGGTATGGCATGTTCCAGGCCAAAAAGCGCACCAGTGGCCCGGTGAAGGTCGTGCGGCTGTTCTCGAACATATTGGCGACGAAGGCGCACCGGCCATGCTCCGCGAGCAGATAGAGCCGCAGGAAGGGCTGCCCCAGCAGCCCCGAGATGACCCAGACCCACAGCAGCACCGCCGTCTGCAACCACAGCGAGGTGGTCAGCAGCCCCAGATAGACCGCGATCATGGCCAGTGCTTCGCGCTGCACCCGCGCACGCGCTGAGGCCGGAACGAAGGGGTCGCGGTTCAGCCCAGCGGCATTGGTGAGCAGGCCCTTGATGGCGCTGATCCACAGCGGGATGCCGCTGACGTGCCACAGCCAGGCTGCGCGGGTGGCGGGTGCTGTGCCCGCGAGCTCGGGGTCGCGCTCGGGGTCCTGGGTGTGGCGGTGGTGCTCGAAGTGGAAGAAGCGGAACCATGTTGCCGGCAGGATCAGCACCAGCGCGCAGACCCGCGTGACNACTTCGTTGAGCCAGCCGGCGGCGAAGGCGGTGCGGTGGATGGCTTCATNATTGAGGGTGAAGAGGAAGATCAGCACGACCCCAAGCGGCAGCATCAGCACCCACCACACCGGTACTTGAGCGATTACGGCCGTCGCAAGGACGGCGATCAGCGCGAGGTGACCGGCGAGGTGGAACAGCCCGGCACGGTCGGACTTGGCTGTTAAGGCGCGGCGCTGCTCCGGGCTGAGGGCGGCAACGAAACGGCGGTGATCGAGNGGGTCATCCGTGTCGGACTGCTGGGGGTGTTTCGGCATCGTCATGGCGGGCAGGCTAGCGCAAGCCAGTCTGGGACTGCAATCGTTCAGGTTGGCGCAGTTTTCACCCTGTCATNGCTTCGGAATCATGAGCTCTTTGCCCCTGAAAGAGGTGGCGCGCTCGGGCCTTAGCCGCTACGCGGCCTTCGGCCCTCCCACGCGCAATCCAAACGGACGCGCCGCGCTGCGCGCACCGCGAAGATTTGCCCGAACTCTTTCGATAGGCGGGAGGAAAGGACGCCAAGGTGTTACACACAATGGGGGAGCGGAGGCGAAGCCGACCGACCGCGCAGCGGGCGAGTTGCGCGACGCCTTGGCGAAGGCCGCGAAGCGGCCGAGGCAAGGTCGGCGCAACCATGCTTCAACGAATATTTCCAGCGCGCTCAAAGCGAAGCGTGTTNAGCGCAAAGGAAAATCGCGCTCAAAGCGAAGCGTGTTGAGCGCCAAGATAAGCATGGCGCGCTCGATTTGACGCCGCTTCGCGACTTACAAATCTCTCACGCGCACCCGTCCTGCCGCCCTAACGCAGCGGCGGATCGCTAAGGTCAAGCCCCGGATCAACCGCGGCATCGGCCGCCGGATCCGGCTGGTCCCGCAGCCGCAACCGCACCAGCGTGAAAACCAAAAACACCACCGCCAGCACCCCGGCCACGATCATAAAGGCCGAGACCCCGAACAGCCGGGTGAGCACACTGGTCACGCCGGGCACCAGCACCGCCCCGCTCGACCAGACCAGGATCAGTGTCGCAGACAGGCTGAGGTACTCCTCGGGCTGAGCGTGGTCGCTCGCCTGCGCCGACGTCACCGAGAAAATCGCCTCTGTAGAACCCGCCCACAGGCCAAAGGCCGCCACCAGGAAGAAGAAATTCAGCCCCGCCACCTCGCTGGCAAAGGCCGCACAGCCCNCGATCAGAACCGTGCAGGCGACAATCACCCAACGCCGGTCGACGCGGTCAGAGACAAACCCCGCCGACAGGGGCACCGCAAAGATCCCCAGTTGCATCAGCAGCAGCATCAGCCCGATCTGAGCGGGCTCGAAGCCCTTGGCCTGCGCGAATATAGGCGCGTACCCCTGCACCAGCATGGTCACCCCGCCCGCGAACAGCATCCCGGAGACCGCCAGCGGNGAAATCCGCCAGGCGCGCAGCACCCGCACTTGAGNGGCCTGGGGCGTCGGTACCCGCGGCAGGCCGGGCAGCAGCATGGGTGTCAGTGCCGCGACGGTTAGCCCNAGCGCCACCAGCGGCGCCATGTTGCCATCGACGCTGATGAAGCCGATGCCAAAGCCCCCCACCCCGATCCCAACGACGAACAGGGTGTTCAGGCTCGCCTGCACCCGGCCACGGAAGCGGTTGGTCACCAGCGCGTTGAACCAGCTCTGCCCGACCACGAACAGCTGGGTCATGGCAACACCGTAAGCCAGCCGCCCCAGCCCCCAGAACAGTGGCTGCTCGGTAAGGGCCAGCGTGGCGTAGGAAATCAGCAGCATCCCGAGGGCCANCAGCCACGTCCGCGCCTGCCCTAGCCGGCGCACCAGTGCACCGGTGATAAAGCAGCCGAGCACCCCGCCCACGGCCGTCACCGAAATCAGCATGCCCGCGACCGAAGGATCATAGCCCAGCGCCGAAAGCCGGATCGGAACCCAGGCGTAGATCAGCCCGCTCGCAAACCCGGCGAAGACCATGGACAGCACCGCGCTGACCACGACCCGGACGCGGATCAGCAAGCTCAGGTCCAGGGCTGAAAACGCNGGTTTGGTCATCAAAGCTCCAATCTCAACAGACACACGCCGGGGATTGAGAACCCGGTGTCGGGCGCGCACAGGATCGAAAATCTGCGCAGGTCATGCATGGTGCTTGAACCCCGGACCCAGCCGCGTCTTGTGATTTCGCGGCACCCGCGCCGATTTAGGTCGCAGACCGTCNCAGACNGTCGCAGACCCTCGCAGATCACCAGAAACTGCGAGAGATCCCAGCCCAAAGCCCAGCCGCCCACTGCCGTCGCTGAGCCGTATTGCCACCCCGGCGCCGAAGTGCTCTGCTGCGGGCCAAGCCTGAACCGCTGCGAAACCCGCTCGCTGCTGATCGCTGGTTCGGCACGGACCTGAGCATTGAAAGGACTGTCGGGTGACAAAGTCTGAAGATCGCCGGAAAGGCCCAGAAGGCCAGGGCAACCGCCGCCTGCCCAACGTTGTCCGGCGCACCCCCTTTCCTCCCTCTGAGTCGCGCGCACTGGGCTCGCCNTTGCAGCCCGCCGTGGTCTACGCCACCCCCGACGTCGACGCGCTCGAAGACCAGTACGAGGGCCGTGCGGCAGGCTATACCTACGCCCGCGAAGGCCACCCCAACGCCGACCTGCTAGCAGCCAAGATCGACGCGCTCGAAGCCGCACCCACGCCCGGACTAATCACCAGTTCAGGCATGTCGGCAATCACGGCGGGTGTGCTTGGCGTACTCAAGGCGGGAGACCACGTCATCGCCGGCGACCAGCTCTACGGCAAAAGCCTGCGGTTGCTCAATCATGACCTGCCCCGTCTTGGATTGTCGAACACGCTGGTCGACGTGGCAGATGCGGCCAATGTCGCTGCCGCCCTGCGCCCGGAAACGCGGATGGTGCTGGTCGAAGTGGTCTCCAACCCCNCCCTGCGGATCGCCGATATCGACGGCATCGCGGCGCTGTGCCGCGAGCGCGGGGTGCTGCTGCTGCTCGANAACACCTTCACCACCCCGGCGGTGGTCTCGGGCTTCGAACTCGGCGCCGATCTGGTGGTCAATTCGGTGACCAAGCTGCTGGCCGGGCACTCTGACGTGACGCTGGGCTATGTCGCAGCCCGGGACCCGGCGCTGCGCCAGCCGCTGGAGGACGCCGTTGCCACCTGGGGGCTGACACCTTCGCCGTGGGATTGCTGGATGGCCGAGCGCGGGCTCCATACCTTCGAGCTGCGGTTTGAACGNGCNCAGGACAACGCCCGGCGGATCGCCGACCACCTCGCTGACCTCGTCGGCGTTGACCAGGTCTTTTACCCCGGCCGCGACGATCACCCCGACCGAGCATTGGCCCGGACGCTGCTGGGCAAAAATCCAGGCAACATGGTTAGCTTCACCCTCCCTGGCGGGCGGGCGCAGGCCAATGCTCTGATGCGGGCGCTCGGCGGCATCGCCTTTGCCCCGACGCTGGGCGATGTCAGCACCACGATCTCGCACCCGGCCTCNAGCTCCCACCGGGGGCTGACCGAGGCACAGCGTGAGGCGCTGGGCATTACCGAGGCCTTCTTCAGGCTTTCCGTGGGGATCGAAGACCCGGCCCTGCTGCTGGATGAGCTCAGCGCCGGGGTCACCGCGGCCTACCGCAGCCTCCCGCAGGGCGGTTGAANCGCCGCACCTCAGCCACAGACGATCCNGTCGGAACGCTGGACGCAGCCGCGAANGTTCTCGTCAGGCGNGGGTANCAGGCTGCGCCGTCGCCGGTGCAGGGCCTCGGCAATTCGACCCGGCGGAGCTCTGACTCTAGAGGGCCCGCTGCGGCTCGCCCGCCCGCTGGCGGGTTTCCCACGCCGGATCGAACCACGCCGGGGCATTGCTCGGCGGCAGCGGATCGCGCCCGAGGATCAGATCAGCGGCCCGCTCACCCACCATCATCGACGGCGCATTGAGGTTGCCGTTGGTGATCACCGGGAATATCGAGCTGTCGGCGACCCGCAGGTTTGCGACCCCGCGCACGCGGCAGTCGCGGTCGAGCACCGCCATNGGATCATCGTCGCGACCGATTTTACAGGTGCAGGACGGATGGTAGGCGCTCTCGACGTTCTCGCGCACCCAGGCGTCGATCTCGTCGTTGCTCTGCACCCCGAACCCGGGCTGGATTTCGTCGCCCCGGAACGGGTCCAGCGCGTCCTGCTGCAGGATTTCGCGGGTCAGGCGGATCGCCTTGCGCCAGTCGCTGATATCGCTCGGATCGGTAAGGTAGTTGAACAGGATCGACGGCGCGTCCTCAGCCATCGGCGTGCGGATCGCGACCCGCCCCCGGCTGCGCGGCTTGTTTGGGCCGACGTGGACCTGAAAACCATGCCCGTCGAAGGCCGCGCGCCCGTCATAGCGCATAGCCGCGGGCAGAAAGTGGTACTGGATGTCCGGCCACTGCACGCCCTTGTCAGAGCGGATAAAGGCGCAGGCCTCGAAATGGTTGGTGGCGCCGAGCCCGGTCTTGGTCAGCATCCACCGCGCCCCGATCCACGCCTTGCTGAGCGGGTTCAGCCGCCCGTTGAGCGTGATCGACTGGGTGCAGCGGTACTGGAAATAGACCTCCAGATGATCCTGCAGATTGGCACCAACCCCGGGCAGGTCCACCACCGGCATCACACCGGCCTCCTTGAGCACAGCCGCCGGGCCGATGCCCGAACGCTGCAGCAGCGTCGGCGAACCGATCGAGCCGGCCGCAAGGATGACTTCCCGCCGGGCCATGACCTGCGCGGTCTTGCCCGCACGGGTGACCTCGACCCCGATCGCACGGGTGCCGTCGAGCAGGACACGCTGCGCCAGCACCCCAGTGATGATCTGCAGGTTCGGGCGCTTGCGCGCCGGCGCGAGGAAGGCCTTGGCCGTCGACTGCCGTCGCCCGCCGGCGACGTTCATCTGCATGGGGCCAAAGCCCTCCTGCTGGTAGCCATTATAGTCCTCGGTCACCGGGTAGCCGGCCTGCTCACCGGCGGCGATAAAGGCATCATAGAGCGGGTTCAGTAGCCGGTCGTTGCCATTGCCAACGCCGACTTCCCCGCCCCGGCCGCGGTAGCTGTCCTCGCCAAAACCCGTGCGCTCGAGGCGCTGGTAGTAGGGCAGCAGGCTGGCGTAGTTCCAGCCCTCTGCGCCAGCCTCTTCCCACTGGTCCAGATCGCCCGCACAGCCGCGAACGAAGGCCATGCCGTTGATGCTCGACGAACCGCCGAGCACCTTGCCGCGCGGGCAGTCCATGACCCGGCCGCCCAGCCCCGGCTCGGGGTCGGACCAGTAGCCCCAGTTGAACTTGTCCTGGGTCATGGGGATGGACAGCGCCGTCGGCATCTGCACGAAAATCGACCGGTCGCTGCCGCCGAACTCCAGCACGGCGACCCGGATATCTGGGTCTTCGGTCAGCCGGGCTGCCATGATGGCGCCGGCGGAACCGCTTCCCACGATTACGTAGTCAAATTCGGAAGATGTCGCTGCTGGAGCGGTGCTCGGGGTGGTCAAAACGGCCTCGTCAATCTGGTCTGGTCTGCTGATTCGTAGCTCAATCTAGAACAGGCTTGCCGCCCTGTCCCCCCGCCTGCGTCCTTCCTCTTGGCGAAAACGTCT
>PAGB01000055.1 GCA_002711265.1 Rhodospirillaceae bacterium
CTTCGCGGCTTACAAATCTCCCCCGCGCAGTCAAACGGACAGGCCGCGATACGCGCGGCCTGACGTCTTTTCCGCATTTTCTATGAAAATGCGCGACGCCTTGGCNNNGNCGCGCGAAGCGCGGTCGGNGACAAGGTCGGCGCAACCATGTTGCAACTTAGAACTCCAATGCGNTGNCAGCCAAACGGACAGTAGTTCGCGTGAAGAGCTCCCGCGCGCTCAAAGGCGCAGCCGTGTTGAGCGCAAAAGGAGAACCCGCCCGCTTGTCAGGCCCGGGGCCTGNAGGCATGATCGAAACCCGAGAAACTTGCCTCAAACTTAGGGAGTCCGTTCATGGTTGAGAGCAGAGCCGCCGTCGCCGTCCAGGCCGGCAAGCCGTTGGAAGTCACCACCATTCAGGTCGAAGGCCCGCGCGAAGGCGAGGTTATGATCGAAATGCGGGCCACGGGTGTCTGCCACACCGANGCCTTCACCCTCTCCGGNGCCGACCCTGAGGGNATNTTNCCGGCNNTNCTCGGGCACGAGGGCGCCGGCGTCGTCGTCGATGTCGGTCCCNGTGTNCGTTCGCTCANAAAGGGNGATCACGTCATTCCGCTCTACACGCCCGAGTGCCGNGAGTGCGACTACTGCACCTCCGGAAAGACCAACCTGTGCCAGTCGATCCGTGAAACCCAGGGCCAGGGGCTGATGCCCGACCATTCATCGCGGTTTTCCGCCGGGGGTGAGAAGCTGTTCCACTACATGGGCACCTCGACCTTCTCGAATTTCTCGGTGCTGCCGGAAATCGCCGTCGCCAAGGTCCGCGAAGACGCCCCCTTCGACAAGATCTGCTACATCGGTTGCGGGGTGACCACCGGCATCGGCGCCGTCATCAACACCGCGAAGGTCCAGCCCGGCGACAATGTCGTGGTGTTTGGGCTCGGCGGTATCGGCCTCAATGTAATCCAGGGCGCGCGCTTAGCCGGTGCCGACATGATCGTCGGCGTCGACATCAACCCCGGGCGCCGCGCNATCGCCGAGCAGTTCGGCATGACCCACTTNGTCAACNCCACGGANGTCGAGGGCGACCTCGTGCCCTATCTTGTCAGCCTGACCAAGGGCGGGGCCGATTATTCCTTCGAGTGCATCGGCAACGTCGATGTCATGCGCGACGCCCTCGAGTGCTGTCACAAGGGCTGGGGCACGTCGATCATCATCGGCGTGGCACCGGCGGGCGCGGAGATTTCGACGCGGCCCTTCCAGCTGGTCACGGGCCGCAACTGGCGGGGTACGGCCTTCGGTGGTGCCAAGGGACGCACGGACGTGCCGAAGATCGTCGACTGGTATATGGAGGGGAAGATCAACATCGACGATCTGATCACCCACCGCATGCCGCTGGATCAGATCAACGACGCCTTCGACCTCATGCACGAAGGCAAGTCGATCCGTTCGGTCATCGAATTCTGATCGGCCGACGCGCCCGGCAACAACCCTGCGACAACCCCGGTAACAACTCCGGTAACAACCCCGGTAACAACCCCGGCAACACCTCTGGAAACGACGAGACCACCCGATGAAAATCATCAGCGAATGCGGCTGCTTCGGCGGTCGTCAGATCACGTTCGAGCACGACAGCCCGGCCACCGGCACCCCGATGCGGGTGGCGGTGTTTCTGCCGCCGGCAGCCGCAACGCTGGCGCCGGGGGAGCGCCTGCCCGGGCTGGTGTTCCTGTCCGGACTGACCTGCACCGAGGATAACGTCACCATCAAGTCCGGCGTGCAGCGCTACGCCGCAGAGGCCGGACTGGTGTTCATCGCGCCCGATACCTCGCCGCGCGGTGAGGGCGTCGCCGACGACGCGCGCTACGACCTCGGGCAGGGGGCGGGCTTCTACGTCGATGCCACCCAGGCCCCATGGGCGCCGCACTTCCAGATGGAGACCTACATCACCCGCGACCTGATCGCAGTGGTCCGTGAAAACCTGCCCGTCGACACCGACCGGCTGGGGGTCAGCGGGCACTCCATGGGCGGGCACGGGGCGCTGACCCTGGCCCTCCGCCATCCGGGCCTGTTCAAGTCGCTGTCCGCCTTCGCCCCCATCGCCGCGCCCATGCAGGTGGATTGGGGCCAGACCTGCTTCGGCGCCTATCTGGGTGATGACCAGTCCCGGTGGTCCGAGCACGACGCCAGTGTGCTTTACCGCAACCAGACCTTCCCAGGACCGGTGCTGGTGGATCAGGGCGAGGATGACCCCTGGCAGGAGAGCGGGCTGCGCACCGAGGCGCTCGAGCAGGCCTTCGCGACCTCCGGGCAACAGGGCGAAATCCGCCGTCACGCCGGTTACGACCATTCCTACTTCTTCGTTGGCAGCTTCTTCGACGATCACATCCGCCACCACGCCCGTGAGCTGGCCCGGTTCTGACCGCCTTGAGCTGAGCCCAGCCCAGCCTTAGCTCTGGTTCCGTTGGCGTAGCTGACGTACAAGCAGGCAAACTGCGAAGACTGCACAAAAGCGGACATAACGGGGGTAAGGACCATAGCCTCAGGGTCATCGAAACAGCCGGGCGTCGAGACAAGCGCGGACAGCGCCAACCCGGCCCACGCCCACAGCGCTGCAGGCCCGAAACCCGACCGGGACGCCGGTGCGGGCTGGCCGCAGTCGTTCCATTTGCAGATCAGCCCCGGCGCCTGGAGCCGGCCGCAGCAATGGGACCCCTTCTGCGCCTGCATGCGCGGGCACGGCGCGCACCTGCAGAGCCTCGCTGTGACCGCCTGGCCCGGGCACAACCCGGATGCAGGCCTGCAAGCCCACGCCGAGGCCGTGCTCGCCGGCATCCCGCCCGAGGCCGAGAACGTCGTGCTGCTGGGACATTCGTTCGGCGCCTTTCCCATGCTCGAAGCCGCGGTCACGCTGGGTGAGCGGGTCAAGGGCCTGCTGCTGATCGACGCCTTCCTGCCGGAACTGGGCGCTTCCATCTTCGCACAGTCCGAGGGCAGTTCCGGCCCTGAGGCCATCCGCGCTGCTACGATCGACGGTCTGGCCCAGCCGCCTGATCCCGCCATCTGGGGCCTGAGCGGGGTCCGGGCCGAGGCCGCACGCGCGGTCATGCAGCCCCACGCGCTGCGGGCCTTCGAGGAAGAGCTGAGCCCCGCCGCCCTGGCNNCCATCGACACCATTCGGCCGCGTGGCTTCATCAACGCCAGCGCCCACGCCCGCAGCCCCTTCCGCCGCGCCTTTGAGGCGCTGCAGGGCCGGCCCGACTGGCTGAGCCTGCAAATCGAGGGCAGCCATCTGTTCCACCTCGAGCGTCCCGCCGCGCTCGCCTATTGGTGCGGGCAGCTCCTGCGCATGGCAGCGGGTCGCAGTTTCTGAGTTGAACCTTGCCCAAGCCGGCCCTGAGGCGCTAGGGATAGAGCCGTCTCCGTCAGCTGAATTCGAGGGAAAATCCCGCCATGGTCGAAGCCTCCAAGTTGCGAACCGAAACCCTGGCCCTGCACGCCGGTCAGACGCGGGATCCGCGCAACGGCGCGCAGGCCGTGCCGATCTACCAGACCAACGCCTATGTCTATGAAGACACCGAGCAGGCCGCCTCACTCAATAACCTCGAGATCGGGGGGCACCTCTATTCCCGGATCAGCAACCCCACGGTTGCCGCNGCTGAAGAGCGCATCGCCGCGCTCGAGGGCGGGGTCGGGGCGCTCGGGCTGTCCTCGGGGCATGCAGCGGTGTTCCTGACCATCGCCACGCTGCTTTCGGCCGGCGACCATATCGTGGCGACCAAGGCGCTCTACGGCGGGTCGATCAACCTGATGAAGCTGACTCTGCCGCGCTTTGGCATCACCACCACCTTCGTCGATGGCTCGGACATCGACGCCATCCGCGCCGCGATCCAGCCCAATACCCGCATGATCTTTGGCGAGGTCGTCGGCAACCCNGGTCTGGACGTGCTCGACGTTGCCGCCGTCGCCGGTGTGGCGCAGGAAGCCGGCCTGCCGCTGGTGGTCGACAGCACCTTCACCCCACCCCCGCTCTACCGCCCGTTCGAAGACGGCGCCAATATCGTCATCCACTCGGCGACCAAGTGGATCGGTGGTCACGGCATCGCCATGGGCGGTTTCATCGTCGATGCGGGTAACTTCGATTGGGCGTCCTCGGACAAGTTCCCGACCTTGACCGAACCCTATCCCGGCTATCCGGGCATGACCTACGCCGAGCACTTCGGCCCCTCGGCCTTCATCGCCCGCGCCCGCACCGAGGGCCTGCGCGATTTCGGTACCGTGCTGTCCGCGCAGAGCGCTTTCTATCTGATCCAGGGTATGGAAACACTATCGCTGCGCATGGAACGGCATATTGCCAATGCCCGGGCGGTGCTCGACTTTCTTGCCAACGACGAGGCCGTCGCCTGGGTCCGCCATCCGGACATGCCCGACCACCGCGACCACGAAGTCGCCAAGCGTCAGCTGCCCGAGGGCGCGACTTCGATGATCGTGTTCGGGGTCAAGGGCGGCTTCGAGGCCGGTAAGGCCCTGATCAACAGCGCCCGGTTGGCCAGCCACGTCTCCAACGTCGGTGACGCCAAAACCCTGCTCGTACACCCGGCCTCGACCACGCACCTGCAGCTCGGCCCCGAGCAGCGCAAGCTCGCCGGTGTCCCCGACGACATGATCCGGCTATCGGTCGGGATCGAGCACGTAGACGACATCATCGACGACCTGCGCGCGAGCCTTCGCACCAGCCAGCGCGCCGTCGCTGGCGACGCCAAGGGCTGAGGCTGAGGCTGAAGCGATAGAGAACCAGCCTGTCCTCCACGAGGCCAGAAACACAGACAGAAACGAAGACGAGCATGAAATCAGTTGAAGTTCGCGGGGCGACGGCGCTCTATTTCGATGCCGGGCAGGGGGCCAAGGACGGCCAGCCCAACATCATCTTCATCCACGGCTCGGGCTGCGATCACTCGGTCTGGGGCTACCAGTCGCGGTACTTCGCCTTCCACGGCTGGAACCTCTACGCCGTCGATCTGCCCGGACACGGCGTCGGTGCGCGCGTCTCGGGCGGCGAGCNGCTGACCTCGATCGAGGCCATGGCCGACTGGCTGATCGATTTCATGGACGCTGCTGGTATCGACAGCGCGACGCTGGTGGGCCACTCCATGGGCTCCCTGATCGCCATCGAGCTTGCATCTCGCCACGGCGACCGGGTTGACCAGCTGGTGCTGACCGGTCCNACCGCCGCCATGCCCGTCCACCCCGAACTGTTGCGTGCCGCCGCTGACCGGGAGGAGAAGGCCGTCGATCTGATGATGGACTGGGGCCATGGCCCGGCCGGTCACACCGGTGGCAACATCGCAGCAGGAACTTGGGCCAAGGGCACGGCCAAACGTATGGTCATGCCCCGGGTCGCTGACGGCACGCTGGGCATCGATCTGGCGGCCAGCAATGCCTATGCAGGCGGCGGNGAAGCGCTCTCCCGGATCACCGCCAAGACCACCGTCATCGTCTCTCAGCGCGACCGCATGACCGCGCCCAAGAATGGCCTCGCCGTCGCGGCAGCGATCGAAGGCGCACGGGTCATCACGCTGCGGGACATCGGCCATTTCGCCCACGGCGAGGCGCCCAACGACAGCCTTGGTGCAATCA
Organism: Rhodospirillaceae bacterium; assembly: GCA_002711265.1. Taxonomy (GTDB): domain Bacteria; phylum Pseudomonadota; class Alphaproteobacteria; order UBA7985; family UBA7985; genus UBA7985. The sequence continues at coordinate 5,617 of PAGB01000055.1, forward strand.
AGGCAGCGGTGCGCTGATCAGAGTCCTGCAAGCGGCCGGTGACGGCTTCTTGACTCTTCTTGGGTAAAACGTGCATTTTACCATAGAGTTTTTAATCAGAGGAAACCCGACCCCATGACGCAGAACGTCTCCGCGCAGGATGCCCGCNCAGCCCCCGATTCCAACCCGGTCAGCTGGCAGGCGCAGGACGATGTGCTGCTCATCACCATCAACAATCCGCCCGTCAATGCGCTGGGCCACGCCGTCCGGGTCGGCCTGATCGCCGCCATCGACGCGCTGGAGGCCGATGGCNGCGTGGTCGGTGCCGTGCTCACCGGGGGCGGCCGGGCCTTTGTAGCCGGTGCGGATATCACCGAATTCGGCAAGCCGATCGCGGAACCGGGCCTCAATGAAGTCATCGACCGGATCGAAGGTGCCAGCAAGCCTGTGGTTGCCGCCGTCAACGGCTTCGCGCTGGGAGGCGGGCTGGAACTGACGCTGGGCTGTCACGCCCGCATCGCCCACCCNAANGCCANGGTCGGCTTCCCCGAAGTGCATCTGGGCGTCATTCCCGGCGCAGGTGGGACGCAGCGCATGCCGCGCCTTGCCGGGGTCGAGATCGCCGTAGAGCTGAGCACCACCGGCAAGCCGATCAGCGCCGCGCGGGCGCTGTCTGCCGGCATCGTCGAGGCCGTCGATGAAGACTGCGTCGCCGCGGCTGTGGTGCGCGCCCGTGAACTGGCCACGGCGGGCGCATGGACCCGGTTGTGTGCGATGCCCGCACCGAGCGCGCCCGAGGGATACTTCGACGCCGCGGAAGCCGCCATCGTGGCGCGATCGCGCGGCCAGATCTCACCGCTGCTCTCGCTGGAGGCCGTGCAGGGCGGGCTGACGCTTCCCTTCACTGAAGGCCTGAAGCTGGAGCGTGATATTTTCATGCGCGGTCTGACCAGCGATCAGTCCAAAGGCCTGATACACGCCTTCTTCGGCGAGCGTGAAGTCGCCAAGATCCCCGGGCTGGACCCGGCCGCCAAGCCCCGGGACGTCGCCCGCGCCGCCGTGATCGGNGCCGGGACCATGGGTGGGGGTATCGCCATGTGCTTCGCCAACGCCGGGATCCCGGTCACCGTGGTCGAGCAGACCGAAGAGGCGCTCGANCGCGGTCTGGGCCTGTGCCGCAAGAACTACGAAAACAGCGCNAAAAAGGGCCGGATGACCGAGGCTCAGGTCGAAGAGCGCATGGCGCTGCTCACCGGCACCACCGACATGCAGACGCTGGCGNAGGTCGATCTGGTGATCGAGGCGGTGTTCGAGAACATGCGCGTGAAGAAGGATATCTTCACCAGACTGGACGCCATATGTAAGCCCGGCTGTGTGCTGGCTACCAACACTTCGACGCTGGACATCGATGAAATTGCCAGCGTCACTGAACGGCCGCAGGACGTGGTCGGCATGCACTTCTTCTCCCCCGCCAACGTCATGCGGCTGCTGGAGAACGTGCGCGGTGCCGAAACAGCCGACGACGTGATCCTGACCGCCATGGCCACGGGCAAGCNGCTGGGAAAGGTCTCNGTGCTGGTNGGGGTCTGCGACGGCTTCGTGGGCAACCGCATCCTGCACCAGTATCTGCGCTGGGCGTCTATCCTGCTCGAAGACGGCTGCATGCCCGAGCAGATCGACCGGGTCTGGACCGAATTCGGCATGCCCATGGGGCCNTTTGCCATGTCCGACCTCGCCGGGCTCGATGTCGGCTACCGCATCCGGCAGGAGCAGGCGGCGACCCGTTCGGGCAACGANCGCTATGTCGAGATCGGCGACCGCGTGGTTGAAATGGGTCGGCTGGGGCAGAAGACCGGCGGCGGCTACTTCGACTACACCGAAGGCTCGCGCAAGCCCGTGCCCAACGCCGAGGTTACGGCGCTGGTGCTGGCCGAGAGCGCGCGCAAGGGCATCGAACGGCGCGACTTCGGCGACGACGAAATCCTGAACGCCCTGACCGACCTGATGACCAACGAGGGGGCGAAGATCCTCGAAGAGGGCATCGCCATGCGGCCGGTCGACATCGATATCACCTACATCTTCGGCTACGGCTATCCGGCGTTCCGGGGTGGGCCCATGTTCCGCGCCGACGCCGAGGGGCTGGCGGCCTGTCTGGAGCGGATCGAGGCAGCCTACNCCCGGACCGGTGATCATGCGTGGAAGCCNTCGGCGCTGCTGAAGCAGCTGGTTGCCGAGGGCCAGACCTTTGAACAGTGGAGCAAGGCCCGCGCGGCCTGAGGGCCTTGTCGCGCGCCTTCGTTTCAGCAGCCTCAGGAGACTTGGACAATGGCAAACTTTAACATTGGTGCACGCGAGGCGGTCATCGCCTCCTTCGCCCGGACCCCCATCGGCAAGGCCTACCGCGGTGCCTTCAACGACACCGGCGCGCCTGCCCTCGCCGGGGCGGCCATCGCAGCGGCCGTCGAGCGCGCCGGGATCGATGGCGCCGAGGTCGATGACTGTGTGATGGGCTGTGCCATGCCGCAGGGCTCCTCGGGGCTCAACATTGGCCGGTCGGGCGCGCTCGCTGCCGGGCTGCCGGTATCTGTGTCGGGCATGACGCTGGACCGCCAGTGCTCTTCAGGGATGATGGCCATTGCCACAGCCGCCAAGCAGATCGTTGCCGATGGGATGACCACGGTGGTCGGCGGCGGGGTTGAGTCGATCTCGCTGGTGCAGAATGAGCACCAGAACACTCACCGCCTGCTCGACCCGACGGTGCTGAGCAACGCGCCAGACTACTTCATGCCCATGCTGCAGACAGCCGAGACCGTCGCCGCGCGCTACGGCGTGTCGCGCGAGGATATGGACCGCTACGGCGCCGCTTCGCAGACCCGCGCCATCGCGGCGAACGAGGCCGGGCGTCTGGCCCACGAGGTCATCGCCATGACCGTGACCAAGAAGGTCATGGACCGGGAAACCGGCACCGTCACCGACGCCGAGATCACCATCGATCGCGACGAGGGCCTGCGGCCTTCGACCTACGAGCAGGTTTCCAGCCTCAAGACCGTGGTCGAAGGCGGCACGATCACGGCCGGAAATGCCTCCCAGCTCTCCGACGGCGCAGCGGCGACCGTGGTGATGGAGCGCGCTGAGGCTGAACGACGCGGCATCGAGCCACTGGGTTTCTACCGCGGGATTGCCGTGGCAGGCTGCGAGCCGGACGAAATGGGCATCGGCCCCGTGTTCGCCGTGCCCAAGCTGCTCGATGCGCACGGGCTGAGCGTGGACGATATCGGCGTCTGGGAACTCAACGAGGCCTTCGCGGTGCAGGTGCTTTACTGCCGCGACCGGCTGGGTATCCCCGACGAGAGGCTGAACGTGAATGGCTCGTCGATCGCCATCGGCCACCCTTACGGCATGACCGGCGCGCGGCTGGTCGGCCACGCCCTGCTTGAAGCAAAGCGCCGGGGCGAACGCTTTGCCGTCATCACCATGTGCGTGGGTGGCGGCATGGGCGCTGCGGGCCTGTTCGAAGTCGCCTGACCGAGCCACAACAGATAAAACTTGAAGACCGGAACCAGACCATGGACCTGACTTTTTCCAGCGAAGACCTGAAATTCCGCGACGAGGTTGTCGCCTTCTGTGAGACCGAGGTCGACCGCGAAACCCGCGAAAAGATCCGCCTTGGCCATCGTCTGACCAAGGGTGAAATCGTCGACTATCACAAGGCGCTGTACGCACGCGGCTGGGCCGTGCCGAACTGGGCACCCGAGTGGGGTGGTCTGGGCTGGAGCGCGCTGCGGAACCAGATTTTTGAGGAAGTCACGGCCGCCCACCACTGCCCCCGACGGCTGTCCTTCGGGGTCAGCATGGTCGGCCCGGTGCTGCAGGCTTTTGGCTCGCGGGAGCAGCAGGAACGCTACCTTCCCCGGATCGCCAGCCTCGAGGACTGGTGGTGTCAGGGCTTTTCCGAGCCCGGTTCGGGTTCCGACCTGGCGTCCCTCAAGACCTCGGCCGTGCGCGACGGCGACGAATGGGTGCTCAATGGTCAGAAGACCTGGACCACCTACGCCCAGCACGCGGACAAGATGTTCATCCTCACCCGCACCGACAGCGAGTGTAAGCCGCAGGAGGGGATTTCCTTCATGCTGCTCGACATGGACACGCCGGGGATCGAAGTGAAGCCGATCGTGCTGCTCGATAACTATCACGAGGTGAACGAGGTCTTCTTCGACAACGTCCGTATTCCCGCGGAAAACCTCGTGGGTGAGGAGAACAAGGGCTGGGATTACGCCAAGTTCCTGCTCGCACACGAGCGCTTCGGCATTGCCCAGATCGGCGCCGCCCGCGAGCAGCTGAACCGGCTGAAGGCCATTGCTGGCATGGAGCAGACCGAGGACGGTGGCACGCTGATCAACGACCCTCTGTTCGCACAGCAGGTTGCCGAGCTGGAAATGGATCTGACCGCGCTCGACATCACCAACCTGCGGGTGCTGGCCGACCCGGCCAACCAAGCCGACCTGACCTTCGCCGGGATGTTGAAAATCCGGGGTTCGGACCTGAACCAGCGGCTCAGCCGCCTGATCATGGAAGCCGTCGGCCCGGCCGCCGCCGTGGAGCAGCAAGGTCTGGTTCTCCACGGTCGCAACGAGCCGCCGCTGGGGCCGGACTACGCCGCCGGCGCAGCGCCGACCTACCTGAACATGCGTAAGGTCTCGATTTTCGGTGGCTCCAATGAGATCCAGCGAACCATCATCGCCAAGGCCATGCTCAGCGCCTGACCCCGGCTACCTGACCCCCGCCACCTGACACCCGACGAAACAGGAACGATCACCATGGATTTTGGCCTCAGTGACGACCAGCGCCTGCTGCAGGAAACCGTCAGCCGCTTTGTCGCCGATCGCTACGCGCTCGACCAACGCAAGGGCTATCTCGCCAACGCGGCCGGCCATGACCCCGCCGTGGCGGCGGAGCTGGATGAGCTCGGCCTGAGCCTCGTTCAGGTGCCGGAAGCGCAAGGTGGGCTGGGTGGTGATGCCTTTGACGCGCTTGTGGTCGGGGAGGCGCTGGGCCCGGGGCTGGTGCTCGAGCCGGTGCTGGACGCCATGACGGCGGTCTGCGCGCTGGGGCAGGGCGTGCCTGACGTGGTCGAAGCGGCATCGGCGCATACGCTGGCCCTGTTCGAACGCGGGCAGCGCCACAGCCTGAAACCGGTTGGGTGCCGGGTTGATGGCCAGGGGCTTCTCAGTGGTGAGAAAACACTGGTCGCCAATGTCGCCGGACTGACCCACGCGCTGGTCTCGGCGCTGGATGAGACGGGCACCGCGGGGCTTTATCGCGTGGCGCTGGACGAAGACGGCGCGACCCGGTTCGACTATCCGCTGCAAGACGGGCGACCCTTCGCCGACCTGCGACTGGAGGCGGTACCGGCAAGCCGGATCGAGGGCATCGGCCTTGCCGAAATCGAGGCTGCAAACGCCCGCCGGGTGATCGCCGAATGCGCCATGGCCGTTGGCACCATGCAAGCGGCGGCTGACATGACCCGCGAATACCTCAGCGTCCGCAAGCAGTTCGGCCGTCCGCTGGCCGCTTTTCAGGCGCTGCAGTTCCGGCTGGTGGACATGAACATGGAGGTGCAGGACGCACGCTCGATGGCGATCTGGGCAGCCAATCAGGCCAACGTCCAGTCCGGAGACGCGCTGTTGCGCGCCGCGTCCATGGCCAAGGCCAAGATTGGCCGGGCGGCCACGCTTGTGGCCGAAGAGAGCATCCAGCTGCACGGTGGTATGGGGATGACGCTGGACTACGGCATTGGCGCTTACGCCAAGTCCCTGACCACCTTCAGTCTGCTGAACGGGGATGTGGGCTTCCACACGGCCCGTGTCATGCGGCTGGCGGCCTGAGTTTCACGCCGCGGGGCGTGCGTTGCCACAAAAAAAGAGGGGGGCGACGGCAGCCGGCGCCATCGCCCCCGGTTCCGACCTCGTTCTTCGGTTAGAACGTGGTCGAAATCGAGCCCTTCAGGCCCATCTCGCTCCACGACCCGCCTTTGATGCCGGGCTGCCGGGTGGCCTCCTCGGTTGCAGCCGGATCCGTAGCGGCGGCAACTTCCGGCGCTCCCTGGGTTAGGCTGCCGTAAACCCCCACGCCCAGAGCGATCGATGGGGTGATCTGGTAGGACAGACCCGCTTCCGCCTCGACCCCCAGCATGAAGCCGTTATCGCTGGCTTCAAAAGTGTTGGTCTCGGTCGTGAACGCTTGGGTTGCCTTCAGACCAGAGCGGCCGTAGAGCGCTTGCAGCGAACCGCCGAAGTGAGCGCCAAGCTTTCCGCCCAGCTCGGTATCATAGTTCACCCGCACCACCGGACCGGCGTAGAATACCGACAAGTCCCAGCAGGATCTCCATGGTCAGGGTCAGAGAGGAAAGCCGCACTCGGACGTGACTGAGGAGACGGGTGGTGGGCATGGTGCAATCTGCTTTCGATGGTAGCACTGGATCGGGTGCCCAGGCCCGACGGGTGGCTTTGCACTCTTCTGATGCAACTCACCTGCCATGGCAGGTGAAAACGCACCTTTCCTGAAAATTCTCTATTCAATGATCTTCAAACCGAAGAAATACCTAAAAATACATACATTGTTGGGATCGATTCGGAAGTTCTGCGCCTAACTGTAATCCATATTGCAGCTTGCACCACGGTTTTTACACATTTAGTCCCTATACAGCGTGGTTATAGGTGTTGGGCTTGCGTTCTATGGGGTTTGCCATAGAACACGGAACTAAGTGCCGCGCGAATAAGCGGTACAGGTACCGGCTTGTTTCTGACAAAATTATGCGAGGTATTTTGGTTGCTACCCAGCGTTTATTGGGGCATATCGGATGAGCACTCGTGGAGATGGAGATCACTTAGTCATGAAAAAGATTGCAATCGCTGCCGCTGGTCTGAGCATGCTGGGTCTGGGTGCCTGCGTGACCCCGGCTTACATGCCAATGTATGCTGAGGGCCATGGCGACGGTGACCATGCAGCTGAGACCTACTACGTACACCCGGCCGGCAACTGCGTTGTGCCTGGCGCGCTGGTTGGTGGCCTTGCCGGCCTCGCCGCTTACGCGCTGGCTGATGAAGTTCTCGACTGGGCTGGCCCAATCAACCGTGATGAGCTGCTGCTCTCCGGTATCGCCGGTGCCGGCGTTGGTGGGCTGATCAGCGCAAACTCCTACTGCCCGCGCTACCACTACTAAGCGCAGCGGCCGTAAGGCAGAGTTCGGAGGCCGGGTGCCGACGCTCTTTCGGGGGCGTTGGCGCCCGGCTTCTTTTTTTGCCCTGAGGCCCAGGGGGTGCTGAAGGGGGTGCTCAGGTCTCGTTCGTGATCCAGTCGTCGATCGCTGCGGTGATGTCGGCGGGGCTGTCTTCCTGAATGAAGTGTGACCCGGCCACCGTGACTTCGCGCTGGTTGGGGAACCGGCGACACAGTGCCCGCATTTCGCCGGTAAGGATCGCACCAGGTTCTGCGTTGATGAACAGCTTGGGGATTTCGGACCGCGAGAGCCAGTCCGCATAGTCAGCCACCATCGAAACGACCTCAGCTGGTTCTCCTGCAATCGGGATCTGCCGGGGCCACGACAAGGTCGGCCGACGGTCTTCACCCGGGATTGCGAAAGGGGCGAGATAGGCCGCCATTTCCGCTTCGCTCAAGTCGCGCAGGATTGAGCCAGGCAGGACACGTTCGACGAAAATGTTCTTCTCCAGCACCATGGCTTCGCCGTTTTCTGAGCGAAAGCCCTGAAACACCCGACGCGAGGCCTCGTTCCAGTCATCCCAGCTCGGCACCGGTGCGACGAGTGCCTCCATGTAGGCGATGCCGCTGACCCGCTCGCTGTGGCGCCGGGCCCAGTGAAACCCCAGCGCAGAACCCCAGTCGTGGATCACCCAGATCAGGTCATCGCCGACCGCCAGTGCCTCGAGCGCGGCGTCGAGAAAGCGCGCGTGCTCGGCGAAGGAATAGCGCTCCGGCCCGCTGTCGGCGAGTTTGTCCGAATGCCCCATACCGATCAGGTCCACGGCCACGCAACGGCCGTGGTGGGTCAGGTGGGGCATGATATTGCGCCAAAGATAACTGCTGGTCGGGTTTCCGTGCTGGAACAGCAGGGTGCGGCCGCGGCGGGCCGTGTCGGTTGCGGGCAGGTCGACCACGGCCATGCGGTAGTCGAGCACGTCGATATAACCGTGGGGCAGGGGGTCGGGGCTGATGGCGTTTGGGTAAGTCATGGCGTCGGGCAACTTTCGAACTGTGGTGTTCATTTGTGAGTCCAGCAGAGCACAGCTCGGCGCCAAGGCCCAGACCCGTCCGACCAAACGGCGTCGGGTACAACCTCTCTGGTCGCGCGGTCGTCTCTTGCTCTATTGCTCCTAGCTGCCCATCTCAAAGCCATGCCGTCGCTGCTATGGCGGGTGCAAAGGCGAAGGAACAGCATGGAATTCTCCGGTTCATCGCGGCTTCGGGCCAACCGAGCCATCGTTTGGGAAGCGCTGAACGATCCGGCTGTGCTTCAGGCCTGCATCCCGGGGTGCGAGCGCTTCGAGCCCACCGGTGACGGCCTCTATGACATAGAAGTCGGCGGCCGCATCGGCCCGATCAAAGCCCTGTTCACGGGCAGCATCCGGCTGGTTGAGCTCGACACCGCCCGCACCTACCGGCTCGAGGGCGAGGGGTCGGGCGGTGTGGCCGGCATGGCCAAAGGCATTGCGGACGTGCAGCTGCTCGACATCGAGGGTGGCACCGAACTGGCCTACGCCATCACCGCGGCCACCGACGGTCCGATCGCGGGCTTCGGCGCCAAAATGATGACTGGCACCGCAAGGCGGTTTACCGAGCGGTTTTTCGATGCGCTGGCCGACAGGCTCGGCGGTAAGCTCGAACAGGCCTCAGCCGGGTAGCCATCCCGCTGGTCGCTCTGCCTCTATGCGTCGAGCAGCCCTCGACCTCGACCCCGCCCTGTGCGATGTCGGGGCAGGCGTTTCACTATGATCGGCGGGGCCGTGTCTGACTTTCTTCTGCTTGGCCAGAACGGCCAGTTCTGGACCCTCGCGTTGGTCGCTGTCCTGCTCATGGGGGTGTCCAAGGGGGGCTTTGGGTCCGGCCTGAACGTGGTCTCCACACCGCTGCTGGCGCTGGCGTCCAGCCCGGCGCTGGCGGCTGCAGTGATGCTGCCGCTGCTCAACGCCATGGACATGCTCGGCCTGCGCGCTTTCTGGCGGCAGTGGGATGCGCCCACCGCGCGGTCGCTGGTGCTGCCCATGCTCGCCGGGGTAATCCTCGGCACGCTGCTGTTCACCGTGGTCGATCCGGATATGCTGCGCATCCTGCTCGCCCTTGTCTGCTACTACGTACTCGCGCACCGCTGGGGCATCCTGCAGCGTCTGCGCTTGGTGGCGACGGACGCAGATGGGCGCACGCAGACCCCCCGGCCCGGAGGGCTGGTGGGCTGGATCCTCGGCGGTTTGCTCGGTATCACCAGCACCATTGCCCACGCCGGCGGGCCAGCAGCGGCGGCCTATCTGCTGCGCTTTAACTTCGACAAGACGACGTTTCAGGCGACGACGATTCTGACCTTCACCATCGTCAACATCATCAAACTGCCGTTTTATTTTGTCATTGGACAGTTTCCAGTCAGCACCCTGAGTCTGTCGCTGGTGCTACTGCCGTTCGCGGCGGCAGGGATGATCGTCGGGGTGTTCCTGCATCGGATTGTGCCGCAGCGGCCGTTCTTCGTGCTCATGGAAGGGGCGTTGTTCGTCACCGCGAGCAAGTTGGTCTGGGACGGGTCTCGTGGGCTTTTGGGGCTGGCCTGAGCCCGATCAAAACAACCGGTGCTGTTGAATTGCTGCCCGGGAAAAACACGCCTAGAACAGTCGACCAACCACCGTAAGTCGGCGACCATGGGGCGCGAAGCCGAGCATAGTAAGGGGAGTGGCGTTTTTGAGTGCACAGGATGATACCGGCAAGCCCTGGGTGTTTCCTCTCGACACCGACCCGGAAACGATGGAACCGTTGGACGGCATTAACCGTTTCCCAGCGATGATTCCAATCAGGCGCGCCTTCCGCCCGTTACGCTTCGTCGGCGTTTGGGGTCTGCGCCTTATGGGCTGGCGGTCACTGGGGACACTGCCTGACCGGGGCAAGTTCGTCGTGATCCTCATGCCTCACACCTCGAACATCGACTTCATCCTTGCGGTCTGGATTTTCTTCCTGTTCCGCGTCGACCTCAAATACATGATCAAGGGAGACGTTTTCAAATACGGCTTCGGCGCATTCCTCCGCTGGACGGGCGCAATCCCGATCGAGCGCACGGCCGCCCACGGACAGGTCGAGTCAGCCGTCAGGGCCTTCCGCGATGCCGGTGACCGCGCCATCCTTGCGCTGACCCCCGAAGGCACACGCTCACCTACGCCCACTCTGAAAAAGGGCTTCTACTACATCGCCAAAGGTGCAGACGTGCCAATGCTGCTGGTGACCATGCACTACGACAAGAAGATCATTCAATTCGGGCCGACTATCCGTTCCGACCGGACGTGGGAGGAGGTTACCGATGACATCGAATCCTTCTGTGGGCACGTACAGGGCCGTACCCGCGGCTATCTGGACCGGGTACAGAACGGCTGGATTCACCGCCGAAAGCGGCCCTAGCCCACAGCCTCGGTGTTCGCGGAATCGCCCGCACCGTTGACCTTACGGCCCTGCGGCAGAGATAAGGGGGACGCACTGGATAGACCGGTGTACACGATCTGCCTGCAAGGAGCTTGTTGGCCCCATGACTACCCCATCGAGCGAGGTGCCCGTCGCCGACGCCGCTACCGCTGACGCCGACTTCCGCCCGGACGTCGCGGTCTTCATCCTTCGCGCCCAGCCCTTCCATTTCGGCCACCAGTCGGTGATCCGCCGCGCGCTGGAGCAGTCGCGCCACGTCGTGCTGCTGCTCGGCTCGGCGCTGCAGCCGCGCACGCCGATGAACCCCTTCACCCATAACGAGCGCGCCGCCATGATCCGGGCCAGCTTCGATGAAGCCGACAACGCCCGCATTCAGATCGTGCCGCTGATGGACGTGCTCTATAACGACCCTGCGTGGATCACGAATATCCGGGTTGCCGTGCAGCGGGTCATGGCGCGGATCGAGCCCGAGCGATCCAACCCGGAAATCGCCCTGATCGGGCATTCCAAGGACGAGAGCTCCTACTACCTGCGCCTGTTCCCCGAGTGGCAGAGCATAGACTGTGACAACTATCGCGGCATCAACGCCACCGACCTGCGCCGTGCGATCTTCGACGCTGGCGGCGACCTCAGCGACGACAGCGCGCCAGTGTTGGACACCTTGCGCAAAGTGACGCCTGAGCCCGTGATCCGGCTGCTGTGCGATTTCATGGCCCAGCCCGAGCTGGCCAACGTGGTCGAGGAAGACCGGTTCATACAGAACTATAAGTCAGGCTGGGCGGCCTCGCCCTATCCGCCGACCTTTGTCACCGTTGCGGCTGTGGTGGTGCAGTCCGGGCACGTGCTGCTGATCGAGCGCAATACCCGCCCGGGGCTGGGGCAGACGGCCTTGCCCGGCGGCTTCGTGCGCGAGGACGAAAGCCTCGAGGACGGCGTCATTCGCGAACTGCGCGAGGACACGCGGATCAAGGTGCCCGAGGCTGTGCTGCGCGGCTCGATCCGCTCGACCGATGTGTTCGACTACCCAAAGCGCTCCGCGCGGGGCCGGACCATCGCCCACGCCCACCTGATCCAGCTGCGCGACAGCACCAGCCTGCCGCAGGTCCGGGGCAGTGAACAGCGGCCGGTCGCCTTCTGGCTGCCCTTCCATCAGCTCGATCCACAGCGGATGTTCGAGGACCACTATCACATCATCCGCGCTCTGATCGGCACCTCGTTCCGCGACGAGATGGAGACCTGAGCCCGGCCCGTGTGGTCCCGTCCCTTCCAGTGTTTTTCCTGCCTTTCATCCCCGTCAAACGCCTTCGGGTCCGATCCTTGCTGCCGTAGGGGAGGGACGGCAGGCCTTCATATTCATGATCTGAAAGTGAGAAAACAAATGCACTTGATTGCATAAAGGTTTTTTCTCTCGTTGCGAATGGCAGTCATGGTGGAAGGTTATGGTCCTCTTCGATCTCACAATGCACGACGCTGCGTCCGGGTTGCCGGGGCTGAACCGCCGCCTTGAAGCGCTGGGCGCGCATTTTGGCTGGCCGGCGCGCTAGCTGGGCGCGCTGCAGGTCGGGCTGGACGAGTGCATCACTAACATCTTCGAGCACGGTTACAGCGCCACCGGCGGCTGTGGCCCGGTCCGGGTGGTGGTCGCGGTTTCCAGCGGGGCGACCGGGACGGGTGCCCTAGCTCAGACAGGCACGATTTTCGCCCGGGTCGAGGACTGGGGACCGGGCTTCGACCCCACGGGGGTGACGGCCCCGGCGGGGGCCTGCAGCGAGGGTCTGAACGCCAGTCTCAACGCCCCGTTGGGCCAGGGTCTGTGACTGCTTCACCACCTGTGCAGCGGCCTGCGCTACCGCCGCGACCGCAACCGCAACCGCCTGAGCCTGCAGGTTCCAGCATGATCGACGGTGACAGCAGAAACGGCGGCACACCCCCGTCTGACAGCAGCGCAGCAGGCCCCGGAAGGCGCCCGATAGGCCCCCTAAGTATGGACGAGGAGGTGGTCGGCCGGCACATCGTGCTCCGGCCAAGGGGCAATATCAACCGCGCCACCAGCGCCGCGTTTGAAGACCGCCTGCTGCCGCTGGTCAACGGTGGCCGGGCCGTGATCGTCGACCTCGGCGGGGTTGCGACCGTGTCCTCGGCCGGGCTGCGGGTCATGGCGCAGCTGGCCGGGCTGGCGCGCGACCGGTCGAACCTGATCTTTGCCGCGCCCAACGAGATGGTTTCCGACATCCTGAACGTCACTGGCTTCGACACCCTGCTCGATATCGCCCCCAACCTGACCGTGGCGCTGACGCGCGCCGCCAAATCCTCCTCGGAATAGCGTCCTCGCGAGGCCACCTCGGTCCGGCCGCTTCCCGTGCGCACCCGCGCCAATCCAGCGGCTGTCTTGGTTCCGGCATGACATTTGTAGGTCTGCAGCAGGGCGCCGGCCGCTGCCGCAAATGGCAGTTGCGGGCGCAATAAGTTTTCCATGCTGACCGGGCGAGGCTCATGTCCATGTCTGCCGCTGCGCCGCCTGCGCGCATTCTGTCCATTTCCGGCGATCCGGCGACCGTCGCGCTCAGCGCGCGGGTTCTCGCGGTGCTGGAAGAGCGCACGGGCCAGCCGGTGAACGCGCTGTTCCACCTGATCGTCGGCGAGGGCGCTGGGGCCGCGCTGGCACTGCTGCTCGGGCTGGCGCATTCGGCGCAGGACCAACAGCCCCCGCGCCCGGCGTCCGCCGAAGCCGCCGTGCCGATGCTGGCCGCGGGTCTGCGCAGGCGCCGTCACGGCTGGCTGGGCCTGGGCCTGGGTCTTGGTTGGGATCTGGGTCGGGGTTTGGGCGAGGCCAGCGAACCGGCCCTGACCACGCCGACCAGCCCGCTGGCGCAGGTCGACCTGTCCGCCGCTGTTACTGACATCGCCGTCCCTGTGTTCGACACCGCGCAGGCCCGGCCATTCCTGTTCCGCAGCTGGAAGGCGCAGGGGCTGTACCCGCGCGCGGGCGAGGGGCGGGGGCGCCACGACTTTCGCGGCCACGACATCCTGCGCGCAGCACTGCGCCATCCCGTCGGCGGCCCAGCGGCGGTGCAGGCGCGCAGCCGTCTGGGCTTCGAGGTCGCCGGGGGTGGGGCGCTCGCCCGTGACCCGGTGAGCCTCGCCAGTCTGCTCGGCCGGCAACTGTATCAGCGCGCCGGCAGCCTGCTGATCCTGTCGCTGAACTTCGCCGCGCCCGCGCCAGCCTCCACCCGCGCCCGGCCCTACCGCGCGGATAATGCCGCTGTCTGGGACCGGCAGGGCCAGTCTGCGCTGAACCAGCTCACCGCCAGGGGCATGGCTGAGCGCCTGATCACGCTTGAGCTTCCCCGGCAGCCCGCGAACCGCTATAGCCAGCAAGGCGGGGACGAGGCGGCCCTCGACGCGGCGCTGCAGGCTGTGCTGTCGGCCGAAGAATCCAGTGGTTTCAGGGGCTTGTGCCACGAGTTCGCAGCGCGATCGGCGGTCGGGCACACGGCACTGCGCACGCCCATGCGGCTGCTGCCGGTCCCGAACGGTGACCTGAGCCGGCCTGCGGGTGCCCTTGGGCGGGCCAGAATATAGGGTATTATTATACCGATTCCGCAAAGCACTGATTTCGCGCGACTTTTTCTGCTTGATGTCCGGAAACTTCTTGTTAAAACCGGCGACATCGAAACGGCGCCCGCCCCTTGCGCGTGGATGCGTCCGTCTGTTCAACACCTCTGAGGGAAACGGGTCTGACCATGAAGTCATTTTCCGCTACGCCAAAAGACATCAAGAAGGAATGGATCCTGATCGATGCCGATGGTGTCGTCCTGGGCCGCCTGGCCTCCCGCGTGGCCAACATCCTGCGCGGCAAGCACAAGGCGACCTATACCCCGCACATGGATTGCGGCGATAACGTCGTGATCATCAACGCCGAGAAGGTCCGCCTGACCGGCAACAAGCGCGATACCAAGACCTACTACTGGCACACCGGCCACCCCGGCGGGATCAAGGAGCGCACGGCGAACCAGATCCTCGACGGTGACTACCCTGAGCGCGTCCTGACCAAAGCGATCGAACGCATGATCCCGCGCGGTCCGCTGGGCCGTCAGCAGATGAAGAACCTGCGCGTTTACGCCGGTCCGGAGCACAAGCAGGAAGCGCAGAGCCCGCGCGTCTTCGACTTCGGCGCCGAAAACCCCAAGAACGTGCGCTAGGCTGAGGAACACAGAAGATGAATGATACCGTTCAAAACCTCGCAGATCTCGACCAGCTGTCGGCTGAGGGTGCTGCGCCCGAGGCCCAGCCCGCTGCACCGACCTACGAGCAGGTCCGTGACGAGTTCGGCCGCTCCTACGCCACTGGCCGCCGGAAAGAGTCCGCGGCGCGGGTCTGGGTCAAGCCCGGCTCCGGCGTTGTGATGATCAACGGCCGCCCGATCGACCAGTACTTCGCCCGTCCGGTGCTGCAGATGCTGCTGCACCAGCCGTTCCAGGTGACTGATCGCCTGGGCCAGTTCGACGTGATGGCGACCGTCAAGGGCGGCGGCCTGTCGGGGCAGGCCGGGGCCGTGCGCCACGGCATCTCCCGCGCGCTGAGCCTGTATGAGCCTGAGCTTCGGCCAGCGCTGAAGAAGTTTGGATTCCTGACGCGGGATTCGCGGAAGGTGGAGCGGAAGAAATACGGCCGCCGGAAGGCACGTCGTTCGTTCCAGTTCTCCAAGCGCTAGAATGCATTGCCAGTTTTCTTTCGGGAAAACGTTGAAGTTCAGAGGGTTAGCCGAGCGGCTAACCCTTTTTTCTTTGTGGCAGACTCGCAGCCGAATGCCGTCGCCATTGGCTGGGCGGTTAGTGTCGGTAGCAGAACCGTAGCAGAACGGGTTAAGCTGTCGATCTTCAAGCGCGACCTCGACATCGCCAACAACAGCACCCGCTCGCACAAGCCGTTGAACTGGCTAGCCACCGTACTTTAGTGCTTGTGATCAATGCTTAATGGATCTCCAGCTACGGTAGGGCCGGGGGGCAGTGCAGACGGCATCAGATATTCCCCTTTCGTTCTAAAATTGTGGAACATTTTGCCGCAGGTACGACACCAACCAAAGGGGAACAAGCGCGGCAAAACAGCGCTAAAACAGCAAAAATGTCGCAAAAAGAAGGAGAAACGTGGCTAATTAGAGCCGAGGCGAGATAATTCTACCAAAATTAAGGGCTTTTCTTGATCGGCTTGGTCAGCGGTGCATTATGCGCCCATCATGTACAGTATAGGAGATCATGATGGACATTATCGGTACCGTTCGTAATTGGGTTGGTCGTCTGGCTGAGCTCGGCGTCAGCCTGCTTGCCCTGACCATTGTGGCTGAACTTCTCGGCCTGGGTTCCGTGCCGTTTATGCCTGAGGGCGTGAGCGTCATCTCGAACGTCACTAACGTTGTTGACTCGCTGGGCTCGAGCGGCCTCGTCGGCCTGTTGGCCGTATGGGTGCTCTGGCTGATCTGGAGCAACAAGTAAGTTGACCCGGACTGAGTGAGGGAGGGCCTTCCCGAGGTCGTCCTGGTCCGGGTTACCGGACACGTCTTCTTTGACAATTCGAAGCGGCCGTTGCCCCTGACCGGGCGACGGCCGTTTTGCCTGTGTTATGCGACTTGGCCGGGGGTGCGCCGCCGTTGCACGATCCCGAAAACCCTTTGAAATCATGGGTTAAGCATTCACTTTTCTGCATATAAGATTATGCTGAAAATAAAAAAATAGTCTCAATATGGTGTATAAATATCGCACTTCCGCTGCTTTTTTGACCGAAATACACCGAACCTGCCCAATTCGTGCGGGTTGTGCTTGCCTTCGGCCGAATTTCGAACAGTTTACGCTCTGTTCATTTTTCTTGAGGAGGCATTATCGTGGAAAATGGAGGCTTGAACCCGAACGACTATGTTGGGGTGTCCTTTTGGATTATTTCTGCAGCGATGCTCGCTGCCACTTACTTCTTCTATGTCGAGCGTGATCGCGCCGTCGGCAAGTGGAAGACTTCCCTGACCGTTGCCGCCATGGTGACGGGTATCGCTGCGCTGCACTATTTCTACATGCGTGGCGTCTGGGCGGACACGGGTGAGAGCCCGACGGTCTTCCGCTACGTGGACTGGTTGCTGACCGTTCCGCTGCAGATTGTTGAATTCTATCTGATCCTGGCAGCGATTGCTGTGGTTGGTGCGTCGCTGTTCTGGCGTCTGCTGATCGCGTCTATCGTGATGCTGGTCGCCGGTTACCTGGGCGAAGTAAACACCGACAGCGGCGCGCTGCTGTGGGGTGGCTTCATCGTCGGTACCGCGGCATGGCTGTACATCATCTACGAAATCTTCGCGGGTGAGGCATCCAAGATCAACGCCGAGCAAGGCACCGCTTCGTCCAAGATGGCCTTCAACGCCATGCGTTGGATTGTAACCGTTGGCTGGGCAATCTACCCGCTGGGTTACCTGCTGGGCTACGCGGGCGTAATGTCCGGCGACGGCACCCTGAACCTGATCTACAACCTTGCTGACTTCGTCAACAAGATTGCCTTCGGTCTGGTTATCTGGGCTGCTGCGACCTCCGACGAGAGCCGCGGCAAGGCCTAAGGCCCCCGCGGACATTCGTCCGAACAATCAAGCCTGGCTCGCTTCGGCGCAGCCAGGCTTTTTTTATACCTGCCGCTGGCGGATGCTGAG
The DNA here is from genome assembly GCA_002711265.1 of Rhodospirillaceae bacterium. GTDB lineage: Bacteria > Pseudomonadota > Alphaproteobacteria > UBA7985 > UBA7985 > UBA7985. The sequence goes on from PAGB01000055.1 coordinate 22,967, forward strand.
GCTCAGAGCCAGACCTGCGTGCGCCGGGCTGGCCGTTGCAGGCAAGACTGGCTAGCCTTGGCGGATCGAGGTGGGGTCAACCGTGGAGGCGATTTGTGTCCCAGAAACTGAAGGTCGCGATATTCGGTGCCTCCGGCTATACCGGGGCAGAGGCCATTCGCCTGATGCTCGGTCACCCGGCGGTGGAAATTGCCGCGCTGACCGGGGAGAGCAAGGCGGGCCAGCCGATCGACGCGGTCTACCCGCATCTGGCCGGCTTCGGGCTGCCCGATCTGGTGCGCATCGATGATGTCAGCCTGCGCGGGCTGGATGCCGCTTTCCTCTGCCTGCCCCACGCCACCACGCAGCAGGTTGCCGCGCGCCTGCGCGCCGCAGCGCCGGATCTGCGGCTGATCGACCTGAGCGCTGACTTCCGCCTGCGCAATGTCAGTGCCTACGAGAGCTGGTACGGCGAGCACTTCGCACCGGCGCTGCAGCCCGAGGCGGTCTACGGGCTGACCGAGCACTACCGCGAGGATATCCGCAGCGCGCCGATCATTGCCTGTCCCGGGTGCTATCCCACCAGCATTCTGGTGCCGCTGCTAGCGCTGCAGGAAGCGGGGATGATCGACCCGTCGCGCATCATCGCCGACTCAAAGTCCGGAACCAGCGGGGCCGGGCGCAAGGGCAGCGAGGCGCTAAGCCATTCGGAGGTATCCGAGGGCTTCCACGCCTACGGTGTCGCTGCCCATCGGCACACTGCGGAGCTGGATCAGGAACTGTCCGCGCGGGCGGGCCGGGCGGTGCAGGCGACCTTCACCCCGCATCTGGTGCCCATGAACCGCGGCATCCTGTCGACCATTTACGGCGACTTGGCCGAAGGCGTCGGGATTGCGCAGGCGCAGGCCGTGCTCGACGATTTTGCGGCGCGCGAGGCCTTCGTCCACCGTGCTGTGGCGCCGGCGGCTGTCGCCACCCGTGCCGTGCGCGGCACCAACAGGGTGCTCACCGACATTGTTGCCGATCGGCGGGAGGGTGGGTTCATCCTGCTTTCGGCCATCGACAACCTGACCAAGGGTTCCTCCGGGCAGGCCCTACAGAATTTCAACCTCGCTTTCGGGCTGGAGGAGCAGACGGGCCTTCACCTGGTCACGGCTTTTCCCTAAAACGAGAGCCGGGCGCAGTGACTCATTTCTGCCATCTTGGTTGAGCACTACGATCGGACTGAACTGGACGTATGGACGTGGTCACGGGCATGGTTTCTGGCATCACCCTGCAGCGCTTGATTAAACGGGCAGTCGTGCTGACCGGTATGGGGCTTGTGCTCGGTCTGGCGGCCTGTGGCGAGCGGCCCGGGCGGGATGACGAAGTGCTGTATCAACAAGCCTACCCCGACCTTGCTTCGATTCCTGATGATGCGCCACGGTCGCGGTCGGTCCCGCGCGCGCTGCTTCAACAGTACGATGAGTTTCAGGCGCAGCCAGATCAGAGCCCGGTGCTGGCGGTCGACTTCGAAAGCCTGCTGAACGCGCCGGTGCTGCCCCCGCGGGAAATTCAAGCCGCGCGTGGGGCGACTGAGTTCACCGACCTGGCGCTGAGCCCTGATGTTTTGACCGCGCTTTCCAGCCGTCAGGCGCAAGCCGACGCTTTTTTTGGTATCGAAGAACAAATTGCCCAGGACGCAGCTGCCCGCGCCCAGCAGGCCGCAGCGCTGAAGGAGCAGCAGGAAGCCGTGGCCGAATTCGAACGCCGCCGCGCTGAGCAGCTAGCGATGATGGCCGAGCAGCAGGCCATGCGCGAAGTCCTCGAGAGCGAGCCGGAGGTCGAGGTGGTCGTCGGGCCGCAGACCCAGCCTGCCAACCTCGGCGACCTGTTCTACGACACCACGGTTGGGGATCCGGTGGCGATCGTCTACTTCGGCCCGGATTCATTTGAGCTGGGAGAGCGGGAGCTGGCCATTCTTCGGCCTATCGCTGGCCTTGCGGTGCGGCTCGACCAAAACATCATTCTGCACGGCCATACCAACGGCTACCGCTTTACGCGGACCCAGGCTCACCGTGACCAGCACATGGCGATCTCCCGGCAGCGTGCCGAGCGCGTGCGCGATATGCTGGTCAGCATGGGGGTGCCGGCAGAGAAGATCCAGCTGGACTGGTTCGGCGATCTGCGCCCGGTCTGGGCCGAGGTCAATGGCATGACCTCGCAGGGGAACCGTCGGGTGGAAATCTTCGTCAAGGTGCCCGCGCGGCTGGTCACCGGCGGGCGGAGCCTGAGCGGGAACTAAGCCCCACTCTGCCGGGCCAGCGCCGGCTTCGGTGACCCAGCCTCAGCCCAGCTCCGCCAGCACAGCGTCGATCCAGTCTTCGGGCCGGTCCAGATCCAGTGCCAGCCGTCCTTCATCCCCGACCTCTCCGCCCGGTGACGCCACGGCAAACACGCCGGGCACGTCGCCGGCCAGACGCGGGTGACCCAAACCCGGCCTGCAGACTTCGATCTTTGGCTGGGGCCCGGTCTTGAAGCCCTCGACCAGTACCACGTCCGCCGGGCCGAGCATCGGCAGAAGGTCGTCCAGCGCGCGCCGCGCATCGGGGTCGGGCAGGGGGGCTTCGACCATCAGCGCGATACGGCGGCTGGAGGCGACCAGCACCTGATCGGCGCCGGCCTCGCGGTGGGCGAAGCTGTCCTTACCCGGCTGGTCGACGTCGAACCCGTGGTGGGCGTGCTTGAGCGTTGCCACGCGCAGACCCCGGCGCTTGAGCAGGGCCACGAGGGCGAGCAGCAGCGTGGTCTTGCCGCTGCCCGACCAGCCGGCCAGCCCAAGCACCTGCGGCGCTGCGGCGTTTGGCTGCCCTGCTGCACCGGGCTTAGTTTCTCGCGATCGTCGATCTATAGTCACTACAGAACTCAAGGGCTCATCAGGGGGTTTACTATGCTCGATCAGGTACGCGACGCTTTGAATGGTATCAAGGCCCCCGACGGGCAGGGCTTGGTTGACGCAGGCTACGTGCAGGGACTGGACGAGGACGACGGCATCGTCCGTCTGGTGCTCGAGGCCCCGGCGGACCGCGTCAAAGCGCTGGTGCCGCTCAAGGCGGCGGTGGATAAGGCCGTGCGCGCCGTCGAGGGCGTCAAGGGCACCCAGATCATCACCACCACCCAGCGCACGCCTTCCGCCGCCCAGGGCTCGCCTGCCGCCGCTGCTGCGCCCCCTCAGGGCAGTGCAGCCCCCGAACGACGTCCGCCGACCGACGCCAAGCTACCCCGCCCGGCGCGGCACGTCATGGGCGTGGCCTCGGGCAAGGGCGGGGTTGGCAAGTCCACCACCGCCTACAACATCGCGGTTGCACTGGCGCAGGATGGGCTTCGCGTCGGCATCCTCGACGCCGATATCTACGGGCCGAGCGTGCCCTTGCTCTCGGGCCTAGGGCCGGATGCCAAGCCGGACCTCGATGACCAGAAGCGGATGATCCCGCTGCAGGCGCACGGGCTGGAGCTGATGTCGATCGGCTTTCTAGTGCCCGCGGACAGTGCCACGGTCTGGCGGGGGCCGATGGTGCAGAACGCGCTGTTCCAGCTCTACGGCTCGACGCTGTGGGGCGGGGGCGAAGGGCTGGACGTGCTGATCGTCGACCTGCCGCCGGGCACGGGCGATATCCAGCTGTCGCTGGCGCAGCAATCGGCGCTGGATTCAGCCATCATCGTCACCACGCCGCAGGATCTGGCCCTGATCGACGCGCTCAAGGGCGTTTCTATGCTGGAAAAGGTGAGCACGCGGGTGCTGGGCGTGGTCGAGAACATGTCTCATTTCGTATGCCCGGACTGCGACAGCCTGCACCGGATCTTCGGCGAAGGCGCAGCCGAGCATCTCAAGGACCGCAAGAACCTGTCCGTCATCGGCGAAGTGCCGCTGTCCATGCCGATCCGCAAAGGGGCAGATGAGGGCGCGCCGGTGGTCCTCGACGAGGGGGCTGGTCCCGAGCGGGACGCCTACATCGCCATTAAAGACACGCTGAAACCATTAATGATGGCCTAGCGACATCCGACCCAAACCCTAGAGTGCAGAGCCACCAGGCGCAGCGGTGCCCGGCGCGATCGACAACGATAAATCACTGTAAAACAGCTGGTTGTGTGTTCTTTTGGCTGTCTTGAGCCCTGTCGACCTGACGGCTGCGGTCGCTCGCACGCGGCATTTTATTCCATATAATAGTTGTAAATCACTAGACTTAAGGGTTGCATTAGTCTATTTAATGCACGCAAGCGAACAGGCCAGCTGGACCACGATCAGGGGAAAAGAGACCCGCCGAGGGCTCAGCACTCTAGGATTTCACAGGTGTCTCGGTGCCGCGCAGAGAAAAAAGAATAAGAGGGCCGAATGGCTAAGGATATTCACCCCGTAGACGTCTTTGTTGGACAGCGGCTCCGTCAGCGTCGGATCAGCCTTGGCATCACTCAGGAAGACATGGCCAATGCGCTGGGGCTCTCGTTCCAGCAGGTGCAGAAGTACGAAAAGGGCATGAACCGCATGTCCTCCTCCCGTCTCTGGGAAATTGGCCGGATCGTCGGGGTCGAGGTTGCCTACTTCTACGAAGGCATGAACGATGACATTGCTGAGATCAAGAACCTCCGCGATGACCTCCACGCCCGGGCGCAAGTCGCGCCAACGGCACTGAGTGAGCGTGAGCTGCGTCTGGTTCACCACTATGGTGAGATCAAGGACGATATCATCCGCGACGGCGTATATTCGCTGATCCGTGCTTTGAATCTTAAAGAAGGTGATATGGACGAGGAAGCCGCGGCTTAGCCCAGTTTCCCGGCTTCCATCCGCGGGGCCTCAACCGTCCTCCTCCCCTCTACACCTACGGTGTCCGGCAGCGTTCGTTCCTCTATATGAGGCCGACATCGCGGTCCATGGCCGCTTTCAGCATCGCCGGGTCGATGTTGCCGCCGGAGAGCGTGGCAACGACCGTTTTTCCCTGCAGCTCCTCCAGATGCTTGCGGGCCACGGCCAGCGCGATGGCGCCGCCGGGCTCGACGATCAGCTTTAGCCGTGTTGCAGCGAAGGCAACCGCGTCCAGCGCCTGCTCGTCACTGGCGCTGCGACCCTCTACCCCGCAAGCCTGCATGATCGGCAGGGTCAGTTCCCCCGGGGTCGGGGTGACGATGGCGTCACAGATCGACCGGGCCGTTGGTTCATTGTGCTCGTGGCTGCCGCTGAGCAGGCTGCGGCCGGTATCGTTGTGGCTGTCTGGTTCCGCCGCCCAGACCTGTGCACCGGGAAAGCTGGTGGTCAGGGCCAGCGCACTGCCCGCCGTCAGCCCACCGCCGCCGCAGCAGATGATGGCAAGGTCGAGGCTCAGCCCTCGGGCGCGCAGCTGGTTGATGACTTCCATGCCGCTGGTACCCTGTCCGGCGATGGTTGGGGCGAAGTCGTAGGGGGGCACAAGCACAGCGCTGGTCTCCGCCTGGATCCGTCGGCCGAGGTCTTCCCGGCTCTCCGAATAGCGGTCGTAGGTGATGACCGTGGCGCCCAGAGCGATGGTGTTGGCCTTCTTTATCGCCGGAGCGTCCTCGGGCATAATGATCGTAGCCGTGACCCCGAAGTGACAGGCGGCGGCGGCGACACCCTGTGCATGGTTGCCGCTGGAGTAAGCGACGACCCCGCGTGCGCGGTCGTCTGCGCTGAGGCTGGCGAGGCTGTTCATGGCGCCGCGCAGTTTGAACGAACCCGTGCGCTGCAGGTTCTCGCACTTGACGAAGAACCGCCCCTCGGTCGCTTCGGACAGGGCTTGGACTTCGATCAGCGGGGTTTCAACGACCAGATCGCGTATGCGGTCGGCGGCCTGTGCGACGTCTTCGTAGCGGACGGCGAGGTTGGCGTTTGCGGTGAGGTTCATGGCAGGCCTTGTGTGTCGCGGGAACAGCGCGATCCGCGCTGACAGTCAGAGGGGAAACCTGCGCTACTTGCGCGAGCCAAGCAAGTGACGTGGCATCAGAATTTCGACCGCACCGCTGGCGATGCGCGCGCGGTAGAGGTTGTAGAGCGCAGTCACCCGGCGGGCGTAGTCGCGGGTCTCCCCAAAGGATATCGATTCCATCCAGACCAGCGCCTCGATGGCGTTGGTGCGCGGGTCGCCAAATTCCCGCATCCAACGCTGGGTATTGCCCGGCCCACCGTTGTAGGCGGTGATGGCAAGCAGGTCGGCGTCCTCGAAGCGCCGCTGCAGATCCTGCAGGTAGGCCGCGCCGAGGGTCAGGTTGTAGCGCGCATCCTTGGTCAGGGCGGCCTCGTCGAAGGGCAGTTCGTGGCGTTCGGCCATGGCTTTGGCAGTTGCCGGCAGCACCTGCATCAGCCCCAACGCGCCCGAGCGGCTGACGGCCCCGATCCTGAACTTGCTCTCCTGCCAGGCGATGGCGTGGACCAGCGCTTCATCGACCCGCAGGCCGCGCGCAGGCTGGATATCCAGCTGCGGTAACAGGGCATCAGGGTTATAGAGACCCCGGTCCGCCGCGCGGATCGCGAGCAGCAGGCTCAGGTCGCCTCGGTCCAACTCGTCCAGTAAGGTCATTAGGGCGGCCAGATCGTCTTCCGTGCGGGCGGCGCTGTTCAGCGCGTGCAGGAAGCGCTCGCCCAGCGAGTTGATGCCCATCCCGTGCAGCATCCGGGCCCAGGTCACCAACTCGGCGAGGTCGGGATCGCTCAGCCCGCGGGCTGGCCGGGGCCGGGGGTAGCGCGCGTCGAACAGCTTGCGCCCCAGCGCGCTCAGGCAGGCCTGCCCGTAAAAGGTATGGGCGTGGTCGGCGCAGGCTTCGAGCTGGTCTTCGGCGCCCGCCTCATCGCCCTGAGCGCGCAAGGCCTGGGCCAGCCAGTAACGGGCGCGGGCGCGCAGCCGGGTTTCATCGGTCGCGCTCAGGGAGCGCTCGAAGGCCTCCTGCGCGGGGTGGGGCAGGCTCAGCCGGGTCAGAGCAACCCAGCCCTTGAGCCACTCCGCTTCCGCCCGGTTGCGCCCGCCTTCCAGCCCATGGCGCTGGGCGAGACCAAGGGCAAGGTCGAAGTTCTGATCCTTAAGGGCCTGCCGGATCAGGATGTGCCGGGCACGCCATTCTTGCTCTGGCATTCGCATTTCGGTGGGGATGCTGAGCAGTGCAGCCTGCGCGGCCTCGTGCTCGCCCTCTGCGTCCAGCGCCAGCACCTTCGGCACCACAAAGGCCGGGTGGCGTAACATGTCGGTGGGCAGGGCCTCAGCGAGGCTGCTGTCGCCGCCGCGATCGGCGTCCACCGCTTCGGCAAAGGCTAGCCAGTCGGGGTCCAGATCATCGTAGTGTCGGCGGGCATCGGCGCCTTTTCCGGTCATCAGCAGGAAGGCGACCCGGCGGCGCCTGTCTTCTGTCTGCAGCAGCTCGCCAAAGGTAGTTTCAAAGGCGCGCTCGTCGTCGGGTTTCATCCAGCGGGTCGCCCACTGGTGACGGATCTCGGACACGGCGGCGTCGAAGTCGCCGGCCTCGAGCCGGGCGATCAGATGTCGTCGCTGCGCGCTGGTCGAGACGGGCGGGTGCTCGGCGTAGTAGGCCAGCATCTCCACGGGTGGACGGGTCCGAGCGAGCTTGGCCTCGCGCTTGATTTCGAGGGTGCGGGTGCCCGGCCAGTGCTGGTTGGCGTCTATGAAGGCTGACAGAGTCGGCAGGTCAATCTGATTCAGCGGTGTGTCAGGGTCGTTGAAATAGAACCATTCGAGCAGCTTGGGCAGTTGCTCGGGCGGGCGGCGCATGCTCAGGGCAAGCTGGGAGGCCTGCAGGTGATTGCCCGCGCGCGCCTCGCGGATGATGGCGGCGAGGGCGTCGCGCTCGTCCACGGCGCGGGATCCGAGCAGCACCGAGAGCAGGGCGATGCCGATGGCGAGCAGGAACAGCAGGCCGGCGGTAACCGGCGCCCAGGGGCTGGTCAGTATGCCGACGAGGCGGTCGCGCAAATCATCCGGAGACTGGTCCTGCCTCATCCTGCCCCCTTTGCCCTTTCGTCTCTGGGGCCGCTGTCTGGCGGCCCGGCTGCTTCGTCACGTCGCCCCGGTCGCAGGGCGCAAACGCCACTGTAAGGCAGCACCGTTGCACACAAGCGTGCTAACAATTCCTTTTCAAGGCCACCGTTCATCCCTAGTTAAAGGGTTGAAACGTCAATATTGAGACAGAGAGCACCGGACAAGCCATGACTGTCGACCGAATTCGCGGTTCCATCACCGCCTTGATCACGCCCATGCAGGCCGATGGCGGGGTCGACGAGGACCGCTACGCCGCCTTTATGGACTGGCAGATTACCGAAGGCACGCAGGGGCTGGTCCCCATGGGCACCACGGGCGAGTCTGCGACCCTGTCTCACAGCGAGCACGAAAAGGCGATCCGCCTGTGCGTCGACGTGACCGCCGGGCGTGTGCCGGTTATCGCTGGGACGGGCTCGAACAGCACCGAAGAGGCGGTATCGCTGTCGCTCGCTGCGCAGAAGGCCGGGGCCGATGCTTTGCTGGTTGTAACGCCCTACTACAACAAGCCGACCCAGGCCGGGCTGATTGCCCACTATCGCGCCATCCATGACGCGACCAACCTGCCGATCATCATCTACAACATCCCCGGGCGCTCGGTGATCAACATGTCGGTCGAGACCATGGCCACGCTATCCAAGCTCGAGCGGATCGTCGGGGTCAAGGACGCCACCGCCGATCTGGTCCGCCCGATCGAGCAGCGCCTCGCCTCCGGGCCGGACTTCATCCAACTGTCGGGAGAAGACGCGTCGATCCTGCCGTTTATGGGCGCGGGCGGGCACGGCTGTATCTCCGTGACCTCCAACGTCGCCCCGCGACTGTGCGCGGAATTCCATGCGGCCTGGGCTGGGGGTGATCACGCGCAGGCGCAGGCGATCAATGACCGGCTGATGCCGCTGCACGACGCCCTGTTCGTCGAGAGCAACCCGGTGCCGGCCAAATACGCGCTCCAGCTTCTGGGCCGGGTGCAGCCAGGGCTGCGGCTGCCGCTGGTGCCGCTGTCCGAGGCCAGCGAGCAGAGGGTCCGTGATGCGCTGGTGCAGATCGGCCTGCTCAACTGAGCACGGCACCGGCACCCAACCAGACCATGGCCCGCAAAATCATCGCCCAGAACCGCAAGGCCCGACACGAATACTTCATTGACGAAGTGCTCGAAGCCGGGATTGCCCTGAGCGGCACCGAAGTTAAGTCGCTGCGGGCGGGCCGGGCGTCGATTGCGGAGAGCTATGCCACTGAAATCAATGGCGAAATGTACCTCACCGGCGCCAATATTCAGGAATACGAGAAGGGCAACCGCTTCAACCATCCCCCGGTGCGCAACCGCAAGCTGCTGCTCCGGCGGCGCGAGATCAACAAGATCATCGGCAAGCTGAAGACCAAGGGCGTGACCCTGATCCCGCTGGCGCTGTACTTCAACGAGCGCGGGCGGGCCAAGCTGGAGCTGGGTCTGGCGCGCGGCAAGAAGCAGTACGACAAGCGCGAGAGCATCAAGCAGCGCGACTGGGACCGCCGCAAGGCGCGGGTGCTGCGCGGGGATGCCTGACGGCCCCTAGGCAAGGGCCGGGAACTGTGGCTATCGTCCGAACCAGTCGGCCGCCGACACCCGTCGAAACCCACCAATGTCCACCCATACCGGGGAGCCCGCATCCATGAGCAGCGTCATCCACAACATGAAACCCAGCCGCTATACCCCGGCGACCGAGGACGAAGCCCGGCTGCAACTCGCCACCTGCTACCGTGCCTGCGCGCAGGAGGGCTGGACCGACCTCAGCTCGACCCA
>PAGB01000056.1 GCA_002711265.1 Rhodospirillaceae bacterium
AGGCGGTGATCGACAAGATCAACGACCTCGGCGTCCCGCTGCAGTACTTCCCCACCACCCCCGTGGGCTTCGTCCGCAGCGAGCGCTTCGCCTGAGCAGACGGCCAGAACGCTGGCCTTCGGGGCAGCCTCAGGATGCTTGACGAACCTGAGCACGCGGTTAGCCTCGTCCCGACACGTCCTGCCACCGTTTATTTGCATTGGGATACCGCCACCATGACCACGCCTGAAGACCGTATCGCCGCCATGGGCCTGCAACTGCCCGACCCCATCAAGCTCGCCCCGGGGATGAAGCTACCGTTTTCCTTCATCAACGTCCGGGGCAATCGCGCCTTGATTTCCGGCCACCCGCGGCAGAGCGCGGAGGGGGCGATCAATGGCCCCTTCGCCACGCTCGGCGCCGATATGACCACGCAGGAAGGCTACGACGCCGCGCGCGACATCGCCCTCTCAGCGCTGGCCAACCTCAAGGCCGAAATCGGCGAGCTGTCGCGGGTCAGCGGCTGGGTGCGGGTCTTTGGCATGGTGGCTTCGACCCCGCAGTTCACCGAGCAGCACCTCGTGGTCAATGGCTTCAGCGACCTGGTCCTCGAAGCCTTCGGGCCGGACGTGGGTCGCCACGCGCGGTCGGCCATCGGGGTCGCGGCCCTGCCCATGGGTTTTGCGATTGAAGTCGAGGGCGAGGTCCTGCTCGACGGCTAGGGCGCGGGTCGCCCCCGTCAGCCGAATACCGCTTTACCGCAGTCTCAGACTTCGGCAACGCCGATCAGGCCGTTGCGGGTGACGAGATGCGCCAGCGCGGCTTCGGACAGGCCATCCGTGCCCGCCGGCCGCTGCGGCAGAATCATATAGCGCATGTCGGCGGTGGAATCGTGTACCCGGACCTCACGGTCAGCGCCGATCGACGTGCCGAACTCGTCGAGCACCGAGCGCGGATCCCGCACAACCCGGCCGCGGTAGGCCTTGGACTTGTACCACTCNGGCGANGGNCCNAGCAGGGTNACNGGGTAGCAGGANCACAGCGTGCAGACNACGACNTTGTGCACCGCGTCGGTGTTCTCCAGCACCACCAGCGGCGTGCCTTTCATGTCGAAACCAGCATCCAGCGCCGCCTTGGCGCCGTCTTCGAGCAGGGCGGCCTTGAACGCCGGATCCTGCCACGCGCGGGCAACCAGCNTCGCTCCGTTGCGGTCCGAGCGGGTTTCNATCAGGTCGAGCTGAGCCTGTACATCAGCCGCCGTGAAAATGCCCTTCTCGATTAGCACCAGCCGCAGCGCGTCTGCGAGCAGGGCGGTGTCCGAATTCGAAGTATCTTCGGCCTCGATCGCGCTGTGGTCGTGATCATGCGCAGGTGGGTGATCCTGTTCGGTGGGGGTCATGGTTATGGCCTCGCTGCCTTAAGCCAGTGCTGGTAAATCTCGATTTCGATGGTGTCGGCGGCGGGGCCGACGTAGTCCGGCCAGACCTCGGCCTGCCGAAACCGGACCCGGTACAGCGGCTGGGGCGGGCTACCGTCTCCGCCATAGGCCAGCGTTTCGGGGTTGCCGAACACACCGCACAGCCGCTCTACCTCGCCGCTGTGGCCACGGCAGTAAACCGGCGCGCGCACATGCCCGCTCAGCCCGGTCTCGGCGGCCAGATCGCGGACCGTCACCCGGTCGCCGACGTCAAACTGCGCCGCCGTCATTCGGGCAATCCCCGCTCGGCGCGCAGCACGGCGATCCTCGCGTCGAGCTCGTCCCGGGTCAGCACACCCTTCTCGACCATGATCTTGGCCAGCGACCGCGCCCACTTGCCGTAGTAGGGTTCGGCGTTGTAGGCGGCCTCGCCCAGCGTCTCGATCCCGCGACGCAGNTCGTCGACCCGCATCAGCGCAACGTCTTGCGAGGACAGCAGTCGCATCATGGCATCGACCCGCTTCTCCCACAGCTGATACTCGCCATCGATCATCGGCACCGGGCCGAAGTCGTCGCCACCGACGTCGTGATAGGCCTTGGTCTTGGTCATCTGCCCGCTCTCCTGCTCTCCCCGGCTGGGGATCGTTGATCGGACAATAGCAGGGCGCGGGGCAGGAGCAACNANGGACAGCGGGGCTCAACCCCAAGCGGGTCTTGTTACCACCCTATATGGACAANGGGCCTAAGAACGGCTGTCGTAGACGAGCCGAGGCATCGGGGGTGGCGGGGCCGAAGCGTCAAGACCATGAACATCGAGCGCGAAGGCGGCAAAATCGTCGTCCATCGTCTGCATGATCTGACCAAAGCCNGCGATCGGATCGTCGCCGTCGTAGGTGAGGATCACAAAGTCACCCATCGGCGTTTCCTGCAGGAATGTGCGCTCGTGCAGGCCAGCATTTTCACGGATAGCATCGAAATCGGGTTTGGCGGCGGGGCTGTTGATCTCTTCGATCATCTTCAGCCACTTGTCTTTCTTGCCGGGCAGAATCGGCATTACCATTGCGAGGGCAGCCATTGTGCTTCTCCTGTTCTGGGGGTCGCTGCGGTCGTCCACCTGTGCCGGCACGAAAGACAGGACGGTGCGTAGCGATGAACCGTTCCAGACTAACCTAGTGTATTAGAATTACCGAATTGAATTTTGTCTCAGGTTCAGACAGATGTCTGACGCTGAAAGCCTCACCGCGGTTTAATAGTGCGGCGGCGGGGCTTCATCCGCTGCGCTGCCGGGGGTCTCGGCCTCCTGCGCCTGCATCGAGCTGAGGTGGCGGACTTCGGCGAGCAGGCGATCGATCACACGCTGCTGCTTCGCCACGACGTCGCTGAGTTCGTTGAGCGCGGCTTCCTGATGCTCGAGACGGATTTCGAGTTCGACAATGGCTTGGGTCATGCGATCCTGCCCCGTTTGATGAGAATTCCCCCGACATGGGCCGCATGGCAGAATAAGGCCAGCCTGCAGTCTGTGATCCCGTCGGCGTGATGCCCACTGATATTTGAGGTCGGAGCGGCCAAGTGCAAGCGAAGCAAGGGGAACAAAGGAAACAAAATCCAAACACAGAAGCCTGGAAAGTACTTTTGTGGTCAGGGCCTGATGCTGGTTGCTGAGCCGTCGGGGTCAAAACACTAGGTCCAGCGCCGTGTTATCAACGGCAGACGACGGCAACCGCCTCTCCAATCTCGCTGGATGATCCATCACTGGCTTGAGAAATCTCATAGCTCTGCAGCTCCGACAGGCGGGGTGCCGTCCCTTGTGTGATGGCCAGCGTCTGGGCCGGGGTGGCTTCAGCAACGGTGCCCTGCGCCCCGTCCTCGAACACGATGTCAAAACCACCGTCCTCATCCCGATCGATCCGGAAGCCATCGCGGAAGTATTCGAAGCCAACATCGCCGGCGATCCCCGTTTCCACCGCCCCGTCTTCGTCGGTGCTGGACTTGGTGTAGTTNGACACACCGTGCAGTTCGGCCGCGCCGATCTTCAGCCTCTCAATCTGTTCTTCGACCTCGTCGCCTTCGTCATTCAGGCGGGTGATCGTACCAAGGTTCGCCTTATAGGAGTCGAGATCGAAGCCGGTGATCCCGGCTTCTTNGAGGCTGCGCATCTCGCCCTCGTCCACCTCGGCGNCGCCGTCGGCATCCTGCCNGACCTTGAGCTGCCCGAAGGCCTNATCCGAGGCATCAATGACGCCGTCGCTGTNGCTNTCCAAGGTCGCCAGACCGTCAAAGTCAGTCGCTTTTGGAAGTTCGCGGTCAAGCCATCAACAAAAGCAGGAAAATGGCGGAGAGGATGGGATTCGAACCCACGATACGGTCTCCCGTATACTCCCTTAGCAGGGGAGCGCCTTCAGCCACTCGGCCACCTCTCCGCGCTCGGACCGGCGCTGCCACTCTCGGGGCCAGGGCCGGAGCGCCCTCTATAGAGCGGTTCTGCCAGCCCTGCAATCTCACTTTTCCCGCGCCCNGGGGGCAGCGGCCATGCCTGCGCGCCCTCGCTTTACGCCCCAAGGCCGGGTAACACGTCAGCATGCAAACCGACACCGCCCTGCTCAGCGTCGATCAGGCCCTGATCTTCGCGATCTTTGGCCTCGCCATGGTTGCCTTCGTCTGGGGGCGGCTGCGCTACGACGTGGTCGCGCTGACGGCGCTGGTCGCGGCCGTGCTTGTCGGCGTGGTCAAGGCCGATGATGCCTTCATGGGCTTCTCGCAGAGCGCGGTCATCACCGTGGCGCTGGTGCTGGTGCTGTCCCGGGCGCTGCGTGACAGCGGCGTCATCGACCGCCTCGCCGAACCGCTGGAGCGCCTGTCCGACCGGCCGCTGGNGTTCATGGCGGCGCTGACCGGGATTGCCGCGCTGCTCTCGGGCTTCATGAACAACGTCGGCGCGCTGGCGCTGCTGATGCCGGTGGCGCTGTCCCTGTCCAAGCGGCCCAGTCAGGTGCTGATGCCGCTGTCGTTCGGAACCATCCTCGGCGGGCTGNCCACGCTGATCGGAACGCCGCCGAACATCATCGTCTCCAACTACCGGGAGCAGATCACGGGTGAGCCCTTCGGCCTGTTCGCCTTCTCCCCCGTCGGCGGGGTGCTGGCCTTCGCCGGGCTGGTGTTCCTGCTGCTGGTCGGNTGGCGGCTGATCCCGCAGAACCGCCGCTCGCCACAGGGCGATCAGCCCCAGTTCGAGATCAAGGACTACGTGACCGAAATCCTCGTCCCCGAGGACCACCCGCTGATCAACGAGCAGATTTACCGCCTCGAAGGGCTGTCNGACGGCGGCCTGCAGGTGGTCGGCATCATCCGCGGGGCGACCAAGCTGTTCGGTAACCTGCGCCTGCGCCACATCCGCAAGGGCGATATCCTGATGGTGCAGGCCGGGCCGAACGTGCTGCAGGACTTCCTCGACGCCCAGCAGCTGGAGCTCGCTGGGGCCGACGCCTTCGTCGAAGAGCACATGACCTCCGAACACGTCGCGCTGATGGAGGCGGTGATCCTGCCGGGCTCCCGCGTCGAAGGCCGCTCCCCACGCAGCCTGTACCTACGCCGGAAATACGGGGCCAACCTGCTCGCCATCGCCCGCGAAGGCACCCCGATTCAGGAGCGGATCGGCCGGGTGCGCCTGCGCGCGGGCGACGTACTGCTGCTGCAGGGGGAGGGCTCGACCCTGCCCGATACCATCAACGAACTCGGCGCNGTGCCGCTGGCGCAGCGCGCGCTGATGCTGGGNCAGAGCCCNAAGAACGACTGGCTGCCGCTGGGGCTGTTCGCGCTGGCGATCGGGGCGACGGCCTTCCTCGGTGTGCCCATCGCGATCGCCTTTGCCGCGGCGGTGGTCGGCATGCTGCTGCTCGGGCGGATCGACCCGCGCAAGCTGTATCAGGCGATCGACTGGCCGATCATCGTGCTGCTCGGGGCGATGATCCCGCTGGGCAGCGCGCTGGAACAGACNGGGGCGACGGCACTGGTCGCCGATGGCGTGGTCTCCGCCGCCGGGGCGCTGGGGCCGCTGCTGCTTCTCGGGCTGATCATGGTGGTGACCATGACGCTGTCGGACATCATGAACAACGCAGCCACGGCGGTGGTCATGGCGCCGATTGCGGCGACAGTGGCGAACGAAATCGGCTCCTCTCAGGATGCCTTTCTGATGGCGGTGGCGCTGGGCGCGTCCTGTGCGTTCCTGACCCCGATCGGGCACCAGAACAACCTGCTGGTCATGGGGCCGGGGGGCTACCGCTTCGGCGACTACTGGCGCATGGGCCTGCCGCTGGAGATCCTGATTGTGCTGATCNGCACGCCGCTCATCGCCTTNATCTGGGGAATCTGAGCCGCAACCCGGCACCGGCCCGACGGCNGTCGGGGGGGGTTATTCNGGGCAGCGCCAGGCGGGTCGGCAGCGACCATCGCCCTTGCGGGAACCGGCGGCGCATAATACTGATCTTACGCGCAATTGAGGCCCTATCATTGTTTTTGCCTCAAATCCGTGATTGAGCACTCGCAGGGGTGCCGGGACAAAATTTGCGGGAGAAGAGAGCTGAANNACGCGCGCGGGATGCAAGGGATGGGACGGCTGCTGGCGATGCTCGCCGCGACGGCGCTCGTCAGCGCCTGCGCCGCGACTGCGCCCGAGNGCAAGCTCGACCCGGCCGAGGCCGAAGCCGCCATNAACGAGCTGTTCACCGCGCAGGGCGAACGCGTGCTGATGCAGGCGAGTGACGGCACCAAAACGACCGCAACCTTAACAGCGGACGGCGCACCGGTCGGAGCGGACGGGCAGCCACTGGTCGGCGTACAGACGAGCGAAGGGCTGATCTGGATGACTCAGGCCCAGCTCGACCAGTTTATCGCCCTGAAGAGGGCGGAAGCGGCGCGGCTGGCCCGAACCATGAGCCCCTATGGCACCCAGTTTACGGCTGCACCACAGACCGTCGCAGCCGCTACCACGGATGCGTCTCCCTCCCCCCCCAAGCGGGCAGCCATCCCGGGCGGCTTTGACCGCTATGTCGCCCCCGGGCTGGAATTCAGCATCGGCCCGCGCGACTTCCGCAACGCCGACGGCAGCTTCGATTGTGTGCTGACCTTCGACGACGGCCCGCACCACAGCAACGACGCCGCGATCTACGACATTCTCGACGCCAAGGGCATCCGCGCGACCTTCTTCTTTCTCGGCGAACAGGTGCAGGCGAACCCGACCACGGCGCTGACCGCCGTCAACCGCGGGCACGAGGTCGGCTATCATTCCTGGGATCATAAGAACCTGCGCGCGGAAAGCCGGGAAACGGTCGCTGAGGACTTCCGGCGCGGCATGGGCGCCTTTACCGCCTTGGGGCTGCAGCCCGCCTTCTTCCGCCCACCCTTCGGCAACTATAACGCCGGCATCCTCGAAGAGGCCGCGACCTACGNCCTGACCACGGTCAACTGGACCAATGACAGCCTCGATTGGCAGATCAAGGACGCAGAAGGCATCGTCCAGCGGGTGCTGAGCCTGTCGGCCCAGGGGGATATCGTGCTGCTGCACTCGATCTACGAGCGGACGGTCGAAGCCCTGCCGGCGATCATCGACGGCCTGCGCGAGCGTGGCTGCCGGTTTACCTCGCTGGAGACGTGGGTGGCGCGGGCGACCACCTAGCCCCGCCATTTCGTGGACTGCCCTTGAGACACTTGGCTTAGCCGCCGGGAGGCCAAGGTGTTAGGCTGGCGCATATGTCGTCAGATCGAGCACGGAGGCCCGAGTCAGCATGTCCCTTTCCCCACCCCGGACAGAAAGTCTAACCTTCCCCGGCCACGACGGCGGCGAACTCGCAGGCCGGCTGGAACTACCCTATGCGGGCGAGCCCCGAGTGGTGGCGATCTTCGCGCACTGCTTCAGCTGCGGGCAGGACTCGCGGGCAGCGANGGCGATCTCACGCACGCTCGCCGCCGAAGGCATCGCGACCCTCCGTTTCGACTTCACCGGACTGGGCGGGTCTGACGGTGATTTTGCCAACACCAACTACCGCTCCAACGTCGCCGATATCGTGGCCGCCGCCGCGCACCTGACGGGCNGGGGCCTCGCCCCCAGCCTGCTGATCGGNCACTCGCTCGGCGGGGCTGCGGTGATCCGCGCCGCCGGGGAAATCGACGGCATCCGCGCGGTCGCCACCCTCGGCGCGCCTTTCGACCCCGCCCACGTGCTGCATAACTTNGGCGCGGCGGCCGACCAGATCCGGCGGGATGGTTCGGGCGAAGTGGAGCTGGGTGGCCGGCGCTTCACCTTGACTCGGCAGTTTCTCGACGACCTGCAGGACAGCGAACAGGAAGCGCGCATCCGGTCGATGCGGGCCGCGCTGCTGGTGCTGCATGCGCCGCTTGATGCAACCGTCGGCATCGACAATGCCACCCGCATCTTTGTCGCCGCCAAGCATCCCAAGTCCTTTGTTACCCTCGATGGCGCCGACCACCTGCTCAACCAGGCCGAAGACGCCACCTACGCCGCGCGCATGATCGGCACCTTCGCCGAGCGCTACCTCGACTTGCCCGAACCCCGCCACCCGATCAACGGGGAGGGGGAGGTCGTGGTCGAGCTGTCCGGCTCGGGCAAGTACACCAGCCTTATCGCCGCACAGGGACACGCCCTGATCGCCGACGAGCCACGGGCCGTGGGCGGCAACAACGCCGGGCCTTCGCCCTATNGCTACCTGCTCTCCGGGCTGGGGGCCTGCACGGTGATGACGCTGAAGATGTACGCCGACCGCAAGGGCATCCGCCTCACCCACGCCGGGGTCCGGCTGTCGCACGAAAAGATCCACGCCAAGGACTGCGAAGACTGCGAGACCCGCAACGGCAAGGTCGATGTCATCACCCGGAGCCTNAGNATAGAGGGCGACATGGATGAGGCCACNCGGGCGCGGATGGTGGAAATCGCCGANATGTGCCCGGTCCACCGGACGCTGGAGAACGAGGTGAAGATCAGGACGACGCTGGCGACGGACTGAACAGCGGGTCGTTGGACAGCACCGCCCCGAAGCCGCAGCCACCGACCNCGAACGACACACCGGAAACGGGTTGCCACGCCCCCAGCGCACCGGNGGCTTTCAGCGCGCCGACGAAGCCAGGTTCCGTGCCTTCGAGGATCCAGGCGTTGGACAGCCGCGTGGCGCGCAGGATGCGGGCGTCGCTTTGCTCGATGGCGGCGAAAATCCGATCCTGCGGGGTGCGCGGTGGNAACACCGCCAGCACCGCCCCGCTGGTCTCATCCTCAAGGCGGGTGACCAGGGCCAGCGCGACCAGCAGCACGACGATCGCCACGCCGCCTGTGGTCAGGGTCCAGAAGGTCACCCAGAACGTCGAAACCGGGCGGGCATNGCTAGGGGGTTCAGGATGCTGGTTGTTCGACATGGTGGGCGGCTCGGTGTGGCTTGGTGCGGCTCAGGCGGGTTGCGGCGCTACGACCCGTTCGACCGGGCGCTCGACGATGGGCCAGTGTACCACAGCCGCGAGCAGNCCGATGATAATCGCCGCAACCCACATCAGGGTCAGCTCTCCGGTCAGGTTCTCGATGGTACGGGCCAGCAAGGTCGCGGAGAACGACCCGACCTGGTGCGAGACGAACACAATCGCGCAGAGCGTGGTCATGTAGCGGACGCCGAACATGCTACCGATGATCCCCTGCGTCAGGGGGACGGTCGACAGCCACAGCAGGCCCATGGCCGACGCGAAAATCAGCGTGGTCAGCGGCGAAATTGGGACCAGGATAAAGNCCAGCATGACCACCGATCGCGCGGCGTAGATGAAGGCAAGACCATTCTTCTTCGGGATATGCCGGCCTAGCACGCCGGAAGTATAGGCCCCGATGATGTTGAACAGGCCGACCAGCGCCAGCGCCACGGCGCCGATCCCACCCCAGCCATTCAGCCACTGCGGCTGCACGCCNTGATCGATCAGGAACTTCGGCAGGTAGATGTAGACGAAGGNAATGTGGAAGCCACAGACGAAGAACCCGAAGAACAGCAGGACGTAACTGCGGTTGCTGAAGGCCGTGCGCACTTCACGCCAGACTTCGGAACCACTGCCGGTGCTTGCCGTGCTGGTGGCGGCGGCCTCGGCGGCCGTCCCCTTGACCCCGGCGAAGGCGAAGGACAGCGGGATGATCAGGAAGGTTAGCCCCGCCAGCGCCATCATCGCCTGCTCCCAGCCCATTTGCTGNAGCAGCATGCCCGCCGGCAGGCCGATGGCGAGCTGGCCGAAGGACGCCGCCGCCGTTCCCAGCCCCAGCGCCCAGGAGCGCTGTTCCGGCGTGACCAGCTTGGAAAAGCTGATACCGATGATCGAAAACCCGGTCGCGGCTACCCCGCCACCGGTCAGCACACCCAGCAGCATATAGGTCCAGAAGGTCGACTGCAGGGTCAGCATGCCGAGCATCCCCAGCCCGTACATCAGAGCNCCGGCAATCAGCACCCACATGGGCCCGAAGCGATCCACCAGCGAAGCCGCGTAAGCACCGATCAGGCCCCAGAGCAGGTTCTGCCATCCCAGCGCCAGACCGAAGTCGCCAGAGGTGACACCAATCGCGTCAGGGGCACCATCAACGAACAGGCCGAAGGACGAGCGCACGCCCATCGAGATCATTGCCATCAGGCAGCCCGCGATAATGACGATAGAAAGGCTCATGCCCGGACGGGCGGATGCAGCTGCCATGATCAACCTTTACAAAAANTTAGGCNTGCGNTTCNGANCCTAACCTAGATTNCGGCTGCGAACTTACCAATGCGCGATTTGACCCTGTGAGTCATCAAAACCGCGCACCACCNGNGAATTTGCCACTAGCAGGCCGGAGTCGGAGACGATAAACCACAGCATTATGGTGCAGGACCAGTCCCTCAGACTCCCCCCGGTGTTCGTNGCGCTCGACATGGCGCAGGCGGAGGTCGGGCCCATGCTGGATCGCCTCGACGGCCTCAACCTCGGGCTCAAGGTGGGGATGGAGCTGTTCTACCAGANCGGGCCTGATTTCGTTCGCCAGCTGGCGGCGCGGGCCCCGGTCTTCCTCGACCTGAAACTGCACGATATTCCCAATACCGTCGCCTCGGCCGCCGCACGGATCGCTGATCTCGGGGTTCGGCTGACCACAGTCCACGCCTCGGGCGGGCGGGCCATGCTCGAAGGGCTGGCTGCGTTGGAGCGCCCGGATTTCCGCTTTCTCGCAGTGACCGTGCTGACCAGCGCAGACCGCGCCGAGCTGGACGGGCTCGGCATCGCCGAACCGGACCCAGGTGAGCATGCCCGGCACCTGTTCCGGCTGGCCAGCGATTGCGGGCTGGGTGGGTTTGTGTGCTCACCGCAGGAAGTCGCCACGCTCCGCGCGCTGCGGGATGACGCCCTGTTCGTCACCCCCGGGGTCCGTCCGGCAGGNGCCGCGCGCGACGATCAGACCCGGATTGCAACCCCGGCCGACGCCATGGCACAGGGGGCCTCGTCGCTGGTCATCGGGCGGCCCATAACCCGCGCCGCCGACCCGCGCGCCGCCGCTGAGGCCATCCTCGCAGAGATCGATGGCCATGGTTAAACCCGTACGCCTCATGGGCCAGTTCCCACCCCTGCCGCCGGGTCGCGCNATCCGGCAGATCGTCCTCGACGGGCTGCTGGGACAATGGCGGCTGCTCGCGGCGACCGCCATTCTGCCGCTGGTGCTGGCGCTGCTCACCGATCTTACCGCGACACTGATCCTCGACCTGCGCGGCCAGCGCGGCGTGGTGCTGAGCGTCGACGTGCTGGTGGTGGCGCTGGTCAGTTTCCTGCTGATNGAGCTGGTCATCGGCGGGCTCTACACCACCAACGTGGCGAGGCTGCTGGGCATTGGCATCCGGCAGGGCCGGTTGCAGGCCTCACCGGAGTGGAGCCGNGCCTTCACCAACGTGTTTATCCGACTGGTATCGCTCTACCTTCCCGGGGGACTGATCCTCGGCGCCGGGTTCGTCGGCTTCCTGCTGGTCCGTGCCTATTTGCCGGTGCCGCAGCTCGCGCCGCTGCTGCTGGTTATTCCAGGATTAGTGGTGCTCTATCTCTATATCCGCTTCTGCTTCGTTATTACGGCTGCGGCCGTTGGCGCGCCCTATACCTTTGGCGACAGCATGCGCGCGACCGGCGGCATCACCGTCCTGATGACCGTGCTGCATTTGGTGTTCTGCGTGCCGCTGATCTTTGCCCAGCTTGGCCTGCAGGTCAGTGCGGCATCGGCGTCGGTGTTCGGCCTGAGCTATTTCGGATACCTCGTGCTCACGCAGGTGCTGTTCGTGCTGCGGGTCGCGGTGTTCACCGTGGTCAACNTGGTCTGCTTCGTGAACCGGACCGGCTGGGCGCCGGGCGCGCACCGCATCTGAGACCACCCTTCCCGACTTTCCTGATGAGGGATGACATCGCCATGCCGGCCCTTCGCAGCCTGTNACAGATTGCCATTTTCGGCCTCGCCGCCGTCGGTCCCGCGCTGGTCTATCTGGGCGCGNAGGCCGGGCTGCTGGACCTGAAGAATTCGATCTACGGCCTTTGCGTCGTCGCCATGCTCTACCACGCAGCCGCCTGGGAGTTCACCGGGCTGATGGCGCAGCGCCGGGGCCAGCTCGGCGGTGGCCGGACCACCGCCGCACCGGCTTGGTCCGGGGCGGGACTGCGTTCAGGCCTGCTCGGCTTCAGCCTGATCTTCGCGACTGTGTTCGGCTGGATCGGCCTGACCATGGTCGGCAGCCTGCTCACCTACGCCGATGGCGCCTCGCTGTGGGGCAGCCTCGGGACGGCCGTGGGCGACCTGATCCGCTATGGCTCCAACGATCCGCGCGAGCTGGCCAGCATCGGCGTGGAGACCAGTCAGCCGGACACCATCGACCGTGGTGCGGTCAACCGCCCGGCGCTGCTGGCCGTGATCGTCGCCAGCGGCGTGCTCGTCGCCTACTTCTTCGCCCGGGCCTGGGCCGTGGTGCCGCTACGCCATCGCCGGCCCAGGCGCGCCTTCACCTTCCACGCCTGGGGGGCCATGGGCGGGCTGCACGGCCTGCGGGTCGCAGCAGTAATGATCGTGATGAGCGGCGGCTTCGTCGCGCTGTTCAACCTCGCACCGCTGGGCTGGCTCGGCCCTTACGCCGCGCTGCTGGCCTCGGGTGCAGCGCTGCTGGTGCTGCTGGTGGCGACCTGGCTGATCGCCGACCGGGTGTTCAGCCCGGATCTGGTCCTGCCCGCCCGGTGTCAGGCCAAGATTTGTGGCATCACCACGCCGGAAACGCTGAAGGCCGTGATCGACGGCGGCGCGACCCACGTCGGCTTTGTCTTCTTTGAAAAGTCCCCCCGTCACCTGAGTTTCGAGGCCGCCGCCGCGCTGAGCGCGCAGGCCGATGGCCGGATCAGCCGGGTCGGGCTGGTGGTCGAGCCCAGCGACGCCTTCCTCGACGACCTACTCGCCGCGGTGGAGCTGGATATGCTGCAGGTTCACGCCCACGCCGGCGCCGAACGCTTCGCCGAAATCCGGGAGCGCACGGGGCTGCCCGTGCTCGCCGTGGTGTCGGTGGCCGAGGTGGACGACCTGCGCGAGGTGCCTGCCCTGCGTCGGGTGGCCGACGGCCTGCTGTTCGATGCCAAGCCGCCCAAGGATGCGGAACTGCCCGGCGGCAATGCCCTGTCCTTCGATCACCGGGTGCTGGCCGCCGCCAAGCTGGGCAACACCCCGTGGATGCTCGCCGGGGGCCTGACGCCAGAGAACGTGGCCGAGGCCATCGCCGTCACCCAGCCCACCTACGTCGATGTTTCATCAGGCGTCGAAAGCGAGGGTCAGCGCGGCACCAAGGACCCAGCGAAGATCAGAGCCTTTCTCGCCGCAGTTGCCCGCGCCTGAAACACTGTTAGTCTCTCCCCGATTCTGTAGCCAAAACGGAAAAATCATGTCGACGCCCAACTCCTACATGACCGGTCCGGACGAGCGTGGCTTGTTCGGTATCTTCGGCGGCCGCTTCGTCGCTGAAACGCTGATGCCTCTGATCCTCGACCTTGAACGCGAGTGGGGCGAGGCCAAGCCAGACCCGGCCTTCTGGGAAGAGTTCAACATGCTGGCCAAGGACTACGTTGGCCGGCCCAGCCCGCTGTATTTTGCCGAGCGGCTGACCGAGGAACTCGGCGGCGCCAAGATCTACTTCAAGCGCGACGAGCTGAACCACACCGGCGCGCACAAGATCAACAACTGTCTGGGCCAGATCCTGCTCGCCCGCCGCATGGGCAAGACCCGGATCATCGCCGAGACCGGCGCGGGTCAGCACGGCGTGGCAACGGCGACGGTCTGCGCGCTGTTCGGCCTGCCCTGTACCGTCTACATGGGCGCGACCGACGTCGAGCGGCAGGCGCCGAACGTATTCCGCATGCGCCTGCTCGGTGCCGAGATCAAGCCGGTGACCTCCGGCTCTGGCACGCTCAAAGACGCGATGAACGAAGCCCTGCGCGACTGGGTCACCAACGTCGAAGACACCTTCTACATCATCGGCACGGCGGCTGGCCCACACCCCTACCCGGCCATGGTCCGGGACTTCCAGTCGGTGATTGGTAAGGAAGCCAAGGAACAGATGCTCGAACGCGAAGGCCGCCTGCCGGACTCGCTGGTCGCCTGTATCGGCGGTGGGTCGAATGCGCTGGGCCTGTTCCACCCCTTCCTCGACGACAAGGACGTGCGCATCATCGGCGTCGAAGCCGGGGGCCACGGGCTTGAGGGTGACGAGCACGCCGCCTCCCTGACCGGGGGTAAGCCGGGCGTGCTGCACGGCAACCGCACCTACCTGTTGCAGGACGAGGACGGCCAGATTATCGAGGGCCACTCGATTTCCGCCGGGCTCGACTATCCGGGTATCGGACCGGAGCACTCCTGGCTGCGCGATATGGGCCGGGTCGAATACGTCTACGCCAAGGACACCGAGGCGCTGGAAGCCTTCCAGCTGTGCTGCCGGACCGAGGGCATCATCCCGGCGCTGGAGCCGAGCCACGCGCTCGCCCACGTGACCAAGATCGCGCCGGATCTGCCCAAGGACCACATCATGATCATGAACATGTGCGGCAGGGGCGATAAGGACATCTTCACTGTGGCCAAGCACCTGGGCTTCGACATGGCTTCGGTCATGGGAGAAACCACCCAATGACCACGCGGATCGACACTAAATTTGCCGCGCTGAAGGCCGAAGGCCGGCCGGGCTTCGTCTCCTACATCATGTCTGGTGACCCGGACTACGACACCAGTCTGGAAATCCTGCGCGGGCTCCCCGACGCCGGCGCGGATGTCATCGAGCTGGGCATGTGCTTCACCGACCCCATGGCCGATGGCGTCGCGATCCAGCTGGCCGCGCAGCGGGCGCTGGCCGGCGGGCAGACCCTGCCCAAGACGCTGGAGCTGGTGCAGGAATTCCGCAAGCAGAACAGCGAAACCCCGCTGATCCTCATGGGCTACTACAACCCGATCTACATCTACGGGGTCGATGCCTTCCTCGCTGCCGCCAAGGCCGCCGGGGTCGACGGCCTGATCGTCGTGGACCTGCCGCCCGAAGAAGACGACGAGCTTTGCATTCCGGCGAACAAGGCCGGGATGAACTTCATCCGCCTCGCCACCCCGACCACGGACGAAGCCCGCCTGCCGGCCGTGCTGCAGAACACGTCGGGCTTTGTCTACTACGTGTCGATCACCGGCATCACCGGCGCCGGTTCCGCGCAGCAGGACGCCGTTGCCGCGGCGGTCGGGCGGCTCAAGGCCTTCACCGACCTGCCGATCGCCGTGGGTTTCGGGATCACCACCCCCGAACAAGTGGCGGAAATCGGCTCGGTTGCCGACGCTGCCGTGGTCGGTTCGGCCATCGTCCGGCAGATCGAGGCCAACCTCGACGAACACGGCAGGGCGAAGCCCGGGCTGGTCGACGCTGTGCTAGATTTCACCCGCACCCTTTCGCAGGCCGTCCGCTAACCCCATCTGAGTCGCTATGAACTGGCTATCCGATCACGTCCGTCCCCGTATCCAGCGCCTCGTCGGTGAGCGAAAAGACACGCCCGACAACCTCTGGACCAAGTGCCGCTCCTGCGACCAGATGCTGTTCCTGAAGGCGCTTGAAGAGAACCTGAACGTCTGCACCAACTGCGGGCATCACCACGCCATGTCGGTGGAAGAGCGGCTGAACAGCCTGTTCGACCCCGGGTACCAGCGGCTGGACATGCCCGAGCTGCCCGCCGATCCGCTGAAGTTCAAGGACAAGAAGCCCTACCCCGCGCGGCTGCGCGAGTACCAGTCCCGCACCGGGGAGAAAGATGCCATCGTTGTGGCAAGCGGCCAGATGGGCGGCAGCCCGGTTGTGATCGCGGCCTTCAACTTTGCCTTCATGGGCGGATCGATGGGCCGCGCGGTCGGTGAAGGTCTGGTACGGGCCGCCGACGAAGCGCTGCGCCTCAATGCCTCGCTGCTGGTCATCCCAGCCAGCGGCGGTGCGCGCATGCAGGAAGGCATCCTGAGCCTGATGCAGATGCCGCGATCGATCATCGCCGTGGAGCGGATGCGCGAGGCGCGCCTGCCCTACATCGTCCTGCTCACCAACCCGACCACCGGCGGCGTGACGGCGAGCTTCGCCATGCTCGGCGATCTGACCCTGTCCGAGCCGGACGCCGTGATCGGCTTCGCCGGTCGCCGGGTGATCGAAGAGACCATCCGCGAGCAACTGCCCGACGACTTCCAGACGGCCGAATACCTGCAGGACCACGGGATGGTCGATCAGGTGGTCAGCCGGCTCGAACTGCGCGACCGGCTGGTGATGCTGTTCAGCCTGCTGCGCAACGTACCCGGCTCGCCTGCGTCCACGAGCAATGGCACCCAGCAAGCGGACGAGACCGATCTTCCGGTGATGCAGGAGGACGAGCCCAACCCGAGTTTTGATCAGGTATGAGCCTCGAACCAGCTGGGGTTCAGACGGCGCTCGACCGCTTCCTCGCCCTGCACCCTAAGCTGATCGACCTGTCGCTCGACCGGCTCGACGCCCTGCTCGAAGACCTCGGCCGACCGGAGCTCAGAATGCCCCCGGCCATCCACGTCGCCGGGACCAACGGCAAGGGCTCGACCCTCGCCTTTCTCAAAGCCATCATCGAAGCATCGGGCAAGACCGCCCACGTCTACACCAGCCCGCATCTGGTCCGCTTTGCCGAGCGCATCCAGCTGCGCGGGCAGACCATCAGCGACGACCGCCTGCTCGACGTTCTGACCCGGGTGCAGGACGCCAACGGCGACCAGCCGGGCACATTCTTCGAGCTGACCACTGCGGCGGCTTTCCTCGCCTTCAGCGAGACCCCCGCGGACTTCGTGTTGCTTGAAACCGGTCTGGGCGGGCGGCTGGACGCCACCAACATCCTGCCACCCGACGCGGTTGCGCTGTCGCTCATCTCCCGGATCGGGATCGACCATCAGCACTTTCTAGGTGACGGGATTGAAGCCATCGCTCGGGAAAAGGCCGGGATCTTCAAGCCCGACGTGCGGGCCTTTTTCGCCCCGCAGCAGGAAGCCGTACGGACCATCCTGCTCGAAGAAGCCGACCGACGCGGCACGCGGGCCATACCCGCGCGGCCGATCGAGGCTGGCGTCACGCTCGGGCTGTCGGGGGCTTTCCAGCGCGATAATGCCGGGCTGGCTGCCGCCGCCGCCGCCGCCCTGGGCATCGACGAGGCCAGCATCTTGGCCGGGCTGGCACAGGCGCAGTGGGCCGCCCGCCTGTCGCTGATCACCAGCGGCGCGCTGTGGCAAGCGGCCGGAGCGGGTCGCCACGAATTGCGGCTCGACGGCGCCCACAACGCCGACGCGGGCGAGGCCATTGCCGGCAGCCTGCGAGGCGACGGGGCGGGTGACGGCTTAGGCGAAAGGCCCCTGTACCTGCTTTACGGCCTGCTGGAGACCAAGGACGCGCAGGGCTTCCTCGCCCCGCTGCTCCCGCACGTGGCAAAGGCCTGCGCGGTGCAGATCCCGGGCGCAGCGGCCAGCCTGTCCGCTGGAGATGGAGCGGCAGCGGCCAGCGCACTGGGGTGGGACGACGTGACCACAGCAGACAGCCTGCAGGCAGGCCTGAAGTCGTTCACCGACGCCCCGCCAGGGCTGGTGCTGGTCTGCGGGTCGCTCTACCTCGCCGGCGCCTTTCTGGCGGAAAATCAGGGGCTGGCCCCCACCGCAAACCGCAAGGCGGTCTGACCATGGCAGCCGGGGACCTGCGCACGGCACAGAGTGTCTACTGCGACGCCAATGTGCTAATCTACCTCATCGAGAAGAACAGCGATTACCACGGGCTGGTGCGGGGTCTGCTGCAGAATCTGCGTGCGGCGGGTGCCGCGCTGATCAGCAGCGAACTGGTCATCGCCGAGTGCATGACTGGGGCGGTTAGGCGCGGCAACCCGGACGTGATTGCCGCCTACGAGGCCTTCTTCGGTGCTTCCGATGACGGCTTACTTTCTGAAGGCGCGAAAAACGAAGGCCTGCAGCTGATCCCGGTCAGCGACCCGATCCTGTGGGCCGTGCCTGAAGTCGCTCTGGACTTCCGCCTCGACCTGCCCGACGCGATCCACTTCGCCACCGCACTGGATCAGGGCTGCGACGCTTTCCTCACAAACGACAAAGGGTTCACCGATGGTGAACCCTTTCCGCTGGTCTATCGCCTGTCTGAACTGTGATCAGATGTTGCGCTCGATCCACTGCTTGATCGACGACTTGGGCTGCACGCCCGCCATCATCGCGACCGGCTGCCCATCCTTGAAGATCATCAGGGTCGGCAGGTTGCGGACGTTCAGCCCCTGTGCGGTCGCCTGATTCTGGTCGACGTTGAGCTTGGTGATGGTGATCTGGTCGGCCATCTCGTCAGAAAGTTGGTCCAGCGACGGCGCAATCGCCTTGCACGGCATGCACCAGTCTGCCCAGCAATCGACGACCACCGGTTTGTCCGACGCCACAACTTCGTTGTGGAAGGTTGCATCGGTGACTTCTACGACTGCCATAGTCTGGCTCCTTTCTGGTGCTGGGTCCGGCTCACCCCGAGCGGACGCATAAAATATAACGGACGACGACCCTAAGGTCTGGGCACCAGCCGCGTCAATCGCTGGCTGCAACTTTTGCCAGCGGCGGTAGGTCATCTGGGTTGACCGCGACTTCCATCAGCCGCGGGGTCTCCGTCCACAACAGGAAGGTGCGGATTGGCTTGCCCGGATACAAGCCCTCCAGCACGGCTTTATAGGCGGCCAGCTGTGCACGATAGCTCGCAGCCACGTGATCAGGGTCGACGGGCGGCGGGCGGTTGGTCTTGTAGTCGACGATCCAGACATCGTGCTCGCGCTCGACCAGGCGGTCGATCTGTCCCGAAACCACCAGATGCCCGATCAGGCCGGTCACGGCGACCTCGGCCCGGCTTTCGGGGGCAAACAGGTCGGCGAAGGCCTCACCGTCGGTGATGGCCAGCACCTCTTCCGACCACGCGTCAATCTGCGTCCCAGCGAGCCCCAGCGCCGGTCGGGCGAGGTAGCGCCGCGCGGCTGACTCGCGCTCGGCCGGGGGCAGCGCAGGCAGTCGCTGCAGCAGCGCGTGGAGCACGTTACCGCGAAAGAACGGTGAGGCCGATTTGTGTCCCCGGACAGGTGCGCCAGCCGCAGGCGCTTCGCCCGCCTGCTCCCCGAGCGCCCGCAACGAGGCTAGCGGTGAGGGCGCAGCCGGGTCTTCAAGCATCTGACTGGGGGCGAAGGGCCGCGGGGGCGAAGGTTCTTCGGGCGCAGGCGCGCGCAGCCCGGCGAGTTGGTCCAGCCCGACCCGACCCCGGGTCAGCGACGGTGCGTCTTCGGCTTTCTGGTTGCCGTCATCCCTGGCTTCAGGCGCGGGCTGGTGCGGGCTGTACAACCGGAACAGGGGCGCAGCCTTCTCCCCCTCCACGGCTGTCAGCCGTTCAATGCCAGTCGCGGGGCCGGCGGCTTCGAAGGCTTCCTTGACCTGATCGTACCATGACGGGGCAGCGGACGTGCCCGCAGCCTTGTCTTTGTCTTTGCCCTGCTTCTGGGTCTTCCAGCCGGTGATATAAAGCCGCTCCTCCGCGCGGGTCATGGCGACGTAGAGCAGGCGCCGTTCCTCCTCCATCACCCGCTGCTTTTCGACGCGCTCCAGTGTCTCGGTCTGGTGGGGACGGTCAGCCTCGCTGGGCTTCCAGTAGGGCAACGGCCGGGCATCGAAGTTGAAGGCGCCGTCTTCGGCGGGCTCCGGATCCCACCAGCGCAGCCGGTCTCGGCTGGTGTCATCGGTCCGCCGATGGGTCTGGGGCAGGATGACGACGGGTGCCTCCAGCCCCTTGGCGCCGTGTGCTGTCATGATCCGCACCCCGCCGTCGGTGGCGTCCTGGTCGCGCTTCACCTCGATCTCGGCCTTGCGCAGCCACCCCAGAAAGCCGGGCAGCGTCGGCGTGTTGGCGCGCTCGTAGGACAGGGCCGCCCGCAGGAATTCACGCAGCGCGTCCGTCCCCTGCGGCCCCAGCCGGGCGGAGAACTTCTCCGATCCGCCGAGCCGGTTGAGCAGGAAGCTGAAGAAGCTGTGCGGGGAGGATGCCAGCTGCCCGCGCAAGGTCCGGATCAGCCCGAGCACCGCCTGCGCCTCGCCCGATCCGGCATCGGCGGCCTTGACGATGGCGGTCTCCAGCGTCTCGCCCGAACCCCGGTGGTGGGCCCAGTCGAACAGCCGGGTCTCGCTGATCCCGCAAAGCGGGCTGCGCAGCACGGTCGCCAGCGCCAGATCGTCGGCGGGCTGGAGCAGGTATTCGGTCAGCACGATCAGGTCGCGAACCGCGATTTCCTCGTGCAGCTTGAGCCGGTCGGCCCCGGCCACGCGCACGCCCCGGGTCTTGAGCCGTTGGGTCAGGGTGCTGATGAACGGCCCGGAGCGCGACCGCATTAGGATCATGATGTCTTCAGGCCGCATCGGGCGCTGACGCCCCTCCAGCCAGCCCGCATCGCCCGGCGTGGCATCGCCCCGGGTCCAGCGCGCAATGCGGTCGGCGAGGATTTCGGCCAGCTCCACTTCGGGGCGGCTTTCCTCGTCCTCGTCATCGTCGAGCAGGTTGACCGGGGCGTTATTGTCCTTGAGCGGCGGTTCGATCTGCGCCCAGACCTCGACCAGCCCACCAGCCCCCGCCTTGCCCGAGAGGTGCTCGGGCCAGCCTTCGCCGTCAAAGGTCAGCCCGCTGGCGTTGTCGCCGTAGCGGAACAGGCAGTCGACGGCGGCCAGGATCGGCTGTGAGGAGCGGAAGGTCACGTTGAGCGTCTGCGCGACCCACTGATGTCCGGCGCGCTCGACGTCGTCCTCGAAGCGGCGCTTCATAGCCTGAAACACCTGCGGATCGGCACGCTGGAAGCCGTAGATCGACTGCTTGAGATCGCCGACGACAAAGCTGGTGCGGAAGCCCTCGTCGGGGCGGCCCATCTCCGGGTCTGTACCGTCGTAAAAGGCGTTGGTCAGCCCGCGGACGATGGCCCACTGGTCGGGGTTGGTGTCCTGCGCCTCGTCGACGAGCACGTGGCGCAGGCCCTGATCGAGTTTGAAGGCGACCCACAGCCCCGCCCCGGCCTCGGCGGTCAGCAGGCGGATGGTGCGCAGGATCAGGTCGTCAAAATCGACCCGGCTGCGCGCAGCCTTGGCGGTCTCGTAGTCGTCGAGCACGTCGAAGGCGGTATCCAGCAATGCTTCGGATATATTGGCCTGCTGCAGGGCTTTCATGGCGTTGCGCAGCGCGTAGACCTGCTGTTGCTCTCGTTCCAGAGCCTCCAACGCCTCGGGGTGCAGCGCCACAAAGGGCTTGGTCAGCAGCTTGGAGAGAATCCGGGGTTCGTCTTTGCCTGTCAGGAACAGGTCGTTATAGATCCGCCATTCCAGCCGCCTTGCTGACTCGTTTGGAAGCCCCAGCCACTCGATAGCGTCAAAGATAACGCCGTTAACGGAGTTCCGCATTTTACCGGTAGTCTGCGCCCAATCGGCGTAGGCGCGCAGGGCGGCGCGGACCGGTTCCCGCGCCTGCCCCCCACCGATGAGGGCATCGCGGAGACCTTCCAGCGTCATCCCGTCTTCGAGCTCGAGCATGGCCCGCAAAGGCGCCAGAATATCGGCCGCGGGCAGCTTGTTGGCCCCGCGCAGGCGCAGCAGCCTGCCCCGCTCCCGCACCAGCCCGGCAATGACAGCGCGGAAGCTATCTTCGCCAAGGGCTTCGAACACCTTGGCGGAACCCGGGTCGTCGCGGGTGGCGAGGCCGATCAGGTGCCGGTCCACCGCCGTTTCGAGCAGCGCGGCGGCCTCGCCGTCGTCGAGCACGCGGAAGCCGGGCTGGACCCCGGCCTCGACCGGGAAGCGCCCGAGCAGCGACTGGGCGAAGGCGTGGATGGTCTGAATGTTGAGCCCGCCCGGCGCCTCCAGCACCCGCGCGAACAGCCGCCGTGCCAGCGCCATCTGCGCCTTATCGGGGTGCTCACCGGCGAGGCGGAACAACGCCTCGTGGAGCTTTTCGTCGCCGAGCGTCACCCAGGTTTCCAGCGCCTCGCTGACCCGGTCGGCCATCTCGGCGGCGGCGGCCTTGGTGAAGGTCAGCGCGAGGATCTGGCTGGGCTGCACGCCCTCGAGCAGCAGGGCCAGCAGGCGGTTGGTTAGCACCCGGGTCTTGCCGGTTCCGGCAGAGGCCGCCACCCAGGCCGTCACCTGCGGATCGGCTGCGCGGCGCTGGCCCTCGGTCGCCGTGCGGATCACCGCTGGCTGGTCATGACCATCGATCGCCGGATCCCAGAGCGGGGCCGACAGGCTTGCGGGGTCAGTCGTTGCCAACGCTACGGCCCTCCCACTCATCCTGCCGGGCGAGGTGGATGTAGTCGCCCTTGCGCACCACCCGTGCCTTGAAGGCCTCATCGGGGTTCTGATACTTGGCGATCAGCTCGAGCAGGTTGGACCAACTGTCGTTGATTACCGCCTCGATCTCGTCCGGGCCGTCCTTCTTATTGGGCACGATCCTGATCACCCCACCAGCGTCCTTGCCGTCGACCTGCCAGTATTCGAAGCTGTGGATCGCGGCACCGCTGTCGATGCCGTCGAAGGCACCACGCCCGATCAGCGCGCCTTCGAGCGAGAGCTGAGGGTTGTGTCCTTCGGCGACCGCCTTGCCCGTGGGGACCGAGCCGCTCTTGTAGTCGACGATATGCAGGTTGCCCTGCGCGTCGCGGTCGATGCGGTCAGCCCGGCAGCGCAGGCAGTATTCGATGCCTTCGACCTCGAAGCGGTGCTCAACATCCTGCTCGATCGCAGGGGAATGACGGCCATCGGCGCGGAGGCTCGCTTCGGTTTGGCTGAACCATGCCGCGATCTTCGCCAGCCGGGGCTGCCACAATGCTACCTGCGCGTCTGTCAGCCCGCTGGCGCGAAAACCTTCGTAGAGCGCCGTGAACACAATCGCCTCATAGTCCTCGCCGACCGGGCCGGGGTGGTCGCGCACCACGTCCTCCAGCGCTTGGTGGATGACAGTGCCGCGCAGGGCCGCGTCGACCCGCCCCCCGATGGGGTCGAGCGGGCGCAGGCGCAGACTGTGCTTGACGTAGATTTCGTAGGGATTCTTGAGCCAGCGCTCGATGGCAGTGACGGAAAACGCGGTCGGTCGCGCGGAGAGCGGTGGCCGGGGCCGGGGCGGGCGGGCGCCACGGGGCTGGTCGGCGGCGTCGATGCTCTGGGCGGCGGCTTCGAAACACAGCCCTGGCGGGTCGAGCACTGCCGTGGACTTGGTAATTTTGAGGAAGGCGAGCAAGCGCTTGATGAAGCGCGAAGGGACCGTCGCGCCACCATCGACGAGCCCGGCCCGGGTCAGGATCACCTCGGCCCGGCCAAAAGCCTGACAGAAATCGTGGGCAGACAGGCCGATGCGCCTCTCGACCGATGGCAGCCCGAATTCGCGTCGCATTGGGCGGGACATCCACGGACCGGGCTGGGTTTCCGCTGGCCAGGTGCCTTCGTTCAGGCCGCCGAGGATGATGCGGTCGACGCTGGTCAAGCGGGCCTCGATCCCGCCGAGGATCAGCACCCGGGGGTGACCGAGGAAGGGGGACCGCAGGGTCACGCCCTGCACCGCGCGGTCGAGCAGCGCAGCAAAGGTCGGCAGCGGCAGCGGGCGTTCGGCCAGCGGGCCTTCGGCGGCGGATGCGCCCTCGGCGCGCGCGGCACTCAGGCCGCGCTCGGTCAGCGCCTGCGCCCATTCATTGACGAAGGCGACCATGGCTTCCGACCCGTTCTGCGTCCAGGCGACCGACCCCACGGCCTCATCCGGGCTCTGGGTCAGGGCCTCGACACACTCCATGGTGGCCAGCAGCCAGTCAAAGGCGGTCCAGCATGGGTCGTCATTGGGCCGTTCAGCCGTCTCCCGCAGCGCGCGCGTGGCCGCCGCCACACGGTCGAGCACAGCATGAGCCTGTGGCGCGCCGGGCTGGGACGGGTTGGCGCGCAACCAGTCCTGCAGGGGGGTCAGGCCCTGCCCCGAGGCCGTACGGCGCAGGACTTCGAGGTCGAGGAAGGCCCGACCCCGCTGCCGCGTCGCCTCGTCCAGCCCGAGCAGGCACAGCGGGTGATGCAGCAGCGCCAGCAGGTCGAAGTGGTCGATCCGCGAGCTGACCAGATCGAGCACGATCCGGGCGAATTTAAAGGTCGGGGTCTCGTGCAGTTGCAGACCGGCGGAGTCATCTGGTTCGATCCCCCAGCGCTGCAGATGCCCGCGCACGCGGGTCGCCAGCATCCGGTCAGGTGTCACCAGCGCCGAGACAAAGGCCGGCCGGTCCAGCCCGTCCCGCAGGGCCAGCGCGATGGTCTTGGCCTCGGTGTCGTCGTCGTCGAGCTCGTACAGCGTCACCTGCTCGAAGGCCGCAGCGATGGCCTCCGGCGACAGCGTCGGGTCAGCTTCACAGCGCCAGCCCTCGGTTTCACTCGCAGTCATCTCCGGAGGCAGCATGGCGCGGGAGAGCAGGCGCGTCCGTCCCTCACGTTCCCCCGCGCCGGACCAAGGCCAGCGCTGGACGTCACCGGTGTCCCGGTCACAGGCCTGCAGAAGTTCGGTAAAACCGTGCTGGGGATGGGTCACCTCAAGGCCGATTTCCCGCCACGCGTCCAGGCTCAGATCCTCGTCCAGCCCGGGCAGCACCACGGCCCCCTGCGGCAGCGCCAGCACCGCCGCGAGCAAATCCCGGGTGGAAGGAATGGAACCTGTGGAGCCAGCCGCGATCACCGGGCCGCTTGGGGCGGCGAGCCGCCACTGTTTGATCTGGTTCTCGACAGAACGACACCGACGGGCAGCAGCCGAAATCAGCCCGGCATCGGCTTCGATTCCCGGCCAGACATCGTAGAGGATGGATAGGAACAGCAGCGATTTCTGCCAGTGATCAGCGAGGTCTTCGTTCTGGACCAGCTCGGGCAGGCGGTCGGGGCGGATGCCCTCCGTCTCGATCTGGTCCATGAGCCGCGCCAGCTCCTGCGCCAAGGCCATGACATGATCGGGCGGCAACGACTGATCCTTGTAGGCGACCAGTTCCGCCAGCACGGCTTCGCGCCGCAGCTTGGGCCAGGCGTCGGGCAGGTCGAGGTCCGCGTCGGGCAGCGCCTCGGGGTCGATGCCCCCGGCGATGGACTCGCCCACCGCGTCTTCGTCGGACAGGTCGCCCATTGGCACCAGCCGGGGCAGCAGCAGGGCCTCACCCTCGCGCAGTCGCAGGAAGGTCGTCTGCAGGCTCCGGCAGGCCCGGCGGTTGGGCAGCAGTATCAGGGCATCGGCGAGGTCCAGATCGGCTTCGAGCAGGCCCCGCGCAAGGGTCATGCCGAAGTCATCTTGGGATGGGATATTGTACAAGCCCCTGATTTTCATGAGAAAATTGGCTCCAAACGCGGCGCCCACGCGAGCGCGCCAACCCCGTGCAACTGCCGCTGCTCTTCCCTTGCGCCGGTGGCTTCAAGCCGGATTTCCAGCGCCTCAGGCGGCCGGAGCGGCCCGAGCCGATCGGGCCATTCCACGAGGGTCACGCCGTCGGCGCGCGCGTCGTCCCAGCCCAGATCGAAGACCTCTTCGGCCTCCCCCAGCCGGTAAAGATCGAAGTGGGTCAGGGCGAAGTCCGGCAGGTCGTAGCTCTGGCTGAGGGTAAAGGTCGGGCTGGGCACGATCAGATCGGGGTCCCCGGCGAGTGACCGGATCAACGCGCGGGCAAAGGCGGTCTTGCCTGCCCCCAAATCCCCCTGCAGCAGCACGCAGTCGCCAGACGCCAGAACCTGCCCCACAGCCGTAGCGATGCGGCCGGTCTCTGCCTCGGTGGCTACCGTAATTCGGAAAAGGTCATGCTGTGACTCGCCCATGGCCGGCAAGCTTGCACGAGAACATTATGAGTACAAGGGCCATCGCGAGCGATGGCGGGGAAATCAGTTGATTTCTTCGCCTGCGTAGACGCCGTAGATCACCGAAGTGGGCAGCCAGCCGGTCAGGTTCTCAACCTGCACCTGACACCAGTAGTCCTTACAGGTCTTCAGATGCACCACCACGTCCTCTTTGATGTAGGCGAGTACGTTCGAATCCTGCGTGCTGCCCCGGAACAGCGGGGTCATATCGGCCTGCACCATGCCAGTGCGGTGATTGGCCAGCACGGAGCGCCCCATCCAGCCAAGAGTGCCATCGCGGTCGCGCACGCGACGCCAGTTGCCGAATTCAGCCACAACTTCGATCGGCATGTACTGGCGCTGATAGACCCACTCGATCGCGTGAGTCTTGGTTGGACCACGGCGGAGGTAGGCGTCTTCGTCTTTGAGGGAAACCCAGCGCGGCAGCACCTCGCCCGTCACCCGGCCGACGCTCTGCGACTGGGACTGAGCAACGGGTGCAAGCGCCATCACAGCGCCGAGCAGCACCAGAGAAATCGAAAGAAGCCAAGTCAGGCGCCGCAGGGTGGGCATGGAATTTCCCACCCGACGGCTGGAACCACTGAGTAGCACGGTAATGAGTCCGTCAAATCACGTATAAAAATGTTGTGCCGGTGCGTTAAATCCCGCGCAGATGAAATTTCGCGGTGCCCCAACACCCCATCTATGACCAACAGAATCTATATATTCAAGCGTTTTAGCCGATTTTCTTGATAAATCGCTTTCAGGACTGTTTCAAAGGGTCCGAACTACACTTGAAGGCGCATAATGCGCAGCGGCCAGGTGGAAATCAGCTGTGCGGCGGGCCGTTGATCCGTGACCAACCACTGCACAGCCGCGTGGGCGGCGAGCTGTCCCATCAGCATTGACGCGGTCGCCAGCACACCGACATCGGCGCAAGATTGCTCAGGCGGTGGGCCTTCTGGGAAAAGGCTGCTGTAGCGCGGCGAGTCGCGGTCGAGGCACAGCAGCTGACCCTCGGTCCCGGTTACCGATGCCGCGATCAGCCGGTCACCACCAGATGCGGTTTGCCCCCTGCTTTGGCACCAGTCGGCGACCACCACGCGGGTGTCGAAGTTATCGCTGCCGTCGATGACCAGATCGTAGCGGCTCAGCAGCCGCTCGGCAGTTCCGGCGCGAACCGGGTCAAGGGCCACCGTCACCGACAGCCCGGGGCTGGCCTCTTCCAGCACTTCGGCGGCAACCAGCGCCTTGGGCCGGCCGACATCGGCCGCACGGAACAGCATCTGACGCGGCAGGTTGGACAGCGATACCGTATCGGGGTCGATCAGCCCGAGCGTGCCGATCCCGCACTGGGCCAGCGCCTGCGCCGCCGGGCAGCCGATGCCCCCCAGCCCGACGAGCGCGACCCGCGCCTGCGACAGCCGCAGTTGCCCGCGTGCGCCGATTTCCGGCAGCACCAGATGCCGGGCAAAGCGCTCGAGTTCAGCGTCGCTGAAGTGGCTCAGCGCCTCGTCTTCATCGATGGGGAGGTCGGGCCGGTCCTCAGACACCGGTTGACCCGAAGCCGCCTGCCCCGCGCTCAGTCTCGCTGAGGTCGGTCACCTCGTCGAAGCCGGCCTGTGCCACCGGGGCGATGACCAGCTGGGCGATGCGCATCCCGCGCTCGACGGTAAAGGCTTCGTCGCCGAGGTTGATCAGCGGCACCCGCACTTCGCCGCGATAGTCGCTGTCGATGGTGCCCGGCGCGTTGAGGACGGTGATCCCGTTCTTGACCGCGAGGCCGGAGCGGGGGCGCACCTGTGCCTCGTACCCTGTCGGAAGGGCCATGGCGAAGCCGGCCGGGATCAGGGCCCGCTGGCCAGGCTCCAGCCGCAGCGGCGCATCGACGGCGGCACGGATATCGGCGCCGGCCGAACCGGCGGTTTCGTAGTGGGGCAGCGCGAGTTCAGCGCCGTTGTCCAGCCGCTTGAGCGGCACGATGACGGGAGGGGATGCGGTCATGGCTCCAGCGCCTCCACGATGCGTGCGACCAGACGGGCAGCGACCTGCGACTTGCTCAGTTCGGGCCAGGTGTCCACGGCGTCGGCCCCGTCGCCGGTGACCAGCGTGACGGCGTTGTTCGCGGCGCCGAAGACTGCGCCGCCGGAAACGTCGTTGGCGAGGATCCAGTCGACCTGCTTTTTCTGGCGCTTGGCGCGGGCATTTTCGACGAGGTTCTCGGTTTCGGCGGCAAAGCCCACAACAAGACCGGGGCGCGGGTTGCCCTGCGCGATGGTGGCGAGGATATCGGGATTCTTGACGAAACGCAGTTCGAGTTCGTCGCGATCCGCTTGCTTCTTCAGCTTCTCGGGCGCGGCGTCCTTGAGCTTCCAGTCCGCAACCGCCGCGGCAAAGACAGCGATATCGGCCGGGAGCGCGGCCTGCGCAGCGGCGAGCATATCGTCGGCGGTCTCGACCCGCTGGACGTGTACGCCGACCGGCGGCGGCAGGGACACCGGCCCGGTGACGAGGGTGACATCAGCCCCTGCGGCGGCAAGGGCGGCGGCCACGGCCTGCCCCTGCTGCCCCGAAGAGCGGTTGGCCATGACCCGCACCGGGTCGACCGGCTCGTGGGTCGGGCCGGACGTGACCAGCGCACGCTTCCCGGCAAGCGGTTTGGGCGCAAAGAAGGCTTCAGCGAGCGCCACGAGGTCTTCGGGTTCGGTCAGGCGGCCCGAGCCGATCTCGCCGCAGGCCATGTCTCCATCGGCCGGACCCCAGACGTGGACGCCGCGCGCCATCAGGGCGTGGACGTTGGCCTGCGTCGCCGGGTTGGCCCACATGACCGGGTTCATCGAGGGCGCAATGGCCACCGGGCCGTCGGCCGCGAGCAGCGTGGTCGAGGCCAGATCGTCGGCCAGCCCGGCCGCCATCCGGCCGATCAGGTCGGCACTGGCCGGAGCCACGAGGATTAGGTCGGCCTCCCGCGCCAGCCGGATATGCCCCATCTCGGACTCGTCCTTGAGGCTGAACAGGTCTTGATAGACCGGGTGTTCGGCCAGCCCAGCGAGGGTCAGCGGGGTGATGAACTGCGCACCGCCCTTGGTCAGGATCGGCACCACGGTGGCGCCGGCGTCCTTGAGCCGCCGGACCAGCACCGCGGCCTTGTAGGCTGCGATCCCGCCGGAGACGATCAGCAGTATCTGCTTGCCCGCCAGTGCCATGCCCTAACCTCCCGTCGCTTGCAGAACCAGCCACATCAGCCCGGCGCCGACGACCGCCGCCAGCGCTAAACCCAGCCAGACCGACCCCGCCGAGCGGCGGCGGTTCATTTCAGCGTTCAGATCCTTGAGCGCACTTTCGGCCTCTTCGAGCATGCTTGGCAAGCGTCCGGCCGCCGCCAGCGCCGTTTCGGCGTGCCCGGAGAGCTGCGCCACCGGGTTGCGGTATTCGATCATCCAGTCGCGCACCAGCGGCCGCGCGATGTCCCAGATGTTGATATCGGGCGACAGCGACCGGGCGATGCCCTCGGCCATCAGCATATTCTTCTGCAGCAGGAACAGATCGGGCTGCAGGCTCATGTCAAAGGTGCGGCCCATAGCCAGCAACTGCCCCAGCAGCCGGGCGAAGGACACCCGCTCCAACGGTTGGTTGACGATCGGCTCGGCTACCGAGCGCAGAGCCAGCGCGAACGCTTGGGTCGAGGCCGAACGCGGCAGGTAGCCTTCTTCCGCGTAACGCCGGGCGAGACCGTCGTAGTCGCCTTCGAGCAGGAAATTCATCAGGTCGGCGAGAAACACACGGCCTTTCCAGTCCAGCCGGCCGACGATCCCGAAGTCGACGAACACGACCTTACCCTCGGCGTCGATGAACATGTTGCCCGCGTGCTGGTCACCGTGGAAAAAGCCGTCTTCGAACACAGCCTCAAAGAAGCTGGTGGCGGCATTGGTCAGCACGGCTTCCAGGTCGTGGCCCTGCGCGCGGAGCAGGTCGCGTTCATCGATGCTGGTGCCCTCGACCCGGGCCATGACCAGCACCCGCTGAGAGGTCAGATCCCAGAACGGCGCCGGCGTGCGCAGGGTGCCACGGTCGGCGAAGTTGCGCGCCATCTGGTCGGCTGCGGCGGCTTCGAGCCGCAGGTCGAGTTCCATGGCGGTCTGCTCGCGCAGCACGTCGATGATCCCCACGGGCCGGGCGCGGCGCAGATCAGGGACCAGCGCCTGCGCGAAGCCCGCTGCCCAGCGCAGAAAGCTGAGTTCACGGACGAACCGGCGCTCGATATCTGGGCGCAGGATCTTGACGGCGACCTCTTCCCCGCTGTGCAGGGTGGCGAAGTGGACCTGCGCGACTGAGGCAGCACTGAAGGCCGGGCCAAAGTCGGCAAAGACGTCCTCGACCGGCCGACCCAGCGCCTCGGTGAGGATCCGCCGGGCGGTGCCGTCGTCGAAGGGTTCGAGCTGATCCTGCAGCGCCGACAGATCCGCCGCCGCGCCTTCGCCGATCAGGTCGGCGCGGGTGGAGAGGATCTGACCCAGCTTGATGTACGTCGGGCCGAGCCGCTTGAGGGCGATGGCGAGATTGGTGCCGCTCGTTCGAGATCGGGCTTTGCCGCCCTTGAGCAGGCTCAGGACGCGCAGGATCCGAGCCGGCAGGCTGCGCGCCGGCGCCAGACGCAGGGCGATGTCGGTCGCGCCTTCGCGGCCCATGACCCAGAGCAGCCCGAGGCCGGCGAAAGGATGGGTGATCCAGCCCAGCACCGGCCTAGACCCGCCAACCGTTGTGGATGGCAACGATGCCGCCGGACATATTGCGGTGGCTCACCTGCGCAAGCCCAGCGTCCCGCATCATCGCTTCAAGTCGTTCCTGCGGCGGAAAGCGACGGATGGACTCGACGAGATACTGGTAGCTCTCGCGGTCTCCGGCGACGAGACGACCAAGCTCGGGCAGCAGGTTGAAGCTGTACTGATCGTAGAGGTCTTTCAGCGCGGGCAGCACCACGCGGCTGAATTCGAGGCAGTAGAACCGCCCGCCGGGGCGCAGGACCCGCCGCGCTTCCGCCAGTGCCAGTTCCGGCCGGGAGACGTTCCGCAGCCCGAAGGAAATCGTATAGGCATCAAAAGACCGGTCCTCGAAGGGCAGCGCTTCGGCATTGCCGCAGATCCACTGCAGGTCCTCACGGCCCTGGAAGCGGGTTTGCCCGGCCTGCAACATGCCCTCGGTCAGGTCAAAAACCAGCACCCGGCCCGGCGCCTGAGGCCCGCCTTGCCGCTGCCGGATGCGCTCTGCGACATCGCCGGTGCCGCCGGCCACGTCGAGGCAGACTTCCCCGGCGCGCGGGCGCATCCAGTCCATCAACGCATCTTTCCAAAGCCGGTGCGCGCCCATAGACATCAGGTCGTTCATGATGTCGTAGCGGCTCGCCACGCTCTCGAACACGCCCTGGACCAGCGGTGCCTTTTCCTCGACCTTTATGTCGCGGTACCCGAAGTGGGTGGTATCGTCGTTTTCTTTTGCCATGCTGCTGAGATAGCCTTTAACCCCGCCCGTGAAAAGAAAGGCGGACTGCCAATAACGCACAGGTGCTGAACGTCCCATGCCTGAACTGCCCGAAGTCGAAACCGTTGTCAGGGGTCTGCGCCCCCTGCTCGAACACCAGCGGCTGGACCGTTTGCTACTCCGGCGGGAGGATATGCGCTTCCCGTTTCCGGTGGATCTAAGCCAGCGGCTGACCGGGAAAACCATCGGGACGATCGAGCGTCGGGCCAAGTACGGGCTGATCCGCTTCCCCGAGGGCGGAGACACGCCACTGACCCTGCTGTTTCACCTCGGGATGAGCGGGCGCATGGTCTGCGTCACCCCGCCGGACGAGGACTTCGACAAGCACGATCACGTGGTGTTCCAGACCGCAAAGGGGCAGGTCCGGTTCAACGATCCGCGCCGCTTTGGGTTTGTGGAGATGTACAGCGGACCCGACAGCAACAGCCGCTTTCTTGACCAGCTAGGGCCGGAGCCGCTGAGCGACGCCCTCAACCTTGGGCACATGCGCAGCGTGTTCAAGGACAAGAGTGCCCCGATCAAGGCCAGCCTGCTCAACCAACGCCTGATCGCGGGGTTGGGTAATATATACGTGTGCGAGGCGTTGTTCGAAGCGGGCATCCGGCCGACCCGCGCCACCGGCTCACTCAAGCGTCGCGAGATCGAGCGTCTGTGCGCTGAAATCAAGGCTGTTCTAATCCGTGCGATTGAAGCCGGCGGCTCGTCTTTACGCGACCACCGGCAGGTGTCTGGGGAGCTGGGATACTTCCAACACGCCTGGCGCGTCTACGGCCGCGAGGACGAACCCTGCCGCACTTGCCAGCGGCCGGTCGAACGCGTCGTGCAGTCAAATCGATCGACATTTTTCTGCGCTGCTTGTCAGCGATAGGAGCCTTGCCTTGCGCTCAGCGGTCTTTGGGCCTATAGCAGCGCTCAATCTTTGAAATTGTCTTTGGAAACCGACCCGAATGGCACATTCCCGTTCCGCCCGTAAGCGCGTCCGCACCGCGGCTCGCCGGACCGAAATCAACCGCGCTCGCCGCAGCCGCGTCCGCACCTTCATTAAAAAGGTCGAGGCCGCCGTCGCCGCCGGCGACCAGACCGCTGCCCGCGCAGCCCTGACCGCAGCCCAGCCCGAGATCATGCGCGGCGTGACCAAGGGCACGATGCACAAGAACACCGCATCCCGGAAAATCAGTCGCCTGAGCGCGGCCGTGAAGCGGATGGCCTGATTCGACGCGATCAGCACACCGACGCCTGATTTGAAAAGCCGACCGGAGCCCGCGTTCCGGTCGGCTTTTTGCAGCCCTCATTTCGGCGCCTTGCGTGCCTTTTGCGAGTCGTGCTCGGTCCAGTCTTGGGACCCGGGCGATTCGTCTCAGCACGTGCACTGATAGGATACATCGAGGCAAGATTCGCGATTCCTGCGTAATATTAGCCTTGATCTTCTCATGATCTTGCGTGCGCACGGATTCGAAAAAATCGAATTCTAAGCAGGCTGTACCGGACTGAGGCAGCGACTCCACAAATTTCACTTTTTTGGCCAATCGCACGTTTTCGATGCTTGCCCGGTTGCTAGAGGGCCTTAAACATGAGGCCTAATAAAAAGGAGGCGTCAGGCCCCCACGGCGCCTGAACAGAGGTGCCGATAATGCTCGAGAGATCGGACCGCAGAAAGCGCACTGCAAGATGCGCCGCACTGATCCTGCAAAGAGCGAAGCAAGTAAATTGAGGAGAAGAGCTGTGTGGGAATGTATCCGGGGCCACCGACTGAAGTGCAGTGAGCAAGCCAAAATTTTTAACGCTCTGGCTGATACAGCACCGACCGTGGTCTGGATCAAGCCGTGACTGACAGCTTCCACACCCTCCAGGATCGTCAAGAAATTTGGTCGCAGGTCAAGGCTTCCATCCGTCGTGAATACGGCGAGAGCACTTACCGTTCGTGGCTTCGTCCGATCGAATTTTCTGAAGCCAA
The DNA here is from genome assembly GCA_002711265.1 of Rhodospirillaceae bacterium. Taxonomy (GTDB): domain Bacteria; phylum Pseudomonadota; class Alphaproteobacteria; order UBA7985; family UBA7985; genus UBA7985. Next base: position 33,340 of record PAGB01000056.1, read on the forward strand.
CGATGAGCGGATTCGCCTGTCCGTTCCTTCTCGCTTCGTCCGCGATTGGGTACAGGCCAATTACCTTGAGCGACTACGTGCTCTCTGGGTAATGCACGAGCCTGAGATTGAGACGGTCGAAATCATTGTCCGGCCCGCGACCCAACCCGGTGCGCCTATCCCGCCGAGCAAAGCCGGCGTCGGCAACTTCGCGGCCCCGCTGGACGCGATCGAAACCGCAACTGGCAAACCTGGCATCAGTCCACTGGCTGCGCCGACCATCCTCAATAGCGCCGAGATGTCTCAGTACCGTTACACGGTACCCAATGACGACAAGCAACTGGTCAAGCGCTTTAGCTTCAAGGACTTCGTGGTCGGCCAACCCAACGAACTCGCCTACGCCGCTGCACGGCGTGTGGCTGAGAGTGCCGAAGTCGCCTTCAATCCGCTGTTCCTTTACGGCGGGGTAGGACTGGGCAAGACCCACCTTATGCACGCCATCGCCTGGCACATCCGCGAAACCCAGCCTGAGCGTCGGGTCGCTTACCTGTCGGCTGAAAAGTTCATGTCCCTGTTCATTCAGGCGGTGCGTCACCGCGACACAATAGCGTTCAAGGACGAGTTCCGTTCCGTGGACGTGCTGATGATCGACGACATCCACTTCATCGGTGGTAAGGAAGCCAGCCAGGAAGAATTCTTCCACACCTTCAACGCGCTGGTTGATCAGAACCACCAGGTCGTGGTCTCCGCTGACAAGTCACCGAGCGATCTCGAAGGTCTCGAAGACCGGCTGAAGTCGCGGCTGGGCTGGGGTCTGGTCGCCGACATCCACCCGACCAACTACGAACTTCGGCTGTCGATCCTGCAGGCCAAGGCCGAGAGCATCGCCCTGGAAATCCCGCCGCAAGTGCTCGAATTCCTGTCCCACAAGATTTCCTCGAACATCCGCGAGCTGGAAGGCGCGCTGAACCGGATCGAGGCGCATGCAATCCTGATCGGCCGCCCGGTGACGCTGGAGATGGTGCAGGACGTGCTCCACGACCTGCTCAAGGCCAACGACCGCCGGGTGACCATCGAAGAGATTCAGAAGAAGGTCGCCGAGCACTTCAACATCAAGCTCAGCGAAATGTTCTCGCCCCGCCGGGCACGCTCCGTGGCGCGTCCACGGCAGATCGCCATGTACCTGTCCAAGCAGCTGACCACGCGGTCCCTGCCAGAGATTGGACGGCGTTTCGGTAACCGCGACCACACCACGGTGATGCACGCCGTGCGCAAGGTGGAGGAGCTCCGGTCGCTCGACGCGGCCATCGACGAGGACGTCGAACTGCTGCGCCGCATGCTTGAGAACTAGACCACGGGTCTCAGACCGGGACCCGTGCGGAATTCAGCCTAAATCAGCTTAAATCAGCAGCCCGTCGAGGGCGCCGACCGCCCCGCTATCGGGGAAGATCTTCTGGTTCAGCTCGGCGTTGCGCAGGTCGTAGTGCGCGCCGAGCACACCCTTGAGCAACTGCCGGGTGTCGAGCGTTGGACGCAGATCCCGCCCCTCGAACAGCTGGTTCGACGCCAGCCCCGGCCAATCCGCGATCACTCGACCCCCACGCACCGCACCGCCGAACAGCAACGCTGCGCCGCCCGTGCCGTGATCGGTGCCGCCGGTGCCATTGGTGGCCACCGTCCGGCCGAATTCGGTTGAAACCAGCACCACAGTCTTCGACCAGACCTCCGGCGAGAGCGTCGCCTTAAAGGTCAGCAGACCATTGGCCAGCGCTTCAAGCCGGCGGTCGAGTGCACCGCCCGCCTTGCCCTGCCCCGCGTGGGTGTCCCAGCCGGAGAACTCCATGGCTGCGATCCGCGGGCCGTCGTCGGCTTCGAGGAAACGGCCGGTGGCCGAGAACAGCTGGTCGAACAGTGCCAGCCCACGCTTGCCGCCGCCGGAGTCCATGACCATGGCCTGCTCCTGCAGGTTCAGGGCCGCCGTGAAGCTGTCGGCGAGCTGCGGATCCTGGTTGTAGAGCCGCGAGAGGTCGGCGAGGAAGGCTTCGTCACCATCGCGCTGCACCTTGGGCGCCCACGTAGCAACGGGCACCTCACCACGCAGCGAGGTCGGCAAGCCGCCGCCGACCGCGATCCCGGCGCCCGAGGCACCACCGATCACGCCAAGGGTTCGATTGAGCCAGCCGGTGGCGGTTCCCACGGGCTTGTCCAAGCCGGTTTCGAGGATCGACTGCGCGTCAAAGTGCGAGCGCGTGCGGTAGGGGATGGCGAGGCCCTGAACCGGCAGCAGCTCGCCCTCGAGGAAGGCCGGCGCCAGCGGCGACAGACCGGGCGCAAGGGCAAAGGTGCTGTCCAGCGGCGTCAGCACGCTGCTGTCGTAGGCGAGCTGGCCGCGCGCCGAGGCGTAGGCCGGATCACCGTAGGGCACAACGGCGTGCAGGCCGTCCATGGCCCCACGCAGCAGCACAAACACAAAACGCTGGTCAGTCGCCGATTGGGCAAAGCTGATCGAGGGCGCAAAGCTGGTCGCCAGACCCCCGGCGCAGGCGGAGGCAAGGAAGGCGCGTCGATTGAGAAAGGACTGGTTCACGGGTCATCTCCACTGAAAATCGGGGCTGGCAAAGACCAGTGTCGCCTGATCAGCGGCACTGGATTGCTCGGCGAGGAGGGCATTGAGCAGGGCGGGGTCACGCACCTCCATGACGTCTTGGGCGAAGGCTCCGACATCGGTCAGGCGGGCACGCGCGCGCTTGGTCACCATCCGGGCGAGGTCGGCGCGGCGCAACAGGCCGTCGGGGTCGCCCCAATCAGCGACCTCGTCGCTGTACCCGGCCGGGGACGGCGGCGACCACGGGATGTGGCGCAGGGCGGTCAGGGCAGAGACGGCTTTGCGATCCACCTTTGACAGGCCGAGGCCCCGGCCCATGGCGATCAGAAATTCCTGCGGCGAGCGGATCTTGCGTTCCGGGCCATAGAAGGCGCCGTCTAGGTCGAGCAGCGCCAGACTGACTTCGGCCAGATCACCGTCGGTGTCGAGATACACACCTGCGATAATGTCGATATCGAGCGGGTGCGGCCGGTCGCTGACGAAGTGCCGGACCAGCTTGGTCGCAAGGAATCGCGCCGTCGACGGGTGGCGGCACAGATTGGCAATGGCGGCTGTGCCTTCGTTCTCACCGCCCTGGGGGTAGCGGCGACCGAGCAGGGTCTTGGACCCTGGCTCGTGCATGGCATCGGCAAAGGCGAAGGGCTTGACCGGCCCGGTGTTGCGCTGGCGGACGTAGCCGCCGATGGTCCAGCCGGTGAGGATCAGCGCCAGCTGCTCTACATCGCGCTGGTCGTAGCCCCCATCGACGCCGAGGGTATGTAGCTCGAGCAGCTCGCGGGCGTAGTTCTCATTGAGGCCACGGCGATTGTTCCGACCGGCGCGGGCATTGGGTCCGATTGAGCGGACCTGATCGAGGTAGATCAGCATCGCCGGGTGACGGGCGCTGGCCCGTACCATGTCAGCGAAGCGGCCGAAGACGTGGGGGCGGATGGCCTCGCGCTCATAAGCGCCGGCCGACAGGGCAACCATCGGCTCACCCACAGTGCTGACCGCCAGATGGTTCGACCAGAACCGCGCCAGCCGCTCGGCAAAGGGGGCGTCGGTGGTCATGGCCTGACGCAGTGCCGCGCCGGCCTCGAGCCCGAAGGTCTGGCGGCCGAACTGGCGCAGGTCTTTGCGCGCCGCGGTCTTGTCGTCGCGGGCGCGGTTTTTCATGATTGTTTCGATGAGGCTCTGGGCGCTGGGTAAATCGGACCCGGTCAGCAGCGCTGCGGCGGGGTTGATCTGGCTCCGCAGCCAAGAACGCGGGTCAACAGACCGCGACTCACCGGGGCGGGCGCCGAGGCCGAAGCGGTTCAGAGCTCGAAGTTGTGGGTTGGCTTGCATGAGCAGGTCCTCCTGTATCCCCCCTTACGACGGCTGAGCCCGCTGGCATCCCCTCAACGGATAAATTGTTGGAACGGCAGCGGTCGACCGTTGACCAGCGGCAGACCACCGGTCTCGGGAAATTCGATGTCAAAGCTCAGCCTGCCGCCCTCTTCCCGCACCGCGAATGACTGCAGCAAGGTCAGCCCCAGCACCCCCGCCGACAGGCTCTGCGTCACCGCCGGGATCGGCGTCGCCAGCGACTGCTGCATGCTGACCTGCAGCGGGGTCAGCGCGCCGGTCTCCAGCGCGAACGTGCCCTGAATCGGGATGCGTCCCGCGCGGGGGCTGAGCTCCCCGGACCACTCGGCCTCCAGCAGGCGTGAGCGGAACAGGCCGTCGACCAGCCGGAAGCGCAGCGCCCCGGGGTCGGACGGCAGAGCCGCAAACAGACCGCGCAGGTCCAGCCCAAGCAGCGCGGTGATGATCCCCCGCGCAGCATCAGCCTCCAGCCCTTCCACAGCGAGGCTCAGGTTGGCTTCCCGGGGCAGCAGCGGCAGCAGCACTTGCGTGGAAAAGGGGTTGAGCACGGAGTTCTCCGGCCAGTCGCGCACGGCCATATCGGTGGCAGCGGCGGACAGGAGCAGGCTCTGCCCAGCACCGGCGTCGACAGGATCGCTGCTGAGACTGCCTTGGGCAGACTTGGCTGCGATGTCGAAATCCAGCTGCGGGATCCCCAACCGCAGCTGTGCAAGGTCAAACTCAGCCGCCATCCTCAGCGGCGCGTCGAAGGGTACCGCGCCGGGGACTGGCCCGAGCACCCGTTGATCCAGCAACAGATCGGCGAGCGCCCACGCTTCCAAACCCGCGAGCGAAAGCCGCAGCGCGGCCGGCTTGGCCAGCGACAGGCTCATGCCGTCGAGCCCTTGCTCCATCGCGCCGACCGAGGCCTCGACCTGCAACCGGCTCTCGCGTGGGTCGTCACCTGGCAGGATCTGCACGCGGGCATCGAGGCGATCGATCTTCCCCGCCGCCGGGGGAACCGTCTGCTCCCAGAGGTCGCTGTCGATCTCAAGCCGCAGGTCGAGGCCGTTGAGGCTGGCCACCGGCGGCGGATCTTCGACCAGTGAATCATGAAAAACGCTGGTTCCCAGCGCCAGACTGCTCAACCGGTAGGCCAGCTTCAGCAGCGTTTGCGGCGCTATTTCCCCCCGCGGACCGGAGAGCGACAGGCGAAAGCCCTGCGCCCGCTCGGTGCCGGTAAAGCTGTCGCCATAGTCGACCTCGAACGACTTGAGCGAGAAGGTCATCGCCACCCGGTCGGTGCGCTCGTCCTCGGCCAGCCGGATGCGGAGGTCACGCAATTGGTAACTGATACCCTCGCCCTGGAAACTGGCGCGGTCGAGGCTAAGATCGAAGGCCTGAAAGCCCCGACCCGGCAGCGACCACGTGCCCTCGAACACCGGATTGATCAGCTTGAGCGACTGGCCGTCGGCGAGGATGGTCGAGGTTGGCAGCCCCTCGACCCGCAGATCGACCAGCTCGTTATCCCGGGTCATGCCAGGCAGGTGCAGGATCACCGGTTCGGGCAGGGTCGCCGCCGAGTCCGGCAACCCCAGTCCCTTAACAACGATATTGAATTCGCCTCCGTCACCGTTGACGGTGAAGCCCTCGGCCTTCAGCCCGGGAAAGATGAACAGCGGGTTCTGGTAGGACATGAGGCTGGAAGCGACTTCGTAGACCTCGAGCAGGTCCAGTTCCCGCGCCGGGGTGACGACCGGCGTCAGGGCGGGGTCTGAAACCCCGTCGTCGGTTTGTGCAAAGGCCAGTCCTGTCGGGAGCAGGGCAGCAGCAGCGGTGGCGGCGCTGAACAGCAGGCCCGCGGCGGCGACCAGCGCCCGGCCCGCCCTGCTACTTTGCCCCCGCCGGGCGGCCTCAGACATCGAGGTTCACAACCTCCAGCGCGTTGGCCTGAATGAAATCGCGGCGTGGCTCGACCTGATCCCCCATGAGGGTAGCGAAGACGGCATCGGCGGTCTTGCCCTGTTCGATCCGGACCTGCAGCAGGGTCCGCGCGTTCGGGTCCAGCGTGGTCTCCCACAACTGGTCGGCGTTCATCTCCCCCAGACCCTTGTAGCGGGACACGTTCTGGCCCTTGCGGCCACGATCGATAATCGCCTGCCCCAGCGCACTCGGGCCGAACAGCTCGATTGACGGCTCGTCGCCAAAGGCCACCCGCGCGGGCTTGGCAAAGAGGCTCGCCAGCTCGGGCATGAGTTGCGACAGGCGGCGGCCATCGCGGCCGTCCAGATCGCGGGCCGACAGCGTGAAGCGCTGTGGCACTCCGCGCAGGGTTCGCGCCGAGATCAGCCGCTGGCCTTCCTGATTGGAGCCACCCTCGACAAAGCATTCCCAGCCGCGTTCGTGCTCCTCGGAGGCGCGGTTGAGGCGCTCTGTCAGATTGGCAGCGACCCGCTCGCCCGCGCCTTCGGGGAAGAACCCGGCCAGACCGGCCTGCTCCACGACGAAGGCACTGCCGACATTGCGGCCGAGCATGGTCACCGAACGCGCTGCGCTCAGTGACTTGCGCACAATATCGGCGAGGTCAGCGCCCGCGCGCTGGCTGCCGTCCCCCAGCGTCACCAGGGCGTCTTTCAGGCCCTCCATCAGCAGGTGTTCGTCCAGCGCCGACTGATCCTTGAGGTAGGTCTCGGACGAGCCCTTCTTGGCCCGGAACAGGGGCGGCTGCGCGATGTACAGGTTGCCGCGTTCGATCAGCTCCGGCATCTGCCGGTAGAAGAAAGTCAGCAGCAGCGTGCGGATGTGGGCGCCATCGACGTCGGCGTCGGTCATGATCACGATCTTGTGGTAGCGCAGCTTCTCGGCGTCGAATTCCTCCTTGCCGATCCCCGTACCCAGCGCCGCGATCAGCGTGCCGATCTCCTGACTGCCGAGCATCTTGTCGAAGCGCGCACGCTCGACGTTGAGGATCTTACCGCGCAGCGGCAGGATCGCCTGGAACTTGCGGTCACGGCCCTGCTTGGCGGAGCCACCGGCCGAGTCGCCCTCGACGAGGAACAGTTCGGCGACATCGGGGTCGCGCGACTGACAGTCTGCGAGCTTGCCGGGCAGCGAGTTGATGTCCAGACCCCCCTTCTTCCGGGTCAGCTCGCGCGCCTTGCGGGCAGCTTCGCGGGCGGCGGCGGCCTCGCAGACCTTCTGCACGATCCGGCGGGCCTCCTGTGGGTGCTCTTCGAACCAACGCTGGAGTTCCTCGTTGACCACGCTCTCGACCACCGGGCGGACTTCGGACGAAACCAGCTTGTCCTTGGTCTGCGAGGAGAATTTCGGGTCTGGCACTTTGACCGACAGCACGCAGGTCAGGCCCTCGCGTGCATCGTCGCCGGTCAGCGTGACCTTTTCCTTTTTCGCGATTCCGGACTCGTTGGCGTAGCCGTTCACCTGCCGGGTCAGGGCACCCCGGAACCCGGAGAGGTGCGTGCCACCGTCGCGCTGCGGGATGTTGTTGGTGAAGCAGAGCGTGTTCTCGTGGAAGGCGTCGGTCCACTCCATCGCCACTTCGACGGTGATGCCGTCCTTGCTGGCGGTCATTAGGATGGGTTCGGGCACCAGCGCTTGCTTCGCCTGATTGAGGTAGGCGACATAGGCCGCGAGACCGCCCTCGTACAACAGATCGGCTTCGACCGGCTTTTCCGGGCGCTCGTCAGTCAGGATGATGCGCACCCCCGAATTCAGGAACGCCAGCTCGCGCAGGCGCGCTTCGAGGATGTCGTAGCTGAAATTGGTCTGGGTGAAGGTGTCTTCGGAAGGCCAAAAGCGGATGCGGGTACCGCTCTGATCCCGGGCAACTTCACCGGTCACCGACAGCGGGTCGAGGGACTCGCCGTGGGCGAAGGCCATCTCGTGCTGCTTGCCGTCGCGCCAGATGGTCAGCTCCAGCCGTGATGACAGGGCGTTGACCACCGACACACCCACGCCGTGCAGGCCGCCGGAAACCTTGTAGGAGTTCTGATCGAATTTACCGCCTGCGTGCAGCTGGGTCATGATCACTTCAGCGGCCGAAATGCCTTCTTCGGCGTGGATGTCGACGGGGATGCCGCGGCCGTTGTCCTGCACCGAAACCGAACCGTCGTCGTGCAGGATGACCAGCGTGCGGTCACAGTGCCCGGCGAGGGCTTCGTCGATGGCATTGTCGACGACCTCATAGACCATGTGGTGCAGGCCCGAGCCATCATCGGTATCGCCGATGTACATGCCTGGCCGCTTGCGCACGGCGTCCAGCCCGCGAAGGACTTTGATGCTGTCAGCGCCGTATTCGTCTTGTTGTTCTTCAGTCGCCATGGTGTCTCGCAATCCGTTACTGCGCGTGTTGCTGCCGCAGCTGTGCCTAAGAGTCCTGTATTACGCGACCATTATGGACAGAAAACAGCGCAATTTCATCGCTTATTTCTCGAAATGTGACGGATTCGGTACCTGTCATCCATATTTGCCCCCCCAGAGGCGCCAAAGCCTCCAGAAGTGCCGCCCTGCGATCGCGATCGAGGTGGGCGGCGACCTCATCGAGCAGCAGTACCGGCCGGATCTGCCGGGCCGTGGTCAGCAGCTGCGCGTGCCCCAGCACCAGCGCCAGCAGCAGCGCCTTCTGCTCCCCCGTTGAGCACTGCGCCGCCTCGCGCCCATGGCCGGCGTGGTAGACGTCCAGATCGGAGCGATGCGGCCCCGTGGTCGTCTGCCCCAGCATGCCGTCGCGGGTGCGGGCGTCGAACAAGGCCCGGCGAAAACGGTCCTCGACGTCCAACGCCGATCCCTCGCCCAGCTGAGTCTCCAGCCCTGGCTTAAAGCCCAGCCGCGCGCCGGGGAAGGGGCCGACCCCGCCCTCGACCCTGTCGCTGAGCCGTCGCAGCAGCCCGCGTCGGGCGGCGGCCATGGCAACCCCGTGCCGGGCCATGCTTTCTTCCAGCCCGTCGAGCCAGATGGCGTCGGGCGTGCTGTTCTGCGCGGCGGCTTCCTTGAGCAGCTTCAGGCGCTGGCGCATAACCTGCGCATAGGCGAGGCCGTTGCCCACGTGACCGGGCTCGAAGGCGGCGACCAGTTGATCGAAGAAGCGGCGGCGATCCTGCGACGGACCACGCCAGAGCGCGTCGTCGTCGGGCGTGAGCCACAGGATCGGGACGATTTCGGCAAAGGCGCTGGCCCCGGTTGCTGTCTTTCCGTCCAGCCGCAGCGCGCGCTTGCCGCCGGGAGCGTCGAGGCCGACACCGAGCTGGCGGACACCCAGCGGGGTTTCGAGGCTGATCGAAACCGCCCAGGGGACCGCAGGGCTATCGGGGCCGGGCATCTGCCGGGCCGGACGACGCGCGACATCCGCCGCCGGGGCGCTGCGCAGGCCCCGTCCGGGCGCAAACAGGCTGATGGCTTCCAGCAGGTTGGTCTTGCCCGCCCCGTTGCCACCAACAAAGGCCAGCGGCCCGGGTGGCAGGCTCAGGTCCAGCCCTTCGTAGGATCGGAATTGGTGGCAGGCGAGACGGCTGACCCACGCTGCGCCGCTGTCAGCGCTCACTCTACCTTCGCCCCTGCGTCCGGATCGACTGGATCAGCCTAAACCCGCATTGGCATGAGGACGTAAAGCACCGCCGCGTTGTCACGGTCTTTGACCAGCGTCGGCGAGCCGGCGTCAGCGAAGACGAACTCGGCCGTTTCGCCGGAAAGCTGGGTGGCGATGTCGAGCAAATAGCGGGCGTTGAAGCCGATTTCGATATCGGTCGCGCCGTAGTCGACGTCGATATCCTCGCTGGCCTGCCCCCGATCGGGCGAGTTGGCCGACAGGTTCAGCCGCCCGGAGGTTGCCGACAGCTTGACCGCACGGCTTTCGGCCGAGGCAATGGTCGACACCCGGTCGACCGCCTGCGCGAAGGAGGCTTTGTCGACGGTCATTGGCTTGTCGTTCTGGGTCGGGATCACCCGCTCGTAGTCGGGGAAGGTGCCGTCGATCAGCTTGGACGACAGCGTGACGTCGGAGAAGCGGAATTCGATCCGCGAGTCAGACAGGGCAATGCGCACGCTCTCGTCGCTGTCGTCGAGCAGTTTGACCAGCTCGCCCACGGTCTTGCGCGGGATAATGACGCCGGGCATATCAGCCGCGCCGGTCGGCAGCACGGTTTCGAAGCGCGCCAGCCGGTGACCGTCGGTGGCCACCGCGCGCAGAACCGCCGAAGCGCCCTCGCCCATGGCGTGCAGGTAGATGCCGTTGAGGTAGTAGCGGGTTTCCTCGGTCGAAATCGCAAACCGGGTGCGCTCGATCAGGGTTTTCAGCTCTTCGGCCGGCATTTCAAAGGAAATCGGCAGGTCCACGCCGTCAAGCGCCGGGTAATCTTCGCGCGGGAGCGTGGAAAGCTCGAAGCGCGCCTTACCCGCCGTGAGGGTCATGCGGTCGCTGCCGTCAGATTTTGTCAGGCCAACCTCGACGCCGTCGGGCAGCTTGCGCACGATATCGAACAGCATGTGCGCCGGTGCCGTCACCGCGCCGCTGGTCGGGACGCTGGCGCCCGTAGTTTCGGTCAGGGTCAGGTCCATATCGGTCGCGGTCAGGGTCACGGCGCCGTCGCCGCACTCGATCAGGACGTTGGACAAAATCGGAATGGTATTCCGCCGCTCAACGACGCTCTGCACATGCGACAGACTGCGCATCAGGCTCTGACGTTCAATACGAAGATCCATGGCGAGACGGGTCCCTCTAATTCCTCAAGACGATAAGGAATAGACCCGCAGGGCTAAAGGAACAAGAGCGAGTTCGGTCTGTTTTGAACAAGCTCCAGCAAAGCCTCACGCTGCTCCGCCGACAGGGTTTCGACGAAGTTCAGCAAGCCTTCAAAAGCGGCTTCGCTTTCGTCCCGGCGCGTGGTGATCAAGCCCTCGCGCAGGGCCTTCACGGCGGCACGGTCGAAGGTCTCCGCCGTCACAGCGACCCTGAAGTCAGCCGTGCTTTCCTGCAACGCCTCCACCGAGGTCTGGCGCAAGGTCCGACGGCTCTTCAGAAACTGGCGCAGCATCTTGGCCTGGTCCTGATCCAGACCGAGCCGGTCGCGCACGTCCTTGAAGCTGCCGACACCCTGCCGCCTGTTCGGGTTTTCGCCTTTGCCATCGCCTTCAGCGCGGTTGCCGTCGCGCTCGGCGTCGGGGCCATCCTTGCCCCGCGGCCCGTCGAAGACGTTGCGGATGTGCAGGTCGCGGCTGAGTTTCATGATGTCCCGGCGGGCGTCATGCCCGGTTTTGAACAGCGCTGCCGAAAGGCCGATGCACAAGGCCAGCAACACTACAATGATAAGTCCGAGTATCCGTGTCATGGTCCCGCTCCTACTCGAGGCTGCCAAAGAGGGTGTCAAAGTCGCTCGCACCGATGGTGTCGCTGTCGCGTCCAAACAGGTCGACTGCACTGGCGGAGATCAGGACTTCGTCGGCATCCAGGCCGGTGCCACCGATGCCCATGCCGCCGGCAAGACCGACGCCGAAACCGAACAGCCCCAGCACCACGCCTGCTGCTGTTGCCCGCCAGTCCGCGCCACCGTTCGCGGTGCGGAACAGGCCGAACAAGCCCGCCGACAAGGAAGGCCGGACACCGGGGGCCGCTGTCACATGCCGTGGCGCCAGCGGCGCTGCGCGCGCAGCGAGGCGAGCGGCTGCGGCGACATCGCTGACCTCGCTCTGATCGAGCCCGGCCGCAGCCACAGCGCGCAGGGCCGGAGATTCGGTCAGCCCACGCACCATTTCCGTGTTGGCTTCTCCATCAAGAAAAGCCGCCATCTCCATAGGATCGAAGTCTTCAGGCAGAACTGTTCTATCCTGCTCTTTTTTATTGTTCTTTGTCACCGTCACCGGGCCTCCTTGCCCTGTTTGGCCTCAAAAGCGCCTCTCAGCTTCACCATCGCCTTGTGCTTGGCACTGCGCACCGTCTGCGCGGCGATACCCAATTTCCCGGCGATGTCCTCGACGTCCATGTCCTCGTCGAACATGAGCCTCAGGATCGCCCGTTGCCGGTCGGACAGACCGGCCTCCCCGATTTCGGCTTCGACCGCTTCGAGCGCCGACTGGCTCTCTCCGATGCCGTCAAAGGCCGCAGATGCCCGCTCGTCGACCAGCGCGGCGGCGTGGTCATCGATGTCGTCACCCTGCGGGCGACGACGGCGAAGCCAGTCGATGGTGGTCGAACTGGCGACAACGCGAAGAAACGTGGTCAGTTTGGCGCGGGCCGGGTCAAACCGCTTGAGCAGGGCAAAGTCCTGCTTGGACAGGCGGATGAACACCTCCTGCCCCACGTCTTCGATGTCATGGGCGTCCCCGCCCACGCCATAGCGGGCGAAGGTCTGGCGCACCACGTGGATCACCAGCCCGGCATGGTCCTGACAGAAGGCCTGCCAGGTCCGTGGATCACCTTGACGAAGCGCGTCGAGCATCCCGGTGTCTTCTTCTCCCGATTGCGACCCCTCAAAATCTGAGGCTTGAGACTGGCCGGAAACGTGTTCTTCTGCAGGGTGATACGGCGGATTGATGGCGCGTATCCCCGCAGATCAATTATTTTTCTTGCGGCGGCGGGAACACCACCAGGCAGGCCTGTGCCTGTTCCAGCGGATAGCAGCCGGGGATGAGGTTCTGTGCCTCCCCCTCGGGCAGGTCGAGGGTCTCTGCCATGGCGAGGTGCGCGTAGCCGTCAGAGGCGACGGCGCTGAGCAGCTGCGGCACGTCGGCCCGGTCTCCTGCGAGTTCGTGCAGGCGGGCAAACCAGCGCCCGCTCTGGGTCGAGAACGCCGGCTCGACCGACAGCCAGGCCTGATCAGTCATCAGGCGGCGGGGGCGGAAGGCCATATAGCGTTCCGGCGTGATATCGGCGGCATCCAGCGGCGCGGGCCAGACGAAAGGCTGACCGACGTGGCGTTCGGGGAAAACCCGCTCGTAGAAGGCATTGGCCTGCGCCGCTTCCGGCTGGGTCGACGTCTCCCAGCGCAGGAAACGAGTCGGCCCCCAGCTGGTCGGGGTCTGCAGCATGGCCGAGAGCATGGCCCGGCCCAGCCCGTGCTGGCGCCAGCTGGGATCGACGTAGAGATCACAGAGGTAGTAGCCCGGCAGTTGCGGGGTTGCCGACCCGCGCCCGCCCAGCGACTCCATACCCAGCACGTAACCGGTGGGATCGTCGTTGAAATAGGTCATGTAGACCACGAGATGGCGCAGCGCGCGTTCGAGCACGACCGCATCACTGACCCCGCCGCCGGGCTCACCGCTCTCGGTGGCAAAGCGATGGATCAGGCTCAGCAGGGCGCCCAGATCGCTGCGGTCGGCGCGCCGGAGCAGGATTTCGGGCTGGTTACGGGGCCGCATCAGGCCACCGAGCCATCGAAGACCAGTGCGTGCCAGCGCTTGCCGTTCTCCCGCAACTGGCGCTTGGCCCAGCCGATGTCGAGGTCGGGCGGACACAGCGCTTCGCACTGCGCCCAGAACGCCGGGCTGTGGTCCATATGGCGCAGATGAGCGACTTCGTGCGCGACAACGTACTCGCGCACGCGGTCCTCGCCAAAAATCAGCCGCCACGAGAAATTCAGCCCCGCCCGCGATGAGCAGGACCCCCAGCGGCTCTTGGTGTCGCGCACGTGCAGGCTGCGGAACGGACGGCCGAGCACGCCTGAGAGTCTTTCAGCGCGGGCGGTGAGGTCACGGCGGGCTTCGTCCACGAGGAAACGCTGCAGGCGCAGGATCGGCTCGCCCCGCCGGGGCAGGCGTAGGCTTGGGCGGCCATCGGCATCATCAAACGTGATGCGGGTCACGGCGGGGTCGATGATGATCTGTGTGTCTTGTCCACGAAACGGGATCAGACTGCCGTCACGGACGACTTCGAGGTCGGGTCGGCTGGCGATCTGTCTCTCCAGCCAAGGCCTGTTTCGCTCGAGGAAGCCATGGACCAGCTCGGCCTCGACCGAGGCCGGAGCGCTGATTTTCACCCGCGAGGTATTGGTGTCGATGCGCAGGGTCAGGCGCCGCGCCCGTTTAAGCCGGTTGACGCTGACATCGAAGCGGCGATCGGCAAGGATGATGGTTTCCGGGTCTTGGAGGGACTTGGAAAAGATGCGCAAAGCCGGGTGGCCCTTGGGCTAGAGGAGACGATCTCTGGAACCCGTCTCTTTTGCACCAAATCGGTCCGATTCCATAGCTAAAAGTCTCTGTTTTCGCTTGAGACCCCAGCGATATCCGCCCAACCCGCCATCGCTCCGGACGATCCGGTGGCAGGGAATGAGCAGCGACACCTTGTTGGTGGCGCAGCCCCGTGCGACCGCGCGCTGACCGTTCTCCAGCCCCATTTCTTCACCCAGCTCGCTGTAGGTCAGAACCGCGCCAGCAGGCATGGCCAGCAGGGCCTGCCATACCCGCCGCTGGAAGGCCGTGCCCTGCACGTCCAGCGCCAGCTGCCGTGAGGGCATATGACCCGTCTCGAGGTGCTCGACCACGTCTTCGAGCACGCTGCGCAGGCCGGCAGGGTCGCGGTTTACGCCGGTCGCTGCGATGAATTCGGCCTGTAACTCGGCGGTCAAGGCTGCGTCGTCATCCCCGAAGGCCAGAAAGCACAGCCCGGTTTCGGTGGTCGCCACCAGCAATCGGTTCAGCGGGCTGTCAACGATATCGAAGGTGATGGAAGCGCCCTTGCCTGCCCGGGCGTAGGAGGCGGGGGTCATGCCGAGCATGAAACCGCTCTGCTCGTAAACCCGGCTGGCGCTGCTGTAGCCCGCGGCGTAGATGGCGTCGGTCACGCTGGCGTCGCTGCGCAGATGCTGGCGAAAGGCGTCGGCGCGCCGCTGTGCGCCGTAGTCCCACGGCGAGACGCCGACCACTCGGTTAAACAGCCGTTGCAGCTGGGTGGGCGAGGTTTCGAGATCGGCTGCGAGGGCCTTCAGCGTCAGGGCGCGGTGGTCTAGGCCCGCGTCGATCCGGGCATCGATAAGGTCCGCAGCGGCCTGCGCCAGCCGGACATCGGCGGGGCTGTCGCTAGCCACCCTTTCCAGGGTGGATGCGGCGGCTGCATCCTGCGGACGTGCGGGGGCTGCGTCTCGGTCCGGGTCGTGGATCATGCGCTGGTTTCCTGCCAAGGCGTGCTTGAGAAGCGCCGCGTTACTCGACGCCTGCACTTAATCTACCCGAACTGCCGGGGACGTGCGCTCCGAATCTTGCGCGAAGACAAGCAATTGCGTGCTGCCGGGCGTGTTAGCGCAGGGCGTCAGTTTGAGGGCCTTGGTGGGTTGCGTAACCCCTCAGCCGCGCTCGTCCGAGCTCAGCGCTGCGCCATTGGCAAAGCCGTCGGGCTTGCGTGGGCTGAGGTTGAGGTATCCCGTGCGCCAGGCCTGCTTAGGCTGGGCTTCACCATATTCGACCCAGTCGAAGCGGCTAATCGAGCAGTTGTCGACCCCGATCGACAAACCCTTGTCAGGCGCCATGCCCAGCGCGATGGTGGCCATGGCGCGGATGACGCCGCCGTGGGCCACGCAGACGATATCCTGGCCGCGGAAAGCGGCGGTCCAGTGACGAACCCCAGCGTGGACGCGTTCGATCACGTCGGTAAAGCTCTCGCCGTTGGGTGGGCGGTATTCGGCGGTGGTGTGCCAAAAGGGGTGCTGCTCGCCTCCGGGCAGGGCTTCTTCCCACGTCAGGCCCTCCCAGTCGCCCAGCCCCTGCTCGGCGAAGCGGGCATCCTCGGTGCTGGTGATGGCGGGGTAGCCCTCGCGGATGATGGCGTCGCGGGTGCGGTGGGTGCGCCCGGCGGTGCTTGTCAGCCAGTGGACGTCTTCGCCGCGCGGCAGGGCCCGGGCAGCGGGGGCGAACATATGGGTTTCCGAGACATCCACGGGCATGTCCGAGGCGCCGTAGACGATATGATCAGGGTTGATGACCGGCGAGTGCCGGACCCAGAACCAGCGGGTCACTACTGCCATTGTGATGTCTTTCGTGTCGAAGCGGTGGAAGAGGTTGAGGTGCAGTCGGTGCGCGGTGCACAACGTTGGAGGGCGCCGATCAGGCTGGGTTTCCTTAGCTGATGTGGGCCAGGGCAGCGGCGAAAAAAGCCAGCTCAGCGAGCACCTGGGCCGCGCCGCAGACATCGCCGGTGACGCCCCCGAACTGCCAGCGGGCGAAGAGGGCGAACAGGCCTACCACCATGGCTGCCAGTACGGCGCCACCAAGCAGGAAGCCTGTGCCGGGCAGGAGCAGCAGCAGAACCAGAAGCAGCCCCAGCGCGATGGCAAGGGCGATCGCGGCCTGTTGCACGTGCGGGCGGACACTGGCCAGCCCCCCGGGAATGGCCGGGGGCAAGGTGGCCCAGATGGCGGTAATCAGCGCGCGGGACCAGGCCGCTGCACCGACCAGCAGGGCCAAGGCAAGGCCGGGCTTCAGCGGGTCGGCCAGGGTGTACACCACGCCGACTTTGAGCACGACCATGAGCACCAGCGCCAGCACACCAAAGGCGCCCAGTCTGCTGTCCTTCATGATCTCCAGCCGCCTTGCGAGATCGCCGCCGCCAAGGCCGTCGACAACGTCTGCGAGGCCATCTTCGTGCAAGGCGCCGGTGATCAGCAGGCCCGCGGCCACCACGGCAACAGCGACCACGAGCGGGTGGAAGCCAAAGCCGGAGATCAGGCTAAGCAGCACCCACAAGGCTAGCCCGATCAGTGCGCCGACAACGGGAAAGGCCCAGACGGCCCGATCGGTCGAGACGCCGTCGCTGAACAGAAATGAAGGCAGCGGCACACGGGTCAGAAAGGCAAGGCTGGTGACCAGCCCGCCCATGGCCTCTTTCCAAACAGTCATGACTTGGACTAAGCCCCCTGTGCAACCTGTGTTGACCCGCTTTAGCGCGAAGTAGAACCTATGACCACCGAACAAAGCCCAATCGCCTCCCTCGCCGAAATCCGTGCCCTGCGCCAGAACCTGCCCGGACGGGACGAAGCCGCTGAGGCAGAAGCCCAGCGCCGAAACGCGATCCTGACCAAGCCACCGGGTGCGCTGGCTGACCTTGAGGACATCGCGATGTTCATGGCGGGGTGGCAGGCGCGCGCGCTGCCCCAGGTCAACCACCCGCGCACGGCTGTGTTTGCCGGCAATCACGGGGTTGCGGCGCAGGGCGTATCGGCCTTTGCGGCAGAAGTGACGGCGCAGATGGTGCTGAACTTTCAGGCCGGTGGTGCGGCGGTCAATCAGCTGGTTGAAGCGCTTGACGGTGACCTGATGGTCTACGAAATGGCGCTGGACGTTCCCACGGCTGATTTCACGCAGGGGCCGGCCATGAGTGACGAGGAATGCGCGCAAGCCATGGCCTACGGCATGATGGCCGTCGAGCCCGGCGTGGACCTGCTCATGCTCGGTGAGATGGGCATTGCCAATACGACCTCAGCGGCGGCGATCTATCACGCACTCTACGGCGGGAAGGCCGAAGACTGGACCGGCCCGGGCACGGGCGTGCAAGGCGCTGCGCTTGAGAACAAGATTAGGGTGGTTGGTGAAGGTGCTGCCCTGCACGCCGCCAAAGCGGTCGACGGGCTGGATGTCCTTGCGCGGCTCGGCGGGAAGGAAATCGCAGCCATCGCCGGGGCGATCCTGGCAGCAAGGATGGCGCGGGTGCCGGTGATCCTCGACGGCTATATCTGCTGCGCTGCGGCGGCGTGCCTGCACGCCTGGGCGCCTGAGTCGATTGACCACTGCCTCGCCGGACATCTCTCGGTCGAGGGCGCCCATGCTGACGTACTGCGCCGGATGGACAAGAAGCCGATCCTGCAACTGGGGATGCGGTTGGGCGAAGGCTCGGGCGCGACGCTGGCAGCACAGATCGTACGATCAGCCTGCGCGCTGCATGCCGGTATGGCGACCTTCGAAGATGCAGGGGTAAGCGACAGCCTGCATTGAGGCAGCGCTTTTGCCCCGCAGCAAAGCATCAATGTTGCGGGCTCGATTTGACGCCGCTTCGCGGCTTACAAATCTCCCCCGCGCAACTTATTTGCTCTGCTCTCAAAGCCCTTCGCCTTGGGCGCGTGAGCGTTCTAGCTTGAAACATGGTTGCGCCGACTTGTCCCCGACCGCGATTTGCGCGGCGGGACCAAGCGTCGCGCATTTTCATGGAAAATGCGAAAAGTCGTCAGGCCGCGCGCAGCGCGGCCTGTCCGTTTAATTACGCGTGGGAGATTTGTAAGCCGCGAAGCGGCGTCAAATCGAGCGCGCCACATTGTCTATGGGATCAGACCGGCCGGTCGATCATGTCGGTCCGCAGCCGGACGTCCAACTCCAGCGCCGTCGCATTGTCGTACGTCGCCA
>PAGB01000057.1 GCA_002711265.1 Rhodospirillaceae bacterium
AAGACCTGCTTTCTGGAGAAGGTCGAGATGATGTGACTGACAATACCGAAACCGGGCAAGATCAGGATGTACACTTCAGGGTGACCGAAGAACCAGAACAGGTGCTGGAACAGGACCGGGTCACCGCCTTCTGCACAGAAGAAACATGTGCCCAGCGCGTTGTCGGCCAGCAGCATGGTGATGGCACCGCCGAGAACCGGCACTGCCAGCAGCAGCAGGAAGGCCGTGACCAGCATGGCCCAAGCGAACAGCGGCATGCGGTGCAGGGTCATGCCCGGTGCACGCATGTTCAGAATGGTGGTGATGAAGTTGATCGCGCCCATGATCGATGACGCCCCGGCCATGTGCAGGGCAAAGATCGCAAACGACACCGACATCTTGTCAGGTTGCATCACCGACAGCGGCGGATAAAAGGTCCAACCCGTACCAGCACCCCCGCCGACAAAAGCCGACAGGATACCGAACGCCAGCGCCGGAACCAGCAGCCAGAAGGAGATGTTGTTCATGCGTGGGAAGGCCATGTCCGGCGCGCCGATCAT
The DNA here is from genome assembly GCA_002711265.1 of Rhodospirillaceae bacterium. GTDB lineage: Bacteria > Pseudomonadota > Alphaproteobacteria > UBA7985 > UBA7985 > UBA7985. Next base: position 540 of record PAGB01000057.1, read on the forward strand.
CAGCGGCACGAACCAGTTACCAAAGCCACCGATTAGCGCGGGCATGACCACGAAGAAGATCATGATCACCCCGTGGGCGGTGATGATGGTGTTCCAGAAGTGACCGTTGGGATCGCCGTTTTCCTTCACCAGGAATTCGACGCCCGGATCGGACAGCTCCATCCGCATGACAACGGACAGCGCTGCGCCGATGATCCCGGTGATAACCGAGAACACGAGGTACAGGGTACCGATGTCTTTGTGGTTGGTCGAACCGAACCAGCGCCAGAACGGGTTTGGCTTGTGGTCGTGGTGGTCAGCGGCGTGGTCTGCTGCGTAAGCCATCGTCTCTTCCTTGAATCCTTGGCCTTAAATCTTGGTCTTGGACGTCGTCGTTGTTGGTTCTAGACCAGCCCTGCTCCGAGGGCTGGTGCTTAATGCGCTGGGCGTTAATTCGCCGCAGCAACCTGGTTGTCGTAGCGCGCGGGCAGCGATGGGCCGATGGCCCCACTCTCCAGCTCACCCTTGGCGGTACCGACCCAAGCGAGGAACTCTTCCTTGGGCAGTGCGTCGATCGCGATCGGCATGAACGAATGCCGGTCACCGCAGATCTCGGAACACTGACCGATGTAGAGGCCTTCCTTGCCCGGGTTCACCAGCGCCCAGGTGTTGTTCATGTGACCCGGGATCGCGTCGACCTTCATGCCGAAGGCCGGCATGGCGAAGGCGTGCAGCACGTCCGAAGCGGTCACGTTGAAGCGCACCACGGTGTTGCTCGGAATTACGACGTGATAGTCGGTCTCGCCCTTGTACAGGCTGCCGTCGCGGCGAGTGTCGGCGAGCAGGGCGTCCTGTGGGAGCATGTTCGCCGTGAATTCAATACCGGAGACGTCGGTCTCAACGCCGTTTTCATCGCGGTACAGCAGGTATTCGTAGGTCCAGTTCCACTGGTTGCCCGTCACCTGCATCACCAGTTCGGCGTGCTTATCGTTACCACGCTCACCGTTGATGAGCATGTCCGGACCGTTCTCGTTGTAGTACAGGAACCGCATCGCCGGGACGAACATCACCACGAGGATCAGGATCGGCACAACAGTCCAGATGATCTCTATCCGGGTGTTGTGGGTGAAGTTGCCGGGCTGGTGCCCGGCCCGCTCGCGGAACGCCCAGCACGTCCAGAGCAGCAGCACGAGGACAAAGACCGTAACGGCTGCCATCAGCGGCAGGATAAACACGTTAAACTGACCAACGGCGCGCTCCATGATCGGGGTCGCGGGCTCCTGGAAGCTCAGACCGTATTCGACCGGAACACCCTGGACGGTAACCTGGGCTTGGGCTGCTGTCGCTGCGACTGTCAGGAGAGACAACGCGAGCACGATTGATTTGAAAATCCGCACCATGGGACCTGCTTGCTTATCAGTGATATTCAGTGGCGAAAGCGGGGCTGACCGCGGAAGGGTTGTGCCCCATTGCTCTCGGCGTGTCCCTCTCTTAGACGACATGAATTCACAAGCAAAGTCATAGGTGGGCCGCAGGGCGGAATGACGCGGATTAATCTTGCCTTTCAGGCCTCGAAACCCTTTGACTAGGCACCATATTCTGTTGAGCTTTAGCCTTTTAGCAACTCACCTTTGCTTAGGATGACGACATCATGGGCCTGCCACTGCTGCCGGATCTCGACCTCGACCCCGATTTTGCCCTCTCACAGCTGGAATCGGCGCTGAGCGGTGCGGACGACGGCGAGCTATACCTCGAACACACCAAGGCGCAGACGCTGGTCTACGACGACGGGCGGCTGAAGCGGGCATCCTACGACGAAGACCGCGGATTTGGCCTGCGCTCGGTGGCCGGTGAACTGACCGGCTACGCGCACTCGGATCAGCTCAGCGAGGCTTCGCTGGCCCGCGCAGGCGAGACGGCGGCCGCTGCGGCGCGTTCGGGCGGTGGCACGCTGGCGCTTGATCCAAAGCGCACCAACCAGCGCCCCTATACCGACGAGGACGTGATCGACGCCGGCCCGAGCTTTGAAAAGCAAGTGGCGCTGGCCCAGACCATCGACGCCCACGCCCGGGCCAAGGACCCGAGGGTGCGGCAGGTGACGGTATCGCTGTCGACCGCGCACAAGGATGTCACCGTGCTCCGCCCCAGCGGCTTCCGGGTCAGCGACTCACGCCCCATGTCGTCAATGCGGGTGTCGGTGATGCTACAAGACGGTGACAAGCGAGAGGCAGGCGGCTTTGCGCTCGGCGGGCGCACGGCGCTGGACCCTCACATCGGCGAGCTGGCCAGGGAAGAGGCCGTGGCGCAGGCAATCAGACAGGCCGAGGTCAACCTGCAGGCCGTCGAAGCGCCGGCGGGTGAGATGACCGTTGTCTGCGGCCCCGGCTGGCCCGGGGTGCTGCTGCACGAGGCCGTCGGTCACGGGCTGGAGGGCGACTTCAACCGCAAGCAGACCTCCCTCTACGCCGGCATGATGGGGGAGATGGTGGCAGCCCCGGGGGTGACCATCATCGACGACGGCACGCTGACCGCCCACCGGGGCTCGCTGGCCATCGACGACGAGGGAACGCCGACCCAGAGCAACGTTCTGATCGAGAACGGGCGGCTTGTCGGGTACATGCAGGACCGGATGAACGCCCGGCTGATGGGGGTGGCGGCGACCGGCAATGGACGGCGCGAGTCCTATGCGCATGCGCCCATGCCGCGGATGACCAACACCTTCATGGCGGCCGGTCAGGATGACCCTGGCGAGATCATCGCCTCGGTCAAGGACGGCATCTACGCTGTCGACTTCGGCGGCGGGCAGGTCGACATCACCAATGGTCAGTTCACCTTCAAAATCACCGAAGCCTACCGCATCCGCGACGGCCGGATCGCCGAGCCGATCAAGGGCGTCACGCTGATCGGGAACGGCCCTGAGGTCATGCGCCGGGTGTCGATGGTCGGCAACGACCTTGCCATCAAGAAGGGCGTGGGCATGTGCGGCAAAGCGGGCCAGAGCCTGCCGGTAACCGTTGGGCAGCCAACCTGCAAGATCGACGCGATAACCGTCGGCGGCACGCAGGTCTGAGGACGGCGGGCGTGCCGCTGGCCTTCATCGAAGACGCGCTGCAGCAGGCTGAGGCGGCGTTCGCGGTGGGCGAAGTGCCGGTGGGGGCCGTTGTCGTTCGCGATGGCACTGTAATTGCGGCAGCAAGGAACCGGGTCGAGGCCGATCAGAACCCGCAGGCGCACGCCGAGATGCTCGCCATCGCCGAAGCCTGCCGCGTGCTCGGCCGCAAGTGGCTGGAGGACTGCGATCTTTACGTGACGCTCGAGCCCTGCCCCATGTGCGCCGGCGCGCTGTCGCTGGCCCGGATACGCCGGGTCTACTACGGCGCCGCCGACCCAAAGTCCGGTGGGGTCGACCACGGGCCTCGGGTGTTTGCGCAGCCGACCTGCCACCACGCGCCCGAAGTGATCGCAGGGGTGGAAGAGCGCCGCTGTGGAGAACTTCTGACAGCCTTCTTTGCGCAGCGCCGCTGAGCTGGTAAGCCGCTGAGATGGATATTTTCGACTTCGACAGCCCGGCTAAGGGTAAGGCTGGACCTGGCGCAACGGCGCCCGGACAGCCCCAGCCCGGCGACAACGCGCCTGAGCTGAGCGTTTCCGAGGTTGCACAGGCGGTCAAGCGCACTATCGAGACCACCTTCGACCGGGTTCGGGTCCGCGGCGAGATTTCCCGGCCCAACTACCACCGCTCGGGGCACCTCTATCTAACGCTGAAGGACGAGAAGGCGGTCATCGACGCCGTCTGCTGGCGCGGGGCCGTTTCCAAGTTGAGCCTCCGCGCGGAAGAGGGCATGGAGGTCATTGTCACCGGCAAGCTGACCACCTTCCCCGGCGGATCGAAATACCAGGTGGTGATCGAGCAGATGGAGCTGGCGGGCGAAGGCGCGCTGCTGAAGCTGCTCGAGGACCGGCGCAAGCGGCTGATGGCGGAGGGTCTGTTCGAGGCTGAACGCAAGCAGCCTCTGCCGTTTCTGCCGCAGGTGATCGGCGTGGTGACTTCGCCCACCGGGGCGGTGATCCGCGATATTCTGCACCGGGTTGCAGACCGTTTTCCCCGCCATGTGATCCTGTGGCCGGTCGCGGTGCAGGGGGAGAAGTCGGCGCCGGAAGTCGCCGCAGCCATCGCCGGTTTCAACGCGATCGAGCCCGGTGGTCACGTGCCGCGACCGGACGTGCTGATCGTTGGCCGGGGAGGCGGGTCGCTCGAAGACCTATGGGGCTTTAACGAGGAGTCCGTGGTGCGGGCCGTAGCTGCCAGCCGCATCCCGGTGATTTCAGCCGTTGGGCATGAGACCGACACGACGCTGATCGACTTCGTTGCCGACCGGCGTGCGCCGACGCCCACCGGAGCGGCGGAGATGGCGGTCCCGGTGCGGGCTGACCTCATGCTTGGGGTGGAAGAATTCGGCGCGCGCATCGGCCGGGGGCTGCAGCGTAAGGTTCAGCAGACGAGCACCGAGCTGGCCGGGCTTGCGCGCGGGTTGGTCGACCCCAACCGGGTGCTGCAGGAGCGGCGACAGGCGCTCGACGTGATCGACCAGCGGCTCGACCGAGGGCTACAGGCGGCTATCCGGGCGCAGAAAAGCAAGCTTGATACTGTGGCCGCCAAGGTGCGTCACCCTCGGGAAAGACTGCAGCGCATGGCCGAACAGGCGCGCAGCCTGTCTGACCGGCTTGGGGCGGCGGCGGGCCAGACCGCGCGCGCGCGCGCCCAGACGTTCGCGGCTCAGCGGTTTGGCGACCGCCTGCAACAGGCCACCGCACGGCGTCTGGACCAGCACCAACAGGTGCTGAGCAACGTCCAGCGGCTGCTAGATTCCTTCGCATCGAGCCGGGACCGGCTGCTGGAGCAGGGTTACGTTTGGGTCAGCACCGCTGATGGAGATGTCGTGCCGCGTGCCTCAGCGGTCGCGGACGGCAATCGGCTGCGCTTGCACTTCATCGATGGCCCCGTCGACGTGGTTGTCGGCGCAAAAGAGGCTTCTAAAGGTGTAAAACCGCCTAAGCCTGCAACAATGCCCGCCGGGGCTACGGGGCGGTCAAAGCGGCCCTCCCAGCAGGCTGACGAAGATCAGGGCTCGCTGCTCTGACGTGGTTGCGCTTTCTGTATGCTGGCTGCACCCGGGACGGCAACTTTAAGCCCGCAACCAAAGCCTTTCAGATTAACGCTGGGCGCATCTAGCAATCTTCCAATAACTGGCGGGCGGACTACTTCTGCCCTGGAGTAAGGAAGCCTCTCAACGCGGGATTCCTGCCCGGGCGAGCTCATCTGCGCGCTCGTTCTCCGGGTGCCCGGCGTGCCCTTTGACCCAGCGCCACTCCACCCGGTGGCGCTCTCGCGCCGCGTCCAGCGCCTTCCACAGGTCCTCGTTTTTGACCGGTTCCTTCTTCGAATTCTTCCAGCCGCGACGCTTCCAGCCGTCAATCCAGGCCGTGATTCCGTCCTTGACGTACACACTGTCGGTGGTCAGCACCACGTCGCACGGCCGGTTCAGGGCGTTGAGCGCCTCGATCGCCGCTGTAAGCTCCATGCGATTGTTGGTGGTCTCTTGCGCCCCGCCACTGAGCTCTCGCGTCGCCTCGCCAAAGTGCAGGATAGCCCCCCAGCCACCGGGGCCGGGGTTGCCGCTGCATGCACCGTCCGTGAAAATCTCGACGCGGCTCATGCCGGCACGTCCCGCAGTTCGCGCGGCACGTTGAAGAACACGTTCTCCTCACGCACGACCTCGAGGCTGACCTCCAGCTCAAACCGTTCTCGCAGCGCGTCGAGGATCTCATCGACCAGCACTTCGGGCGCCGAAGCCCCGGCGGTCAGGCCCAGCGACTGCACGCCGTCCAGATCGAGCCCGGCGACGTCCGCACCACGCTGCACCAGAAACGAGCGCGCTGCTCCGGCTTGCCGCGCCACGTCCACCAGCCGGTTCGAGTTCGAAGAGTTTGGCGCGCCGACGACCAGAAAACCTTCGCAATCAGGCGCGATCGCCTTGACCGCTTCCTGCCGGTTCGTGGTGGCGTAGCAAATGTCGCCCGCGTGGGGTTCGGTGATCTCCGGGAAGCGCTGCTTCAGCGCTGCAATCACCGTCGCCGTGTCGTCGACCGACAGCGTCGTCTGGGTGACGTAGGCCAGGCCTGTCCCGGTTTCCGCCGCGACGCCTGGCCAGTCGAGCGCCTCCACCTGTTCCGCTGTCCCTATCAGGCTAACCGCGCCTTGCGGCAGCTGTCCCAGCGTCCCGATCACCTCCGGGTGGCCGTCGTGACCAATCAGGATGACGCGCTTGCCCGCCCCGTAAGCGCGCTCCGCCTCGCGATGGACCTTCGAGACCAGCGGGCAGGTGGCGTCGACAAAGTGCATATTCCGCCGCTCGGCTTCGGCCGGAACCGCCTTGGGTACGCCGTGGGCGGAAAAAATCACCGGTCGGTCGGTCGGGGCCTCGTCGAGTTCATCGATGAACACAGCACCCTTGGCTTCCAGCCCTTCGACCACGAAGCGGTTATGGACGATCTCGTGACGGACATAGACCGGCGCCCCGTACTTCTTCAGCGCGCGCTCGACGATATCGATGGCCCGCACCACACCCGCACAGAATCCACGCGGGGCAGCAAGCTTGACGGTCAGGTGAGGTTTCATCCGGGGCTCCTGCGGCTCTCACCCCCTGATGTAGTGAAGAACCCGGCTTCAGGCCAGCGCCAAGCGACGGAAAGACAGCGCCTCGGCTATGTGCAGGCGCCGGATCTCGTCCTGTTCATCGAGGTCGGCGATGGTCCGCGCGACCCGAAGCAGCCGGTGATAGCCCCGCGCCGACAGATTGAGCTGCTCGGCGGCCTCGGCGACCAGCCGCCGCCCGTCAGGGTCGAGCGCGCAGTGCGCCTCCAGCCGATCGCCCTCGAGCGAAGCGTTGACCGGGGGCTTGTCCAGCAGCGTCTGTGAATGCTGCGTTTCGAAGCGCCGCGCCTGCCGCTCACGCGCCCGTAAGACGCGTTCGGCAACGGTGGCACTGGCCTCGCCGCTGGGCTCCAGGCCGAGGTCCAGCGCCGCAACCGCCGGAACCTCGAGCACCAGATCGATGCGGTCATAGAGCGGTCCGCTGATCCTCGCTTGATAGTCCTGCCCGCACTTGGGTGCTCGGGAGCAGGCCCGACCCGGGTCGGCCAGATAGCCGCAGCGGCAGGGGTTCATTGCCGCGATCAGCTGGAAGTGTGCAGGGTAGGTGATGTGGGCATTGGCCCGCGACACGGTCACGGCTCCGGTCTCGATCGGCTGGCGCAACGCCTCTAGCGTGCGGCGGTCGAACTCCGGCAGTTCGTCGAGGAACAGCACGCCGAGGTGGGCGAGGGTGACCTCGCCAGGCTTGGCCTTGGTCCCGCCGCCGACCAGTGCTGGCAGGCTCGCCGAGTGGTGCGGGTCGCGATAGGGACGGCTGGAGACCAGCCCGTCTTCGGCGAGGGTCCCGGCCAGCGAATGCACCATGGTCACAGACAGCGCTTCTTCGGCGGTCATCGGCGGCAGCAGCCCGGCCAGTCGGGCCGCCAGCATGGACTTCCCGGCCCCCGGCGGGCCGATCAGCAGCAGGTTGTGGCCCCCCGCAGCGGTGATCTCCAGCGCCCGCTTGGCGGTCTCCTGCCCCTTGATATCGCGCAGGTCGAGCGCCGGTGGTCGCTGGGTGGAGTCGAGGCTGCTGACCTTGGGGCGCGGGATCTGCTGCCGCCCCATGAGATGGTTCATCAGCGCCAGCAGCGACTTCGGCGCGATGATGTCGAGCCCGGGCCCCGCCAAAGCGGCCTCCTGCCCCTGCGCCTGCGGGCAGATCAAGCTCAGGCCGAGCCGGTTGGCGTGGATGGCAGCAGGCAGGGCGCCGACAACCGGGCTGATCGACCCGTCCAGACCCAGCTCCCCCATCGCCAGCAGGCCATCGAGGCAGTCCGGTGGCAGCACCTCCATTTCGACCAGCAGCCCGAGCACGATCGGCAGGTGGAAGTGCGTGCCTTCCTTGGCCGGATCGGCAGGGGCGAGGTTGATGCTGACATGGGCCGGAGGCTGCATCAGTCCCAGCGATGCCAGAGCCCCGCGCACCCGCTCCTTGCTTTCGCCGACAGCGCGTTCGGGCAGACCGACGATGGTGACCTTGGGCAGCCCGCTGGTCATCAGCACCTGCACGTCGACGGTCTGGACGTCGAGGCCCTGGAAGGAAACGGTTTTGATTTGCGCGACCATGGCCACGCTTTAACACCTTTTACGTGTGCAAGCGACGACTAACTCGACTTCTGGAGGGGTCGGGCGTCGGTGCTGCGCAGGGCCAGCCAGGCGATGATGCAGGCGAGGAAAATGAAGATCCCGCTGGTCCACAACTGCGTGCTATAGCTGATCCCCCAGTCCTTGAGCAGCCCCATGACCAAGGGGCCGCCGGCCGAGATAAACACCATGACCGTGGTGCTCAGGGTGCGCACCTTGCCCAGGTGGCGGACGCCATAGAGCTCGGGCCAGAGGGTGTTGAAAGACGTGTTGTAGAGCGCCACCGAGACCGCCAGCAGCAGCAGGCACAGGATCATCGCGATAAAAGGTGTCATCGCCCCGAGCAGGATCAGCCCCAGCCCATAGGGCACCAGCGAAATCGGGAACAGCCGCGTGGCGCTGAACCGGTCGACCAGCAGCCCGGCGACGGGGCTCAGCGCGAAGGCAGCGATGGGATAGAAGCCCCAGTAGTACGGCCAGAGCGAGGGGTCCCAGCCCTTTTCCTCCAGTACTGAAACGATGTGGAAGAACAGCCCGGTAAAGATCCCCGACTGCGCGATGATCATCGGGATGATCAGCCAGAAGCGTGGGTCGCGCAGCACTTCCGCGCGGGTCCACTGCCGCCGGCGGGAACCGGGGCTGGCGCGCTCGTCGTCTTCATCCCGGGCCAGCCGGGCAGCCAAGGCCTGATCCCGGGCGGGCATGTCGCGCAGCAGCACCGGCAGGGCTGGCAGCACGCTCAGGCCGAGCAGCACCGTCATCACCAGAAACGCCCCGCGCCAGCCGATGTCGATCTCAAACGCCGCCAGCGCAGGCGGCAAAGCCAGCTGACCGATCAGGAAAGAGGCCAGCAGCGGCAGCAGCAGCTCACCGACCGAGTAGGCAACCCCGAGTAGCCCCGTAGCCCGGCCCTTGAAACGGTCGTAGTAGCGACCCATCGCCGCGTTGGCGACGTGACCCATCATTGCCTGACCGAACTGGCGCAGCAGGAAGAACGACAGCAGCAGCAACACCCAGTGCGGGGTCGCCGCCATGGTCAGCCCGGCTACGATGGCGCCAAGGATGACGATGGTACCGATCCGGCGCAGCGGCATGCGATCAACCAGCCCGCCCGACCAGAGGATTAGGATGCCGCTGGCAAAGGTCGCCGCACCATAAATCTGCCCGTACTGGCCGTCGCTGAGGGAAAAGGCCTCGCGCAGCTCACCGCCGAAGAAGCCGATCAGGTAGGTCTGGCCAATGCCCGACCAGAACACCAGCGCCGCGCCAAAGCCCAGAAACCGGTAGTCCGGCCAGCCCAGATCCTGCCAGCGGGCGGGGTCCCAGTTGCGCTCTGCGCCCGGTCCGCTCATGCGCTAAAACGCCGTTCGATCGCGTCCCAGATCAGCGCTGCGCCATCGGTGCCATCGAAGCGCTGCAGTTCCTGGAGCCCGGTGGGCGAGGTCACGTTGATCTCGGTGAGGCGGTCGCCGATCACGTCGATCCCGACGAAGATCAGGTCCCGCTCGCGCAGCACCGGTCCCATGGCGGCGCAGATTTCGCGCTCGACATCGGTGAGCGCGACCGGTTCGGCGCGGCCGCCAACGTGGAGGTTGGCCCGCGCTTCGCCTTGCGCCGGAATACGGTTGATCGCGCCCACCGCTTCGCCGTCGACGAGGATAATGCGCTTATCGCCCTCGCGGATCGCGGGCAGGTAGGCCTGCACCATCACCGGCTCGCGCGAGGTGCCGAGGAAGGTTTCGAGCAGGGAGGTCAGGTTCTCGTCATCGGGCTTGAGGTGAAACACACCCGCGCCACCGTTGCCGAACAGTGGCTTGACAATGATGTCGCGGTGTTCGTCGCGGAAATCGATGATCTCGGCCGGGTTCCGGCTGATCAGGGTCGGCGGCATGAACCGCGCGAATTCGGTGACGAAGATCTTTTCGGGCGCGTTGCGGACAAAGGCCGGGTGATTGACGCAGAAGGTCTGTTCCGAGCCGGTGCCGTGAACACTTTCTAGCAAGTGGGTGGCGGCGATGTACTGCATGTCAAAAGGAGGGTCCTGGCGCATCAGCACCACGTCGGTCTCCGCGCCCAATGCGACCCGCTGCTCTGCACCGAAGTGCGCGTGATCACCGGCGACCCGCTGCACGGTGACGGGCCGCATCAGCGCCGAAACCGCACCGTCGCGATAGCTCAGGGCATCAGGGTGGTAGACCAGCATGCTGTGGCCCCTGCGCTCGGCTTCGAGCATGAGCGCAAAAGTCGAGTCAGCGTCGATATTGACGCTTTCCAGCGGATCCATCTGAACGGCAACGCGCAGCGCCATGGGGCAGGCCTCCCAACAAACCGAATGGCCCCATCAATTCAACTGACACAGCGCCTCGTCAAGCAGCGACTGAACCCGTGAACACAGGGCTGGTTCCTGCATGGTGGCGACCGCGTGCTCGAAGGCGAGCACCGCCGCGCGACTATTGCCCAGCTCCCAGTGCAGCAGTCCCGCTTCTTGCCAGACCACGCCGTTGCCCGGATCGAGCAGCAACAGGCGCTCGATGACCTGTACCGCTTCGCCCGCTCGCCCCTCGCGCAGAGCACGCATTTTGGTGGCGTTTTCCATGCGGATCAGCACGTCCATATCGCTGATCCCGCGGGTGAAGGACAGGTCCAGTTCGGCGGCCTCGCCGTGGTGGCGCTTGAGCAGGGCGCGCAGATCCTGCGGTGAAGCAGGGCGGGCGCCGGCGCTGGGGTCAAAGATGACCTGCGCATCCTCAGCCTCCATCCGCAGCAGGAACGGGCCGGGGAAGTTTAGGCCTTCGATTGCAAAATTGCAGCTGCGAGCGAGGTGAATGTAGAGCACGCCGATGCTGACCAGCAGGATCCGGCGGTTCTGGATTACCGAAGCAAAGTCGGCGTTCTCGCTGGCATCATAGTTCTGGGTGATACCGCCAAATGCGCCGACCTCGGACACCGACTGGGCCAGCCACTCGACTTGCTCCCCGACCGGCGGCGCGCCATCGTAGACCGCAACCCACTATCCCGCGAAATGTGCCATTTCGTTCATCAGATCGATAACATCGTCGAAATCAGGGAGCGGCCGGTCCGCCTGCAGGCAGGCGAGCGCAGACAGGTCCAGCGCGGCCTGCAGAATGGGGAAGTCCAGAGGGTCGGCGCGGCGGTGCGCGCGCAGGCTTTCGACCAGTTCAGCCTCAGTCCGCGCAGGCGCGATCAGGGGCCGTGGAACCCGGTATTCACTCACAAAAAACATCCATTTTGCTTAGGATTTGGTTGGTTGCCCGGCTCTTTTTCAGGCCGTCCAAGCGCCCTCGATATGCTTGAGTTGACCGCTGCCACCAACAAAAATTGCATCAAATCGGAACAAAAATCGGGGTCCGAAGGCGTGCTTGGACAGCCAAACATGGGCGGCGTTCACAATCCTGCGTTGCTGGGCCTCGCTGATGCGAATGACAGCTTGGTCGATTGATCTGCTGGTTTTCACCTCAACAAAGATAATCAGCCTGTTTTTGCGGGCAATCAGGTCAATTTCACCAGCGCTACAGCTCCAGCGGGAATCGGCGATTTCATAGCCCTGTGCCTGCAAAATTTTTTTTGCAGCGGCCTCTCCGCCTTGGCCAACAAGGGCGTTTGCCTGCCCTTTCCAGCGTTCCACGGCGCCTATTTCCCCTCGGTTGATTCGCCTTTCCGGAGAGTTATAGCACGTTGATACACGCTTCGCTTGGGTAAACCGAGGCGTTCTGCAACCTCTGCGGCGGCGACTTTGACGGAAGCGGTTTCCAGCGCCTGCTGCAGCGCGGCGTCAATCTCGGCTTCGCCCACGGCTTCGGGGGGCAGGGGGCCGGCGACACACAGGCAGACCTCGCCCTTGGGCGCGCCTTGGTCTGCGTAGTGGCGGGCGAGCGTATCGAGCCCCCCGCGACGGGTTTCTTCGAACTGCTTGGTCAGCTCCCGGCTGACGGCGGCAGCACGCGGGCCGAACACCGCCGCCATATCGGCGAGGGCAGCGGCGAGGCGGTTGGGCGATTCATAGAAAATCAGCGTTGCGGGCACGTCTGCGAGGCTGGCCAGCCACTTCTGGCGGGCCGTCGCCTTATTGGGTGGAAAACCGGCAAACAGGAAGCGGTCGGTCGGCAGGCCACTGAGCTGAAGTGCCATCAGCGCAGCATTGGCGCCCGGCACCCCGGTCAGCGGCAGGCCAGCCTCGATGACGGCCCGCACCAAGCGGTAGCCGGGGTCAGAGATCAGCGGCATGCCAGCGTCAGAGACCAGCGCGATTTTCTGGCCATCGAGCAGGCGTTTCAGCACGCCTTCGACCATCTGCTGCTCATTGTGATCGTGCAGCGCCATCAGGCGGGTTTCGATGCCGAAGCGGGTGGTCAGCTTGCGCGTCACCCGGGTGTCTTCGCACAGCACCAGATCGGCGTCCTGCAGCGCCGTCACGCCCCGGGGGGGCATGTCACCGAGGTTACCGATGGGGGTGGAGACGAGGGTCAGCATGGGCTCTATGACTGAAGGTATCGGGCCAGCGCGTCAATAACCGGGCGGCCCTCGTCGCTGACCTGCAGCCAGTCATCGTCGCGAGCCATCAGATAGCCCTCGGCGCGCAGCGCCTCGATTTTTCCTGCTGACAGCAGCCCGGGTGCCAGTGCCTCGAAGTGGGCCAGCGGGAGCCCTTCGGTCAATCGCAGGCCGAAGGGCAGGGCCTCGGCCAGCCGGTCTTCGGCGCTCAGGTTCTCGTGGGTCACGGTGGCGTGGCCCTGCGCCTCGACCTGGTCCAGCCAGACAGAGGGCGCGCGGTGCTGGCGTGCGGCGGTCTTGGCGCCGTCGCTGGTCAGCCGCCCATGGGCGCCGGGGCCGATGCCGATATAGTCCTGATAGGCCCAATAGAGGCGGTTGTGCGCGCTCTCGAAGGTAGGGGCGGCGGCGTGGTTGCTGACCTCGTAGCCTGCGAAGCTGGCCGCGCTCAGATGCTGCCGGGTCCAATGGTAGAAATCAGCGGTTTCGTCGTCTTCCTTGGGGCGGATGATGCCCTTGCGCGCAAGCTGCTCGAAGATCGTATTGGGCTCGATTGTAAGCTGGTAGAGCGAAATGTGATCGGGCCGCAGGGCGAGCGCTTGATCGAGCTCTGCGGCCCAGTCTTCGCGATCCTGCCGCGGCCGGGCGTACATCAGGTCGAAGCTGAGGTTATCAAAGGCGCTGCGGGCCAGTTCCAGCGCCGCCAGCGCCTCGTCGACGCTGTGCTGTCGCCCCAGCGCTAGCAGGGCATCGGGGCGCAGGCTCTGAATCCCCAGCGACAGGCGATTGACCCCGGCGGCACGGTAGCCAGCGAAGCGGTCTGCATCGGCGCTGGTCGGGTTGGCTTCCAGCGTGATTTCGATGTTGTTGAGAAAGCCAATTTCGCGGCGGGCGGTGTCGATGACGGCCTCGACCGTCTCTGGCGCCATCAGCGAGGGCGTCCCGCCACCGAAGAAGATCGAGGTGAGGCGTCGCCCCTGTGCCAGCGGCGCGAAGTGGCGGAGTTCGGCGCTTAGAGCGGCGGCCCAGCGGGCCTGATCGGTGGGTTGGTCGGGGTCGAGCTCGTGGACGTTGAAGTCGCAATAGGGGCAGCGCTTTTCACAGAAGGGCCAGTGCACGTAGAGCCCCAGCCGGAACTGGTCGGCCTCAAGCATCCTCAAAGCAAGCTGCGACCAGCTGGCTGAAGGCGTCGGCCCGGTGGCTCATGGCGTGCTTCTGCGCCGGGTCCATCTCACCAAAGGTCTGCGTATGGCCCTTTGCGACGAAGATGGGGTCGTAGCCAAAGCCGTGCTCGCCCCGCGGTGGAAAGGTCAGGGCGCCGTGGACGGTGCCCACAAAGGTCTCATCGTGCCCGTCGGGCCAGGCCAGCGTGAGAGCGCACACGAAGTGAGCGCTGCGGTCGGGGTTATCGCCCAGCTCGGTTTCAACCCGCGCCATCGCGACGCTGAAGTCCTTGCCCGGCCCCGCCCATCGTGCCGAGTAGATGCCGGGCGCGCCGTCGAGGCCGCTGACGGCGAGACCGCTGTCGTCGGAAAGGGCAGGCAGGTTCGCGGCGCGGGCCGCAGCGTGGGCCTTGAGCCGTGCATTGCCATCAAAGGTGGCTTCAGTCTCTTCGGGCTCGGGCAGCCCGAGTTCACCCGCCGAGACAACTTCGACGCCGAAGGGTTCGAGCAGGGCGGCGATCTCCACGACCTTTCCGGGGTTGTGGGTGGCGAGAACCAGCTTGGGTTCGGTGAAGGATCGGGCCAACGTTGTGCTTCCTGCTCAGGCTGCCAGCGCGCGGTTCTGGGCTTCGACGATGTCGGCAACGCCCTTTTTCGCAAGCGCCAGCAGGCTCATGAACTCGGTCTGGGCAAAGGGGGTTTCCTCGGCCGTTGCCTGAATTTCCACGATGCCACCGTCGGCGACCATAACAAAATTGGCGTCGGTCTCAGCGGCGCTGTCTTCGGCGTAGTCGAGGTCGAGCAGCGGCGTGCCCTGACAGATGCCGCAGGAGATGGCGGCGAGCTGCCCGGTCAGCGGCGACTGCTTTAGCATGCCGATCCGTTCGAGATGGCGGAAGGCCAGCCGCAGCGCAACGTAAGCACCGGAGATCGATGCGGTGCGGGTGCCCCCGTCAGCCTGAATGACGTCGCAGTCGACCTTGACCTGAACCTCAGGCAGGCGCCCCAGATCGACCACGGCGCGCAGCGACCGCCCGATCAGACGTTGGATTTCCTGCGTCCGGCCCGACTGCTTGCCCCGGGCCGCTTCTCGCGCCATGCGCTGGTCGGTCGAGCGCGGCAGCATGCCGTATTCGGCCGTGATCCAGCCCTTGCCCGTGTTGCGCATCCAGCCGGGAACGTTGTCTTCGACCGTAGCGGTGACCAGCACCCGGGTGTCGCCAAAGCCGATCAGGCACGAACCCTCGGCGTACTTATTGACGTCGGTTTCGATGGAAATGGTGCGCATTTGGTCGGCACTGCGGCCGGAGGGGCGTGAAAAGGTCATGGTGGCGAGGCCTTCTGTATGTAAACGATGTGGGGCGGAAAGCGCCCTTGTACAGCCTGCGGCTCAGTTTGGAACGCGTCGATCGTGGACCACTGTCACCCGGTTCATGCAGCGATAGGCCGGATAGTAGTCGGCGACGGCGTAATGCATAGTCACCCGGTTGTCCCACATGGCGATATCGCCCGCATGCCAGCGCCAGCGGATTTGCACTTCTGGTCGGTTCATGTGGTTGGCCAGCCAGACCCTAAGGCTGTTGGACTCGTTTGTGGTCAGACCGCTGATATGCGTGACGAAGGCTTCATTGAAGTTCAGGAAGGGCCGGCCGGTGACGGGGTGGTGATCGACCAGCGGCCGCACCTGATGCCCAAAGCGCGGGACGGCGTCGTTCAGGCGGTCTTCTGATGGCGAATTGGTGCTGCCGTCGGAGAAGGTGTTGCGGAAGTCGCCGAGGTCGTGGATCGCCTCCAGCCCGGCCAGATCTGACTTCATACCCGTGGGTAGACGGTCATAGGCCGCATAGAGGCTTGCCCACAGCGTGTCACCGCCCAGCTCTGGTATGGATCGCGCCACCAGAATGCTGGCGAAGGGCTGAACGCGCTTGTAGGTCAGGTCGGTGTGCCAGCTGTTGGTATCCGGGGGCACATCGCTGTTGTTTTCCAGTTTCACAATGCGGTCGAAGCCATCAACGCAGGGGTAGATCGGATGGGGTTCGTCAATCTCCCCGAACGCCTGGGCAAAGGCGAGGTGCGCGGCTGGCGAAATGTCCGTCCCCCGGAACAAAATTACCTGATGCTCCATCAGCGCTTCGTAGGCCACTTCGGCCAGTGCGGGCATGGCGGCTTCATCAAAGCCGGGCGCCTCAAGAATGGCCCCGAGCGCGGGGGAAAGTCTCTGTGCCGTCAGCATCGCTCTGGTCCTTTCCACAGTACTTTGTCCAGCGAACGATCAAAGCACTTATTGCCCTGAAATGACAGTGCGTTGACCCGGCCCGGTTGGCTCCATACATAAGCTTCATGAGCAGCAACGACGAGCAGATGCAGACCGGCCGGCTTGGCGCCCTTTCGTCGCGGGCACAAAGCGTCATGCGCAGCGTTGTGCAGCAATATATGGAGACCGGTTCGACCGTCTCCTCACGCTTCATCAGCAAGCTGCCGGACTTCCAGCTGTCGTCGGCATCGATCCGATCGGTCATGCTGGATCTCGAAGAGGCTGGGCTGCTCTTTGCCCCCCATACCTCTGCCGGTCGGCTGCCGACGGAAGCCGGGTTGCGGCTGTTCGTCCAAGGCCTGCTGGAACAGAACAACCTGAGCGACGACGACCGCGCCGATATTGAGGTGCAGTGCCAGGTCGCGGGGCGCTCGCTCGAAGGTGTGCTGGCCGACGCTTCCGGCGTGCTCAGCGGGCTGTCTTCCTGCGTCGGGCTGGTGGTGGCGCCGACGGCCGAAGAACCGCTGCGCCATATCGAATTCGTGCCGCTCTCACCCGGGCGGGCGCTGGTGGTGCTGGTGTTCGAGGGCGGGCAGGTGGAAAACCGCCTGCTCGAACTGCCGCTGGGTGTGGGCAGCGACGTGCTGGTGCGGGCCGGAAATTTCCTTTCGGCACGGCTGGCGGGTAAGACCCTGACCGAAGCGGGCGAGGCCATCGCCCATGAGATCCGCTCTAACCGGGCCGAGATCGACCGGCTGACCGCATCGATTGTGGAAGCTGGACTGGCGACGCGCGGAACGGACAGCAAGGACGGGGTGCTGATCGTCCGCGGGCAATCCAACCTGCTCAAGGATGTGCGCCAGCTTGAAGAACTGCACAAGGTCCAGACCCTGTTCCAGGCGCTGGAGACCAAGGAAACCATGCTCAAGCTGCTGGAGAGCACGGACACGGCCGAGGGCGTCCAGATTTTCATCGGTGAGCAGACCGAGCTGTTCGGGCTGTCCGGCTGCTCGATGATCCTCGCGCCGTACCAGAATCAGGCGAAGCAGGTAGTTGGCGCCGTCGGCGTCATAGGCCCCATGCACATGAATTACGGGCGCATCATTCCCATGGTGGACTATACCGCCCAGATTGTTAGTCGCGCGCTGGGCAATCCCACGACCTGATCCCGGGTCAGGGAACCGAGCGCGGCTCCTGTTATTGCTGAAAGATTGAGGAAGACATTCGTGTCCGACCAGAACGATACACCCGAGGTTGACCCCGAAGACATCAAGGCTGCGGAGAAGGCCGCGGGCATCGAAACCGTGCCTGAAGGCGCCGAAGACCTGCCCCCTGAAACCCCGCCGCAGGAGCCGATCGAAGCCGAGCTGGTGATCGAGCTGCAGGCCCAGCTGGTCGAGGCCAAGGCCGAGCGCCTGCGCGCCGTTGCCGAAGCGGAAAACACCCGCAAGCGCGCCGAGCGCGAGATCGCCAACATCCGCAAGTACGCCTCCGAACCGCTGGCGCGGGATTTCCTGCAGGTTGGTGAATTCATCCGCATGGCACTGCAGAGTGTGTCCGAGGAACAGGCCGAGGCCGACCCGATGCTCAAGAATCTGCGCGTCGGCGTCGCCATGACGGAAAAGACGCTGCTCGACGCCTTCGAGCGCAACCACGTCTCGCGGATCGTCGCTAAGCCCGGCGAAGGCTACGACCACAATCTGCACGAGGCGATTTCCCGGGTCGACGCGCCCGAGGGCATTGAGCCGGGACAAATTGTCCAGATGGTCGGCGCGGGCTACCGCCTGCACGATCGGCTGATCAAACCTGCGACCGTGATCGTGGCGCAGGCGGCGGAGGCCGCGGAGGCGACTGCCGAAGACAGGGCCGAAGACCCAGCCGGCGACGCCGAGGCTGACACCGACGCCTGAGCGCTATGCACGAACCGGGCAACCTTGGGGCAATTGTGACCATTGCGACCGAATTGGCAGTACCTATATCAGCTGTGAACCATGAGGGCGGCGAAGGCCGCTCGCTTTGACAAAATGGCGCTGTCGGCCGGCTTCGGATGGAGCGGCGCAGCGCCCCTGGAGGGGACCGGCGGCCGGGGCTTCTTGGAAGACCAGCACGAGAGTCCGCTGTAGAAAGGACAAGTAAATATGAGCAAAGTCATCGGAATTGACTTGGGCACGACCAACTCCTGTGTCGCTGTCATGGAAGGGTCGAACACCCGCGTGATCGAAAACGCCGAAGGCGCCCGCACCACCCCTTCGATGGTGGCCATGAGCGACGGCGGCGAGCGTCTGGTCGGTCAGGCGGCCAAGCGTCAGGCGGTGACGAACCCCGCCCGCACCCTCTACGCCATCAAGCGCCTCGTTGGTCGCCGGTTCGAAGACCCGCAGACCAGCAAGCACGACGAAATGGCGCCCTTCAAGGTGGTCAAGGCCGATAACGGCGACGCGTGGGTCGAGGTCGACGGTGAGAAATACTCGCCCAGCCAGGTTTCGGCTTTCATTCTCGGCAAGATGAAGGAAACCGCTGAGGCCTATCTCGGTGAAAAGGTGACCGAGGCCGTGATCACGGTCCCGGCCTATTTCAACGACGCCCAGCGGCAGGCGACCAAAGACGCCGGCAAGATCGCCGGTCTTGATGTCAAGCGGATCATCAATGAGCCGACGGCTGCTGCCATGGCCTACGGGCTGGAGAAGAAGGGTGAAGGCACGATCGTGGTCTATGACCTTGGCGGCGGTACCTTCGACGTGTCCGTGCTCGAAGTCGGTGACGGCGTGATCGAGGTCAAGGCTACCAACGGCGACACCTTCCTCGGTGGTGAAGACTTTGACACGCGGATCATGGACTACCTTGCTGATGAATTTCAGAAGGAAAACGGCATCGACCTGCGCAAGCAGACCGATGCGCTCCAGCGCCTGAAAGAGGCTGCGGAGAAGGCCAAGATCGAGCTGTCTTCGGCGATGGAAACCGAGGTCAACCTGCCGTTCATCACGGCCGATGCGACCGGTCCCAAGCACCTGATGATCAAGATTTCCCGGGCCAAGCTCGAAGCGCTGGTCGACGACCTGCTGCAGCGGACCATGGAACCGGTGAAGAATGCCCTGAAGGACTCCGGCCTCGCCGCCGGGGACATCGACGAGGTGGTCATGGTCGGCGGGATGACCCGCATGCCCAAGGTCAAGGAGCTGGTGAAGGGTTTCTTCGGCAAGGAGCCGAACCAGGGCGTGAACCCCGACGAAGTCGTGGCCATCGGCGCCGCCGTTCAGGGCGGCATTTTCCAGGGCGACGTGAAGGACGTCCTGCTGCTCGATGTGACCCCGCTGTCGCTGGGTATTGAGACGCTGGGCGGTCAGATGACGCGCCTGATCGACCGGAACACCACGATCCCGACCTCGAAGGGACAGACCTTCTCCACCGNACGCCGANAACCAGNCGGNNGTNANCATCCNNGTNTTCNAGGGCGANCGCNNGATNNCCNNGGANAACAANATNCTGGGNNAGTTCNACCTCNANGGCATNCCNCCCGCGCCGCGCGGCGTGCCGCAGATCGAGGTGACTTTCGACATCGACGCCAACGGCATCGTCTCGGTCGAAGCCAAGGACAAGGGCACCGGCCGCGAGCAGAAGATCACCATTCAGGCCTCTGGCGGTCTTTCCGACGAGGACATCGATCGCATGGTCAAGGACGCGGAGGCCAACGCCGCCGATGANCAGAAGCGCAAGGATCTGATCGAAGCCCGCAACGCCGGTGACAGTCTCGTCTATCAGGCCGAGAAGACCNTTAAGGACAACGCCGACAAGATCGACGATGCCGCGCAGGCCGACATCGGTGAGAAGGCCGACGCTCTCAAGGCCGCGCTGGCGACCGAGGATCTCGACGATATTCGCGCGAAGACTGAAGCGCTGTCCGAGGCGATGATGGCGGTTGGNTCGGCGATCTATGGTGATCCGGCTGCCGGCGCTGCCGGTGGTCCGGGTGGCTTCAACCCCGAAGATATGGCTGGCGGCCCCGATATGGGTGCTGACGATGTGGTCGATGCCGACTTCGAAGAGGTTGGCGGTGACGATGCTGNGGCNGGTGACGGTCGCGGTGAAGACGACAACGACAACGACAAGTAAGCAACCAAGGCGCGGCTGACCGGGAGCCACTCCCGGTCGGCCAGCTCCACGATCGTCCTTCGGGCCTCTGAGGCCTGCGCACGGTCAGGAGGTCCGGCACCATGTCAAAGCGCGATTACTACGACGTTCTGGGTGTCTCCAAGTCCGCGACGGACAAGGAGCTGAAGTCGGCTTTCCGTAAGCTGGCCATGGAGCATCACCCCGACCGCAACGCCGGCAATGCCGAGGCTGAAAAGACCTTCAAGGAAGTCAACGAGGCCTACGACGCCCTGAAAGACCCGCAGAAGCGTGCGGCCTACGACCAGTTCGGCCATGCCGCCTTTGAGCAGGGTGGCGGTGGCAATCCGTTCGGCGGCGGCGCGGGCGCTGCGGGCTTTGACGGCTTCGGCGATATTTTCGAAGAGATGTTCGGCTCGGCCTTTGGCGGTCGGCGCGCGGGTGGGCGCAGCCAGCCGGGTCGCGGCTCGGACTTGCAGTACAACATGACCATCAGCCTCGATGAGGCCTTCGAGGGCAAGACCACCCAGATCAAGGTGCCCTCGGCTGAGTCCTGCTCGGCCTGTTCGGGGTCCGGCGCCAAGCCCGGCACCAGCCCGACGACCTGCGGCACCTGTGGTGGCCGTGGCCGGGTCCGCACCCAGAACGGCATTTTCGCCATGGAGCGGGGCTGCCCGACCTGTCAGGGTCAGGGGCAGGTGATCAGCGACCCCTGCCGCAGCTGTGGTGGCGCCGGCAAGGTTGCCAAAGANAAGCAGCTTTCGGTGAATATCCCCGCTGGNGTCGAAGACGGCACCCGCATCCGGCTCGCCGGTGAGGGCGAGCTGGGCCAGCGCGGCGGTCCTTCGGGCGACCTCTACATCTTCCTCAACATCCGCGATCACGACCTGTTCGAGCGGGAGGCCCAGCACCTGTTCATCTCCATGCCGATCTCGATGACCANGGCGGCGCTGGGCGGGGAAATCGAGGTGCCGAGCATCGACGGCGCGCGGGTTCGGGTGAAGATTCCGTCTGGCGCCCAGTCGGGGCAACAGCTGCGTCTGCGCGGCAAGGGTATGTCGATCTACCGCCGGACCGAGCGCGGCGATCTTTACGTCCGGGTCGAGGTCGAAACCCCGACCAATCTGACCAAACGTCAGCGCGAGCTGNTGGCCGAGTTTGAGGACGAGGGCAACGCGCACTCGCCGCTTGCGGCCAAGTTCCTCAATCAGGTCAAGGGCTTCTTCAACGCCGATTAGCGTTTGAACCGACTTCGNAGAATGCCTAATATGCGGCATTCAAAGACGAACGCCGGAGGAGCATCGATGTTCACCGAACTCTACACTCGCCAGCTTGCGGGCTACGCCAGCTATCACACCGACATGCGCAATGAGCTGACGCACTTCATCGGCATTCCGCTGATTGTTATCGGCGTGCTGTTCGTTGCCTCCTGGCCCAAGCTGTTCGGCCTCCCGCTTTCTGTGTTCGTGTTTGTTGGTTTTGCGGCGCTCTGGATCAGCATGGACTGGCTGATCGGGGGGCTGGTGGCGCTGCTAGCGCTGCCGTTCCTGTGGCTTGGGGTCACGTGGTACGACCCGCAGCTGTCGGTTATGTGGAAGATCATCTGGGCCGTGGGTCTGCAGGNCGTCGGCTGGGGTTTCCAGCTGGTCGGCCATCACTTCGAAGGCAAGCGTCCGGCGCTGCTCGACAATCTGTTTCAGGGCATGCTCGGGCCGACGTTTCTGGTCTATGAAGTCGTCCATCGGCTGGGTCTGAAGCAGGAGCTGAAGCAGAACGTGGACGCGGAACTCCGGCGCCTCGCCCAGTCAACAAGCTGACCGTGCGCGCAACGCGGTGGGGCAGCGACTATACAGGATACCGACTGAACCATGATCCGTCGTCTGCTGCTCTGGGCCGTGCTGGCCTTTTTCGCTGCCCTTGCCTTCTTCGTCGGAAGCCTGTTCTGGCAGGCTTCCCGCCTGCCCGAAACGCTGACGGCGACGGCTGAAGACATCACACAGGCCCCAGCCGCGGCCGTCTGGCTGGTGCTCAACACCCCCGGCGTGCTGACCGAGCGCTTCGACGAGGTTGAGGTCTACGAGCAGACCGAGGATGACCTCGGGCTGAGCGCCTGGATCACCCGTCACGAAGACCGCAATTATCTCACCCGCTTCAGCAGGGTCGAAGCAGTGAAGGGCGGCAGCGGCGGCAACGATGCCGCGCCCTGGATCTACAGCTATCGGATCGACGCCGAAGATGTGCCGGTCCGGACGCTGCGGGAGGTGCGCTTTGTCGAGCAGCCCGACGGCAGCACGCTGATTACCGTGACCGATCAGCTGACCATCGAAGACCGCAGCCTGCGTATGTGGATGGGGGTGCTCGGCACCGATGGCGGCGCAAAGAACGAGCTGAAGGCGCTGAAGAGCCTCGCCGTCAGTGCCAAGGCGGCGCTCTGAGACCTGCGGCGGGCCGGTGATAGGTCTGCCATTCGGGCCGTCAATCTCAGCCTAAAAATGCAAAAGTCCCCGCTTGGGGCCTTTTTCCGTTTGGGTGATGCCGCGCACGGTACCGTTTGTGCCCCGTGAGCCGCCGAAGCCTGGAGACGATCAGATGATCTCCAGCTCGATCAGCTTTTCTGCGATCTGGACGGCATTGAGTGCCGCGCCCTTTCGCAGGTTGTCCGCCACGCACCAGAACGCCAGCGCATTCTCTGCCGTGATATCCTCGCGGATACGGGAGACGTAGACCATGTCTTCGCCTGCCGCTTCCTTTGGGGTGACGTAGCCTTCGTCCTGGCGGTAGTCGACCACGACGCAGCCTTCCTGGTCGGAGAGCACTTGCCGGGCTTGCTCGACGCTCAGCGGCCGCTCGAATTCAACGTTGGCGGCCACGGCGTGCGAGATGAACACCGGCACGCGCACACAGGTCGCTGTCAGCCTGATCGAGGGGTCGAGGATCTTCTTGGTCTCGACCGCCATCTTCCACTCTTCCTTCGTGGTGCCGTCGTCCATGAACTTGTCGATGTGCGGGATGGCGTTGAAGGCGATTTCTTTGGTCAGATGCTCGGGCTGCACCGGCTCGTTGACGTAGACGCCGCGGGTCTGGCGGAACAGCTCGTCCATGGCATCCTTGCCCGCCCCGGAAACCGATTGGTAGGTCGAGGCGACCACGCGCCGGATGCCGGCGGCTTCGTGCAGCGGCTTGAGCGCCACCACCAGCTGGATGGTCGAGCAGTTCGGGTTGGCGATGATGTTCTTCCGCCCATCCTTCTTAGCCCAGTCCAGCAGGGCGTCGGCGTTGACCTCGGGCACCACCAGCGGACAGTCGGGGTCCATGCGGAAGTGCGAGGTGTTGTCGATGACGATGGCGCCCGCCGCCGCCGCGATCGGCGCATACTTCGCCGACACCGCGCCCCCGGGGGAGAACAGGGCCACGTCGACGCTGGAAAAGTCGAAATGGGCGAGGTCTTCGATCTTCAGGATCTTGTCTTCGCCGAAGCTGACTTCCTGGCCGACCGAGCGGCTGGAGGCGACGGCATGGACGCGGTCCACGGGGAACTGGCGTTCGCTTAGGATCGAGAGAATTTCGCGACCGACATTGCCGGACGCACCGACGACTGCAACGGTGTAGGCCATGGCTGTGTTTACCCTGATTATCCGGAAATGGTCTTGTTGAGCTCGGCGAGCACGGCGTCGCCCATGCCGGTGCAGGAGACCAGCGTCGAGCCTTCGGACATGATGTCGCCGGTGCGGGTGCCTGCGCCGAGCACGCGGTCGACGGTGGCTTCGAGCAGGTCGGCATCCTCGCCCCGGTCGAGCGAGTAGCGCAGCGCCATAGCGAACGACAGGATGCAGGCTAGCGGGTTGGCCTTGTTCTGACCGGCGATGTCCGGCGCCGAGCCGTGCACCGGCTCGTAGAGGGCGTGGGACTTGCCCGTCGCTTCGTCACGCCCACCCAGCGACGCCGAGGGCAGCATGCCCAGCGAGCCGGTGAGCATGGCGGCAACGTCGGAGAGCATGTCGCCGAACAGGTTGTCGGTGACAAGTACGTCGAACTGCTTGGGCGCGCGCACCAGCTGCATCCCGCAGTTGTCGGCGAGAATGTGATCGAGCTGGACGTCGGGGAACTCGTTGTCGTGGACCCACTGCACCTCTTCTTTCCAGAGGATGCCGGACTCCATGACGTTGTTCTTTTCCGAAGAATGCACGCGGTTGCCGCGCTTGCCCGCAAGATCGAAGGCGACCCGCGCGACCCGGCGGATTTCCTCGGTGTCGTAGACCTGGGTGTTGATGCCCCGGCGCTGGCCATCGGGCAGGTCGGAGATGCCGCGCGGCTCGCCGAAGTAGACCCCGCCGGTCAGCTCGCGCACGATCATGATGTCGAGGCCAGCGACCAGCTCTTTCTTCAGCGAAGACGCTTCGGCCAGCGCGTCAAAACAGATCGCCGGGCGCAGGTTGGCGAACAGCTCGAGATCCTTGCGCAGGCGCAGCAGGCCGCGCTCGGGGCGCAGCGAGAAATCGAGCGTATCGTACTGCGGGCCACCCACCGCACCGAACAGCACACAATCGGCGGCGAAGGCCTTGTCCATGATCGCGTCGGTGATCGGGGCGCCATAGGCGTCGTAGGCGGCACCGCCAACCTTGTCCTCGGTGATGTTGACCTCGAGGCCACGGTTGTCGCCGAACCAGTCGACCACGCGCCGGACTTCGGTCATCACTTCCTGCCCGATGCCATCACCGGGGAGCACGAGAATATTTTGCGCCATCGTCAGAGGCCCCTGTTTTCGTACAATTTCTGCTGCGTTCCGGTGTAAGTGGACCGCCCGGGACTGTCCACGGGTCCAGCCCTGTCAATCCGGTTGGACTGTGGCGAGCCAGACGCAGGCCGTTTCGCCGCCCTTCTTGCCCCGCATTTTCCGGTCTGGCGACACTCCACCGAACGGGGTTCGCATAATGCAATTGCGGGTTGGCAGAAAAATTGCAGTTTTAATAAAAATTTATCATCCTGCTGATCTGTCATTCCGGGGCTTTGGATCTTGAAACAAACTTGGGCTTCGCGCCTGCTCGTCGGCCTGCTGGGCTTGGGCCTTCTGTTGCTCTTCGTGGCCATCAGCGGCCGGGTCGCGCTGGCGCAGGATGCAGGTACCACGTCGACCTTTGGCGCCTTCCTCGCCAGCAGTACGGACGAGCAGGCAGGGCTCGCCCGCGCCGGGGCGGCCTCGGTCCTGCCCGACGATC
This sequence comes from Rhodospirillaceae bacterium, assembly GCA_002711265.1. Classification (GTDB taxonomy): domain Bacteria; phylum Pseudomonadota; class Alphaproteobacteria; order UBA7985; family UBA7985; genus UBA7985. Next base: position 26,049 of record PAGB01000057.1, read on the forward strand.
TCCGCTTCCGCTTGCGCCTGGTGCATTCCGTCCGCTTTCCGCTGACCGAGCAGCGCTGCTACTTCCAGTTTTTCGTCGATGCCGACGGCTCTTCGCCGCTCGAGGGCGCCTCACTGGCGCTGGAGCTGGTCGAGGATGGCCTGGTTGTGGGGCTGAACCGGGTCGAAATTGCCGATCTGAGCGGGCAGGGGCTGAGCCGCCGGGTCCGCGAGTTTGCCTTCGACGGACCCTGCAGCCTTGATGGCTTGCGCCTGATCAGCGCGACCGGGGCATTCCAGCCCGCCGGGGTCAACTACACCGCGCCGGTGGATCTGCTCGAGGCCGACAGCGTGACCACGGCTGCGTTCCGGCCGCTGGGGATCTTGATCGGTGCAGATGCGCCCCTCTCCGGCCTGAACGGGCTGACTGCTGGAACCGGCCAGATCGCTCCTGGGTCCGGGGCAGCGACCGACGGCGGATTCTCGACCGGCGTTTCGGGGACGGGGACGGCGACGGGCGGGGTAGATCGCACCGCCATGTTGGCCGTGACCACTGAGGAAGCTGGGGATTCCGCGCCGCAGGACAGCGCCATGATCGTGCAGCGCCAGCCCAGCCTGAGCCAGCTCGAGCGGGCCTGTGTCACCACGCGCTCGAACCTGTGCGCAGGACCGGGGACTGACTTCGAGGTTCGCGCCGTGCTTGAGCAGGGCGAAATGCTCTACATCCGGCGCCGAACCGCTGATGGTCAATGGAACCAGATCGTCACCGGCCGACAGGCCGAGGGCTGGATTTACTTCTCTCTGATCCGGGGGTGCTGAACCCTCACGGAAGCTCATTCGACCAGAGCAGGGCAGGTCGCCCGGCGCGCAACACCAGAGATCAGCACCCAAGCACCCAAGCACCCAAAACCCAACCGACGAGAAAGGCTGAGACACCAAGATGAAAACGGTCAAAACACTTTCCGGATTTGCCGCTGCCAGTGCAGTGGCCCTGACACTGGCCGCCTGCGGCAGCGGTGATCAGCGGCTGTGTACCGACGCGAACTGGTACCAGACCGGGGTTCACCACGCCCAGCAAGGGCTGGAAAACCGGTATACCCAGCTTGCGGATATTTGCGCCGCCATTGGCGTAATCCCGAACGCGATCGAATACGATCGGGGCTATCAGGACGGACCGACCCTGCCGCGCCTGATCTTCTGATCCCTGATGGGTCGGTGGTGACTGCTGCTGCTGCGCCACCGCCCCACGCTCTCTCCCGGCACAGGATTAAGCCCCCCCCGGCCCCCGCCTTCGTGCCCGGCCTTCTTGCCCAGCCTTCGTGCCCGGCACCAGATTGCGCTCTGTCCCGCCGCGAGGACATGGCAAAGGCGGTTGTCCTGCTCGAACGGATGCGACAGGCTGTCACCTCCACGATTGCAAGGATGAAGGACGAAGGCATGTCAGAAGGGTTGTCAGCGACGGGATTTGAGGCGCTGTTGGGCGAAAAGTCATTTTTGCTGGCCGATGGTGCGACCGGGACCAACCTGTTCGCCATGGGGCTGGAGAGCGGCGACGCGCCCGAGGCCTGGCTGCTCGAGCATCCGGACCGGGTGCAGGCCCTGCATCAGTCCTTTGTCGAGGCTGGCAGCGACTTGTTCCTGACCAACACCTTCGGCGGTACCCGGCACCGGCTTCAGCTCCATGGCCTCGATGATCAGGTCGGATCGCTGAACCGCCGCGCGGCGCAGCTGGCCCGGGAGGTAGCGGACAAGTCCGGCCGCCGGGTGCTGGTCGCCGGGTCGGTCGGACCGACCGGTGAGATTCTGGCGCCGCTGGGCAAGCTTGAGCGCGCGGATGCGATCGCCAGCTTTGCCGAGCAGATCGAGGGGCTGGTCGAAGGCGGGATCGATATGGTCTGGATCGAAACCATCTCGGCCCCCGATGAGCTGGAGGCTGCGGTTGAGGCCGCGCGTGGATTTGACGTTCCTGTCTGTGCGACTATGAGCTTCGACAGCGCCGGTCGTACCATGATGGGGCTGACGCCGCGGGCCTTTGCCGGGCTGGCGGCCGACTTCGGTATCGACGGCTTTGGCGCCAATTGCGGGGTCGGGGCCTCGGACCTGATGAGTTCGGTGTTGGGGTTCATGGACGCCCGCCCCAACCGCCCGGTGATCGCCAAGGCCAACTGTGGCATTCCCAGCTACGAGGATGGTCAGATCGTCTACAGCGGTACGGTCGAGCAGATGTCGGCCTACGCGCTGCTCGCTCGGGCGGCCGGTGCCCGGATCATCGGCGGCTGCTGTGGGACCAAGCCCGAGCACATCGCCGCGATGCGACAGGCGCTGGATGCCAACGACAACCCCGATTTCCGCGTACTGGCGATCGAGATGGCGCTGGGGCAGATGTCCGAAGGCGCCCGCCGGATCGCGGCAGGTCAGGATGAATTGAAGGCCTCTTCCCGACGGGGCGGCGGCGGCCGGCGGCGGCGGGGCTGAGCGGTGGTGTCGGTCACTGAATCCCTGCAGGATGAAGTTAACATGCTGTGGTCGGACGAGGGCCGTTTGGCGACCTTGTCTGCGGCAATGATGGCGATGGCTGGTGCGCTGAGCCTGTCCGGGACAGAGGCTGTGGAGTCTGTAGAGGCTGCGCTGTCGGCCCCGGGCTTCAACTTTGCCCCAGCGCTTGCGGGTCTCGACGACCGGCAGGCACACCGGGCCCTGCTCGAGCAGATCCGGACGGTAGCGCCGGGCGCCCTCGACGCGGCAGGGTGGGCGCGGCTGGAAGATCCCCGGCTCTATGATACGGCGATGATGCTGCTGGCGCAGGACAGTCTCGGGCTGATGCTTGATGCACTTGGCGAGGCAAGCGAGCAGCTACTGACGTTGACGGAGGTGCATCAGCAGACAGCGACCGGGCTGCGCCTCGCACAGCATCTTTCGGCGGCCGTGCAGGGGCGGGCGGTGCTGTCGGCGACCCGGGCGGCTCTACCCTGTCAGATGCCGCGCGAGCCGGACTGTGCGTCCGGGCTGGCCGAGGCGCTGGCGCTGCAGGTGCCCGATCTGCCGTGGTCGGGTGATCCCTGGCCCTTAACGGATATCGCCACAGCGCTTTCGGGTCTGTGCCCGTTTATTGCAGCCTTTCACGGTGATGCTGCCCGGAGGTTGGCGGATGCTGCTGCGGCGCTCGTCGTGGCCGCGGCCCAGGGCCAGAGCCAGGGGAATGGTAGTCGCGCCTTTGGCCTCGACGTTGAGGATGCCTTATACCGCGCGTTTGAAGACGCAATGGCAGCACTAGTGGCGCTGAATCGGGCACTGGACCGCTGGCAGGGTCCCCGGGTGGATGAGGCTCTGCAACCTGAGGCCTGGCAGATGGTTGATACCATGCTGTCGAGAGCTCGTGCGGTCATGGAAGAATCGGGCGCAGGCGAGTAGCGGACGAACTCTCAGGTCGTGGCATCAGTGCTGTGGATTATGGCGCGCTCGATTTGACGCCGCTTCGCGGCTTACAAATCTCCCACGCGCAACCGGTTGCGTGTCGGGATGCATTGCGCGGGGGAAGGGCGAAGACGGCGAAGCCGTCGAGGCCCGAGCCCGCAACCCTTGCCTAAGCGCGCCGCCCGACCGTCTCTTTCAGTGCTAGATCACCGCTGCCAGACGCGCCGCCTTGTTGATCGCCCGCTTGGCGTCCAACTCTGCCGCCTTCTCTGCACCGCCGACCAAATGTACCGTTACGCCCTCCGCCTCCAGCGGTTCAACCAGCTCGCGCAGCGGGTCCTGCCCCGCGCACAGCACCACGTGATCCACGTCCAGCCAGCGTGGGTTCTCGCGCCCCTCGCCCTCGGAGATCATCAGGCCCTCGTCCCCGATCCGCTCGTAGTTCACCCCACCTATGAAGGTCACGTCCTTCATCCGCAGCGAGGCGCGGTGGATCCAGCCCGTGGTCTTGCCCAGCCCCGCACCGTGCTTGCTGGTTTTCCGCTGCAGCAGCGTCACCTGCCGCACCGGCGCTGAAGGCTGAGGGCCGTTCGCCGCCAGCCCGCCCGGCGCCCGGTCAGGGCCGGTGACCCCCCATTCCTCGAGCCATTCGTCCACATCGACAGTCGGTGAGGGGTGGTCCTGCACCAGATATTCCGAGACATCGAAGCCAATCCCACCGGCGCCGATCACTGCTACGCGGTCCCCGACCTCCGCCCCGCCGGCGAGCACGTCGATGTAGGACAGCACCTTGGGGTGATCCTGCCCCTCGATCCCTGGATCCCGAGCCGTCACCCCGGTCGCGAGAATCACCTCGTCATAGCCGCTCAGGTCCTCGACCGTTGCCCGGGTGTTCAGCCGGATTTCGACATCCGACAGATCGAGCACGCGGCCAAAATAAGCCAGCATGCCGTGAAATTCTTCCTTGCCCGGGATCGCCGCAGCCATATTCAGCTGCCCGCCGATCTTGTCCGCTGCATCGAACAGTGTCACCGCGTGCCCGCGCTGGTCCAGCACCAGCGCCGCCTGCATCCCGGCTGCTCCGGCGCCGACTACCGCAACCCGCTTTTTCACCTCCGTCGGCAGATAGTTCAGCTCGGTTTCATTGCAGGCGCGCGGGTTGACCAGGCAGGACGAGGTTTTCATCGAGAAGGTGTGGTCGAGACAGGCCTGATTGCAGCCGATGCAGATGTTGATCTCGTCCGACCGGCCCTGCGCCGCCTTCTTCACGAACTCCGGGTCCGCGAGGAAAGGGCGCGCCATCGACACCATGTCCGCACAGCCATCCGCGAGGATCTGTTCGGCCGTTTCCGGGGTGTTGATGCGGTTGGTGGTGATCAACGGAATGTTGACCTCTCCCATCATCTTCTTCGTCACCCAGGCGAAGGCGCCGCGCGGGACACTGGTCGCGATCGTCGGGATCCGGGCTTCGTGCCAGCCGATGCCGGTGTTGATGATGGTGGCGCCAGCCGCTTCGATCGCCTTGGCCAGCGTAACCACCTCGTCCCAGGTGGAGCCATCCGGGATCAGATCGATCATCGACAGCCGGAAAATCAGAATAAAGTCATGGCCAACCGCTTCGCGACAGCGGCGAACGACCTCGACCGGGAAGCGCATGCGGTTGGCGTAAGAACCGCCCCAGTTATCGGTGCGCTTGTTGGTATGGGTGACCAGGAACTCGTTGATCAGGTAGCCCTCGGACCCCATGATCTCGACCCCGTCGTAGCCGGCTTCGCGGGCCAGGACGGTGGCGCGGACGTAGGCCTGGATCTGCTCCTCGATACCTTCAGGGGTGAGCTCCCGGGGGGCGACGGGCGTAATCGGAGACTTGATTGCGGATGGCGCAACCCCACCCGCAGGGTTATAGGCATAGCGTCCGGCGTGGAGCAGCTGCAGCGCAATCTTGCCACCTTCGAGGTGCACCGCGCTGGTGATTTCGCGGTGTTTTTCAGCGTCCGCTGCGGTTTCCATACAGCCCCCGCCGATGACCGGCGCACCGTCCTGGTTCGGACCGAAACCGCCGGTAACCATCAGCCCGACATCACCCTGAGCACGCTCAGCAAAGTAGGCGGCCAGCCGTTTGAAGGTCTTCTCCTCCTCCAAACCTGTATGCATGGATCCCATGAGGACGCGGTTCTGGAGTGTGGTGAAACCCAGATCGAGCGGGCGCAGGAGGTTTGGATAGTGGGACATGGTCGGCGTTCCTCTCGCCCGGTCTCAGCCGGGCCGGTGATGGGCTCTCGGGGCTTGAAGGCCAACCTAGCGCAATCGTCGCCAAAGTCATGGGCTCTTTGGCTTGCTGGCGCGAAACCAGACAGAATTCTGATTTTGAAAGTCTGACATCGGAGCAGAGCAGTAGTCCGGTCGTCGACCTGTGCGTCCTGCCGCCACTCCCGGGACCCATGGTCCTGAGGCTCAAGTCTTGGGGCTGAGGTCTTGGCTTATCTGGTCTTGGGCCGACTAGGCCGCCGGAGCGACCCGCAAGGCCCGCACCGAGCGCCACAGACCGAGCAGGCTCAGCGCCAGCAGCGGCAGCACGGCGAGCAGGTGCGCCATCGCCATGGTTATCCCAGGCAGGATGTAGGTCGGCTTGGAGCAGTCCGGCCGTTCCAGCGAAAATAGCTCGTCCGCCGACCCGATGGTCTGCACCCTGCCGCCACAGTCCATGGGTCCCTGCCACCAGCCGAACTCGACCCCGACATGCTTGGCTGCGAGGAACGCCGCCGCCGCCATCAGACCGCTGGCTGCCACGAAAAAGACGAGGCGAAAAGCACGGAAGCGCACAAGGACGACCGCCGGAATGATCAGCGCGGCGAGCAGGTAGTGCGGCACCCGCTGCTGCAGACAAAGCTTGCAGGGCAACAGCCCGCCAATCAGCTCGAACCCCCAGGCACCCAGCAGCAGCGCAGCGGAGCTGGCAAGGATCAGAGCAGGCAGAAACAGGGATGAGCGAAGCAGCATCAGAACCAATCCGAAATGAAAAACCGGCGCCGTGCCAACCGACACCCGAGCATCCACACCAACCCCGTTTAGGGGGCAAAAGCGCGGGGTCGGGCACCGGCAGGGGACCGCGACGGCTCAACCTACTTCGGATTTAGCGCCGATGGGGCAAAAGTTGAAGCACCTCGCGGATCTTTGAACAGGTGGATGGTCCCCTGTGGCGCCAGATAGGGCACATGGCCCTTCGGGATCTGGCCCAGACCGAAGGCCGCAACGTCGCCCGTACTCGGGCGGGTCTTGTTCTGGGATGCTATTGTGCCAACCCTTGGCTTTCGGCCCAGGCGGCGTGCCGGGGTGCCGAGGGGACGTCCATGGGCTCCATGATCAGGCGCGGATTACTCTCCAGCCTAGCCAGCGCCTGAAAGATCGGAAACCACGGCAGTTGGCCTTCGCCAATACCCCAGTGCCGGTCGGCGCTGCCATCCGTGTCCTGCAGATGCACGTGTTCGAGCATATTGCCCGCCCGCTTGATAAAGTCGACCACGTGAGGGGCGCCGAAGCGGCTGTGGATGTAGTGGGCGTGACCGGTATCAATGGACAGGCGGATACGGTCACTGCCAAAGGCGTCGATCAGGCCGGCTCGCCAGGCCGGGTCCGTGTCCTCGATATTCTCCAGCACAATGGTGATGCCGAAGTCCTCGGCCATCTTGACAGCCTCACCCATGGTGTCCTGCACAAGCGCGACCTTGCCCGCCGCGTAGCCCATGTGCAGCATGTTGTCCCGGTCCCAGAGGGTCAGGGGGGAGTGCAGCACCATCTGCGTCGCACCCATGCGATGTCCCATCTTCAGCGCCTGCTCGAGGCGCATCCGGACGACTTTGCGGATCGCCGGATCGACACTGTCCAGCGAAAAACCATAGAACGGGCCGTGGATGCCCAGCCGCCCCTTGTAGCTATCCCCGAGCAGTTCGCGCACCCGGTCGGCTGTCTTGTCGGCTGTCTTGTCGAGCACGAACGCGTGGTAGGCGTCCTGAATTTCCAGATCCCGATCCTTCTCCAGCACCCAGGGCGCGAGGTTTTCGAGGTTGTGCAGTTCCATGGCACAGCCGAGGACCGGAAGATCAGACATGGGGAAGTCTCCGCAGAATGGGTTTCAAAACGAATACCAGTGCGCCGAATGTGACAGCCGCACGGAAAGCGACACCAATCGCCGCGTGAAGGCAAGGCCTGCGGAGTCGTTTTTCTGCGCCTTGTCCCGGATGCGATTTCGGACCCAATTTTCAACCTGCGGCAAAGGTGCGCATAAGTATGCAGGTCATTACCGTAGTGAGATGCGATCCGAAAATCACTGAAGCATTGATGCAACAGGGTTTTTAATCGCCGCCACGGGACTCGCATAAGCCGCTCAAAGGGTGGCTTCCGGCACGATATTCGCCAGTGATTGGGCAACACGTGCCGGCACGCGCTGGCAGGTGGGCCATTTAATCGGAGATATTTTTATGAAGCTCATTTCCGCTGCATTGAGCGCTGTGGCTATGGCCATCGCACTTCCCGTCAGCACCGCGCAGGCACAGGGCTACTACTCAGCGCCCCTGTTCTCGTCCGGCGGCGCTGTGTCCCTTGGTGTCATGGGATCGCGCCCATACTACTCGAAGAGCCACGGGCCGACCTACTACAGCCAGCCGCAGTACGTGGTGCGCCGCACCCTGCGTCCGATCTGGTCGCTGGGGCAGCCGGTCAACCTCGGTAACCCCATGGGTAATGCTGAAGTCGCGCTCTACAGCGCGCTGTCGGTGTCTTCGGAGCAGTCTATTCCCTTCGCTGGCACCTTCGACTTCGGCCCGTCGCTGGGTCTGGGTGGTCGCGTTAGCTGGAACGATCCCTTCTCCAACATCCGCGTGTCGGCAAGCACGACCGCGACCAAGTGGGAAGTGCAGGACTTCTATGACGGCATCGAGCCAACCCCGTACCTCGCCGGTTCGGCGACCGTGGCGGACTACACCAGCCTGTCCACCGACATCGGTATCGGTTTCTACGAAGCTGACACGTGGGTGAACGGTGTCATCGGTATGAACACTGACCTCGACTACAACTACGCGCTTCCGTACGCGGGTATCGAAGTCGGTACCCAGGCCGAGATTGCACCGGGTGTTGCCCTCGACTTTGCGGTCAAAGGTGTGCGTGAGTTCTCCGAAGCCACCATCCGCGGTTTCCGGACTTCGGGCCGCTGGATCGCAACGGGTACGCTGGGTCTGCGCATCGCCTTCTGAGGCTGATCGCACCCCAACCCTGAGGCCCACCAAAAGCAAGGGGCCCGCGCCAATCGGCGTCGGGGCCCTTTTTCATGTCGACGTGTCGGACCTTCAGGCTCAGCTGAAGTGGATGCGGAAGCGGTCACGGACCGCGGCATCGACCGCCGCCGGAATGTGGTCGGGCTTCGGCCCCTGCAGGATCGTCCGCAGGCGCTTCTGCGCGGTTTCCACCAGCACCGGCTTGTCGACCTCGGCCCATTCCTTGGGTGATGTGCGGTCACCGATCGTGGGGTAGATGTATTCAGACTGCATCAGGTTCAGGGTCTGATCGGAGCCCAGATAGTGACCCGGGCCTTCGAGACAGGTTTTCTCCATCACCGCCAGCGACAGCTTTTCCGGTGTGACTTCCAGCCCACGAACGCAGCGCAGCGCCTGCCCCAGCATGTCATTGTCGATAATCAGCGACTCAAGGCAGAAGCCCAGCAGCGAGGCGTGCATGCCGGCGGACTCGTAGACCATGTTGATCCCAGCCAGCCCGGCCATGACGTTGGTGATGCCCTTCTCGTAGCCTGCCTGCGCATCGGGGAGCTTGGCGTCGGCCATGCCCGCCGCCGACCCGGTCGGCAGGCCCAGAAACTTCCCCATCTGACCCACGGCAGCGGACAGGATTGCCTGCTCCCCCGAACCGCCTGACATCGCGCCCGAGCGCAGGTCGGAGACAAAGGGCCAGGGGCCGAAAATTGCTGGGTGGCCCGGCGCGATCGAGTTGACGTAGACCAGCCCGCCAAGGCACTCGGCGACGGCCTGCACCACCGCGCCTGCGATCGCAGCGGGGGCGGTGGCCCCGGCCTGACCAGCGGACAGCAGAAGCACAGGCATCCCGCCCTTAATCGCGACTTCCATGACCTGACAGGACTCGGTCGCGAACTTCATCGGCGGCACCACGAAGGTCACCGACAGCGACGCGAACGGCCGCGCACGCCAGGCTTCTTCCGAACCGGCGACGATGTGCAGTAGCTCCAGACCGTCGCGCATGTAGTCGGGATCAACGAAGCTGGTGCCGACGTGCTTCCGCGTCCCGGACAGCGACGCGTAGAGCGTGTTCAGGTCCATCTCCCGGTTATCGAGGATGTCGCGCGCCACCATGGGCCGCTGGAAGAAGTGGATGTTGTCCATCTGGTCGACCACGCGCGCAGCGGAATAGAGCGCGCCGATCGTGGAATCCTTGTATTCGCGCTCGTCGACGTCGACGAGGTGCACGGCCGCGCCCGCCGTACCGAAATGCACCCGGTGCCCGCTGAGGTCGAGGTCAAAATTGGGGTCCTGCGCGTGCAGCACCAGATCCTTCCGCGCGATCGACAGGGTATGCTCGACCAGCGCACGCGGGAAGCGCAGGCGCTTGTCCTCGCCGTAACTGGCGCCGGCGGCGACCATATACTCCACCCCGGTTTCGGGCGCGTCGGCAATACCGATGGTCTCCAACGCGGTCAGAGCGGCCTCGTAGATTGCCCGCATATCACCCTCGTTCAGCGGTTTATAGGCACCGCCCTCCATGCCCGGGCGGACCGGACGGATATCCTCGGCCAGCGGTGCAGCGCGCAGCGCGACGCGGGCCGAACGGCCACCGGCGCGACCCTTGCGCGCGGCGGGTGGAGCGGGGACTTCAGCTTCTGTGCTCATAGGGGTGAACTCCGTTTAGGCGCGGGTGCGCTCAGCCGAGGGGTCATACATGGGTTTGAGGGAGACTTCGGCGGGCACGCGCTGGCCCGCGATTTCGATCTCGTAGGATGAACCGAGCTGCTCGGCCCCGGTCTCGCCGTCCTGCACCGGCACATAGCCCATGCCGATGGATGCACCGAGGTGGTGGCCGTAGTTGCCCGAGGTCAGGAAGCTGACAATCTTGCCGTCCCGGATCACCGGTTCGTTGTGGTAAACCATCGCGGTCGGGTCGCTCAGCCGGAACTGCAGCATCCGCCGCGACAGCCCGCGCTCGCGCGTGTCCATGACTGCCTTGCGGCCGTGGAAGTCGCCGAACTTGCCGCTGTCCTTGTCACGCTTCACCGCAAAGCCAAGCCCGGCTTCGAGCACGTTATCCTCGTCGGTGATGTCGTGGCCGAAGTGGCGGAAGGCCTTCTCGATCCGGCAGCTGTCGAGTACGTGCAGGCCGCACATCTTCAGGTCCAGATCGCGCCCCGCTTCGTCGATGCTTTCGAACACGTGCGCGGCCATATCCGAGCCGACGTAGAGCTCCCAGCCCAACTCGCCGACGTAGGAAATCCGGTGGGCGCGGGCGAGGCCCATGCCAACCTCGATCTCCTGAGCGAAGCCGAAGGGATGGGCGTTGTTACCCAGATCGTTCGGGGACACGCGCTGCAGCAGCTCCCGTGACTTCGGCCCCATGATCGCAATGACGGCTTCGCCGACGGTATTGTCGAACAGGGAGACGTGGGCGCCTGCGGGCACGTGGCGCTGCAGCCAGGCCATGTCCCGCCGGATCGTCGCCGCGGGCACCACCAGCAGGAACGATGTCTCGCCCAGCCGGGTTACGGTCAGGTCGCTCTCGATTCCACCGCGCTCATTTAGCATCTGGGTGTAGACGATGCGCCCGGCCTCGACGTCGACGTCGTTGGCGCAGACCTTCTGCAGGAAGGCCATGGCATCGGCGCCCTCGACCCGGATCTTGCCAAAGGTCGACAGGTCGAACAGCCCGACGCCGTTGCGCACGGCGCTGTGCTCCTCCCGTGCGTTGTCGAACCAGTTTTGCGGCCCCCAGTCGTAGCGGTATTCACGCTCCTGCCCTTCGCGGGCAAACCAGTTGGCGCGCTCCCAGCCCGCGGTTTCGCCAAAGACGGCACCCTTGGCGCGCAGCTGCTCGTGCAGCGGCGAGCGGCGGACACCGCGCGCGGTCTCCGGCTGGCGGTAGGGCCAGTGGTCGGCGTAGAGCAGGCCGAGCGATTCCGATGCGCGTTCGCGCAGGTAGAAGCGGTTCTTCTGGAAAGGCTGTGCGCGGCGGATATCGACGTCCCAGAGGTCGAAGGGCGGCTCGCCCTCGTCGATCCACTGCGCCAGCGCATAGCCTGCACCGCCCGAAGAGACGATGCCGATGGAGTTGTAGCCCGCAGCGACCCAGAACCCGCGCAACTCGGGGGCCTCGCCGAGATAGTACTTATCATCCGGGGTGAAGCTTTCTGGGCCGTTGAAGAAGGTATGGATGCCCGCCTCACCCAGCAACGGCATGCGGTTCACACCCATCTCGAGGATCGGCTCGAAGTGGTCGAAGTCCTCGGGCAGCTGGTCGAAGCAGAAATCTTCGGGAATGCCCGCCATCCCCCAGGGCTTGGCCTTGGGCTCGAAGGCGCCGAGCATCATCTTGCCTGCGTCTTCCTTGTAGTAGGCGCACTCGTCCGGCACCCGCAGCACCGGCATCTGGGTCAGGCCTTCGACCGGCTCGGTGACGATGTAGAAGTGTTCGCAGGCGTGCAGCGGTACGGTCACCCCGGCCATGGCGGCGAAGTCGCGCGCCCACATGCCCCCGCAGTTCACCACCACGTCGGCGTCGATGCTGCCGGGTTCTCCGTCGCGCTCGTAAGTGACGCCGGTGACGGCGCCGTCAGCCTGATTGACGCCGGTAACTTTGACGCCCTCGACAATGGTCGCGCCCATCTGCCGCGCACCCTTGGCCAGCGCTAGCGCGATGTTGGCCGGGTCGCACTGCCCGTCCAGCGGCAGATGCACCGCCGCCGTTACTCCATCGATGTTCAGGTGCGGGTACATCGCCTTGGCCTCGGTCGGGCTAATCTCCTGCACGTCGACGTCGAAGGCGCGGGCCAGCGACGCCTGACGGTAGATTTCTTCCTTGCGGGCCTCAGTTAGCGCCACGGTGATGGAGCCGTTCTGCTTCATGCCCGTGGACAGGCCGGTTTCCTCTTCCAGCCGCACGTAGAGGTCGGCGGAATACTTGGCCAGCCGGGTCATGTTCTGGTTCGGCCGGAGCTGGCCGATCAGACCGGCAGCGTGCCACGTGGTGCCGCTGGTTAGCTGCTTGCGTTCGAGCAGAACGATGTCTTTCCACCCCAGCTTGGCGAGGTGATAGGCGACCGAACAGCCCGACACACCGCCGCCAACAATGACGGCGCGCGCCTTGGACGGGATGGTCTTGGCACTCATGCGCGCAGCCTCTCGTTCTGTGGATCCCAAAGCGCTTCATCGCCGGTCACGACTGCGGCCCTGCGCTCGCCGAAGACCTCGACCTCCAGCGCTGTCCCCGGTTCTCCGCAATCGGTGCGGATGACCGACAGCGCGACGAACTTGTTGGTGCGGTAGCCCATGGCGCCGGAGGTGATCTCGCCGACGATTTCGTCGCCCTTCCACACTGTCGACATGTAGGGCGCATCATAGTTGCCGATGTCGATGGTCATCATGGCAAAGCGCTTGGCCAGACCCGCCTCGCGCTGCGCGACCAGCGCTTCCTTTCCGAGGAAATCGTCGTTGCGCTCCAGTTTAACGAAGCGGTCCAGACCGGCCTCGAGCAGGCTGTAGTCGGTAGAAAGATCGCCCTTCCACGCCCGGTAGCCCTTTTCGATGCGCATACTGTCCAGTGCGAACATGCCGAAGGGCTTGAGCCCGGCGCTGATCAGCGCGTCGTAGATCGCTGGCTGGTCTTCCGGCGCTGCGTGGATTTCCCAGCCCAGTTCCCCGGTGAAGGATACCCGGATCAGCAGCGCGTTCTTGCCGGCGATGGTTGCGTTCTGGTGGGTTAGCCAGCCCTGGGTCAGGTCAGCGTCGGTGAGCGGCGCGAGGTGGTCGCGGCTCTTTGGTCCGGCGACGATGAAGGTTCCCATGTCTTCAGTGCGGTCGGTGATGGTAATCCCCGAGCCTTCTGGCAGGTGGCGTTCGAGCCACGCCAGATCGTGCCACTGGGCGGTCGCGGCGGTGATGAGCATGAAGTCGTCTTCGGCAAACCGGATGATCGACATCTCGGTAACCGTGCGACCCCTGTCGTCAGCGAAGTAGAGCAGGCCGATCCGGCCGGGCTTTGCGATCACACCGGTGACCAGTGTGCGCAGCCAGGCTGCCGCGCCCTCACCCGTGACGTGGTAGCGGGAGAAGCCGGGCAGATCGAGGATGCCGGCATCGTCCCGGACGCCGCCGACCTCTTCAGCAACGCGCTTCTGCCACGGGCCTTCGCGTTCCCACGTCTCGGTCGCTTCGATCGAGGTATCGTCGCCGTCCTGCGCGAACCAGGCCGCGCGTTCCCAGCCGTTGTAGTAGCCCATCTGGCCGCCCAGCGCCCGCACCTGCGTGTCGACCGCCGACAGCTGCTGATCGCGGGCAGCGGGCCAGAAGTGGCGGGGGTAGTGCATGGCGTATTCGTGGCCGTAGACCTCCATACCTTTCGCGGTGGTATAGGCCTGATCGACGAAGCCGGTGAAGCGGCGCGGGTCGCAGGACCACATGTCCCACTCGGTCCCGCCTTCGATGATCCATTCGGCGAGCACCTTGCCGGCACCGCCGCCCTGGGTGATGCCGAAGGTGAAGACGCAGGCTTCAAAGGCGTTGGGCACGCCCGGCATCGGGCCGATCAGCGGCAGGCCGTCGGGGGTGTAGGGGATGGGACCGTTGATGATCTTGGACACGCCCGAAGTGCCGACCAGCGGCACCCGCTCCATGGCATCGGTGACGTACCACTCGATCCGGTCGAGATCGTCCGCCCAAAGCTGGAAAGAGAAATCATCGGGCATGGGGTCGTCCGGGGTGATCCAGTGGGCTTTGCAGTTGCGCTCGTAGGGACCGATGTTGAAGCCGGTCTTTTCTTGACGCAGGTAGTAGGAGCTGTCGACGTCGCGCAACAGCGGCAGCTTGCGGCCGTTTTCGGCCGTCCAGGCTTCCAGCTCGGCGACCGGCTCGGTCAGCACGTACTGGTGCGACATGGCGACCATGGGCACGTAGCGCCCGAACCACTGGCCGATTTCCTGCGCACGGTAGCCGGCGGCGTTGACCACGTACTCGCAGCGGATGTCGCCCTTTTCGGTCTCGATCACCCACTCGCCGTTTTCACGCCGCGCGCCGGTCGCGGGGCAGAAGCGCAGGATCTTGCCTCCCATCTGCCGCGCGCCCTTGGCCAGCGCCTGGGTCAGCTGGGCGGGGTCAATATCGCCGTCGGTCGGGTCGTAGAGCCCGCCTTCGAGGTCGTGGGTTTCGAGGAAGGGGTAGTGCGCCTTGAGATCGTCGTTGGAGCAGATCTCCATGGGGATGTTCTGATAGCGGCCCATGCCCATGACGCGCTCGAATTCGAGCATGCGGTTGCGGCTGTGGCCCAGTCGGATCGACCCGGTGACGTGGTAGTTCATGGGGTAGTCGACTTCCTCGGCCAGCCCACGGTAGAGCTCGGTCGAGTAGCGCTGCATGTTCATCACCGACCACGAGGCTGAAAAGGTCGGGCAGTTCCCGGCCGCGTGCCACGTCGAACCCGAGGTTAGCTCGTTCTTCTCGAGCAGTACGCAGTCGGTCCAGCCTGCCTTCGCCAGATGGTAGAGCGCCGAGACGCCGACGACGCCACCACCGATGATAACCACACGGGCCGTGCCAGGGATATCAGCCACGATATTTTCTCCTCAGGGCGACCCACACATCGGTCAGGCCGCATGTCAGCTGTAATTTCTGTCGTTCTACGCGGTTCGAAGCCGCATTTTGAGCAGAAAAAGGTCGCAGGATCCGGTGTTTTCAATCGGAAAATTCGATTGATTTAAAGCGACATCTTGCATGCTGGCCAATGAACTCGTTGAGACTTTCCTCGATCTGACAAAGACGCTGAACTTCAACCATTCGGCTGAACGACTGAACGTGTCCCAGTCCACCGTGAGCAGCCGCATCCGCGTGCTGGAGGAGCAACTCGGCACGCCGCTGTTCACCCGGGGGCGTTCGGGTGCGCGACTGACGCCGTCCGGGGAGCGGTTTCAGGCCCACGCCCACGAACTGTACAACGCCTGGGCCCGGGCCATGCGCGATGTCAGCGAGGCCGAGGGTTTCGAGGCGAGCCTGCACGTCAGCGCCCAGCTGAGCCTGCTGGATACCCTGATTTTTGATCTGATCGAGGCCTACGATCGCCGCACGCCCCGGATTTCGCTCAAGCTCGAGGTCGACTATTCGACCCAGATCATGCGCGATCTTTCCGCCGGGGAAATCGATATCGGGATTCTGTTTTCACCGGCTTGGTCGCCCGACCTCTATATCGAACCGCTGTCGTCGATGAGCTTCCGCATGGTGTCGACCGAGACCAGCATGCTCGAGGACGTACGCAAGGAAAGCTATATCTACGCGTCTTACTCGCCGCTGTTTGAGCGCTTCCACCGCGACCTGCACCCGGAACTGACCCGCGGCGCGCTGACGGTTGGGTACGAGGGCCTGTCGATTGAATTGCTGCGACGGCGGGGCGGGTCCGCCTATCTGCCTGAATCGCAGATTGCCGGGTTGCAGCGGCAGCTTCCGGGGCTGATGGCGGTGGAGGATGCGCCGCTGATCCAGCAGCCGCTCTATCTCGCCGCCCATGTCCGGCGGCGGCACCGGCCGCTGGTTGCGGGTGGCCTCAAGACCATTCGCGATCTGGCAGGGTCGAACCCTACCAGCAGCGCTCTTTGATCCGGCGAACGTCGATTGTAATCAGTGACCACGCACGACGCAGAAGGTGATGACATCTTCCAGCGCTTCCCGGATGTCCTGCGCCCCGTCCGATAGCGGCGGCAGGCTCGCCAGCGCCGCCGTTGCCCGCGCCCCGTAGCGCTCGGCGGCGGCAACCGTTCCGTCAATCGCGTCGTGCCGGGCGATCAGGGCTTTTGCCCGGTCGAGATCCCCGTCGTTCTGATCGAGCCGCTCGATTGTGCGGTGCCAGAAATCCTGTTCGTCGGCATCGCCTTGCTCGAAGGCCAGCAGCACGGGCAGGGTGACCTTGCCTTCGGCGAAATCATCGCCGACCGACTTGCCCAGCTTCTCTTGATCCGCGCTGTAGTCGAGCGCATCGTCGATCAGCTGGAATGCCATGCCGAGATTATGGCCGTAGGTGCGCAGGGCCTCGATTTCGGCCTCGGGCGCGCGGGCGGCTTCCGCTCCGACCTGACAGGCCGCAGCGAACAGCACGGCGGTCTTGGCCTCGATCACGTCGAGATAGTCCTGGTGATTGGTGCCCAGATCATTGGCCGTGGTAAGCTGCGCGACCTCGCCGGAGGCGATCACGGCAGAAGCGTCGGCGAGGGTCTTGAGCGTAGCGAGGTTACGGTCGGCGACCATGAGCTGGAAGGCGCGGGAATAGAGGAAATCGCCGACCAGCACGGATGCCTTGTTGCCCCAGACCGCGTTAGCCGATGCTGTGCCCCGACGAAGCGAGCTATCGTCGACCACATCGTCGTGGAGCAGGGTGGCGGTATGGATAAACTCGACCGACGCGGCGAGGTTGATGGCTTCATCGCCCTGAGTGAGTCCGCAAAGCTGCGCCGAGGCCAGCGTCAGCAAGGGCCGCAGCCGCTTACCGCCCGAAGCAATCAGATAGCCCGCCAGCTGGGGGATCAGCGCGACGTCGGACTGCATGTTCGCAATGATGGTCTGGTTGACGCGATCCATGTCGCTTTCGACCAGCGCAGTCAGGCGCTCCACAGCCCCCGACACGTCCCGGCTGCGAACGCTCTTGGTCACGTCGAGGGTGTCAAAGTCCTGAACCCGTGAAACCTGCGCCGTCACTCAACTCTCCAATCTCACGCCTGCGCCACCAGTGGTCGCTTTTGCGAACTGTGTAGACTAGGGTTATGCAAAGGGAAAGCGGCGCCGGGCGCACACGTCCGTTGCTGTCCCCGATCAGGAGAGAACGAAATGTGGGTTGCCCTGCAGTCCGACAACCCGGTGGAAATCAGTTTTGCCCAGCACTGCCTGAACGAGGCCGGGCTCTGGAACGCCGTGCTCGATGACGCCAGCCAGGCCTTTTCCGGCATCGCAGGGGTGCAGGGACGGCGGCTGATCGTCAACGAGGCCGACGCGGAAGAAGCATCTCGAGTGCTGCTTGAGGCCGGGGTTGCCTGCCGCTCGCCCGAGGACCGGGGCGTTGAGCCGCTGTTCTGATCTCGCCGCCGCCGACCGGTCTTCGCACGGTTAGGCGCAATGTGTCGCGGCTGAGGCGTTTGACAGTGGTTGTGGTCGTGGCAATTAAGGGCCTATGACCGAGCCCATCTTGTTCCGAGAAATTCTGCAAAGTCACCAGGCGCTGTCGCCGCGTGGCTGGGCCATTGTGTTAGGCGCGCTGGGGCTGTTCTTCACGTGCTTCGGGCTGGCTATGTTTGTCAGCGGCGCCTGGCCGGTGATCGGGTTTCTCGGTCTCGAAATCGGCGGACTCTACCTCGGCTATCGGGTGGTGGGTGGCCGCGCGCGGCGCCGTGAAGAGGTGATCCTGACCCCGAGCACGCTCAGCCTGCAGCTGCGTGATCAACGCGGACGCCTGTTCCGGCAGAGTTTCCCGGCGCAGGGGTGCCGGGTGTCAATCAACACGCCGACGACCTGGGATGATCCGGTGGTGCTGCACGCAGAGAACCGCCGCATTCCTTTCGGGGGTGATCTCAACCCCGACCAGCGCAAGGACGTGGCCGACCGGCTGTTTCAGGCGCTCAAACAGGCGCGGCAGCAGGCCTCAGCCTAGCCTAGTCGGCCAGCCCCAGCACGTCATTCATGGTGTAGAGCCCCGGCTCCCGGCCAGCCAGCCACGCAGCCGCCTGCACCGCGCCGGCGGCAAAAATGCCCCTGTCTGCCGCGCGATGCCCGATCTCGATCCGCTCATCAGTACCGGCAAACACGACCTGATGGTCGCCCGGAACCGTGCCGCCCCGCAGCGTGGCAAAGCCGATTTCGCCGCTGGGCCGGGCGCCGGTCTGGCCCTCGCGGCTCAGGCGCTTGACCTTGTCAAAGTCCACGCCCCGGCCCTTGGCGGCTGCCTTGCCCAGCACCAAAGCGGTGCCGGAGGGGGCATCGACCTTCTGCCGATGGTGCATTTCGAGGATGTCGATATCGAAGTCTTCGGGCAGGGCCGCCGCCGCGCGCTCGACCAGGTTGAGCAGCAGGTTGACCCCGAGCGAGTAGTTCGCCGCCCAGATCATCGGCACGTCGGTCGCAAAGCCGAGGATCACGCCTTCCTGATCGGCGTCGTGCCCGGTGGTGCCCAGCACCACGGCTGCGCCCTGCTCCCGCGCGGCCTGCATGTTGAGCAAGGTCGCGTCTGGCAGGGTGAAATCGATGATGACGTCGGCCCCGGCGAAGGCCTGCGCCCGGTCGGCGGTAATGTTCACGCCCAGTTCACCCACACCGGAGAGTGCGCCTGCATCGGCGCCCAGCTGCGTGAAGCCGTCGTGCTCGAGCGCGCCGGACAGGCGCATGTCATCGCCCCGGTGGGTTACGGTGTCGATCAGCATCCGCCCCATACGGCCGGCGGCACCTGCGATAGCGATATTCAGCGTCATGGTGGTTCCCTTGACCTAAGTCGGCGTCGTGGCAATTAGACAGGCATGGCCAAAATGCGCAAGAAACCCGACCTGCCGCAAAAGACCTGCGCCCGTTGTGGGCTGCCTTTTGTTTGGCGAAAGAAGTGGGCCCGGGTCTGGGACGAAGTCCGCTACTGTTCGGACCGTTGCCGCAATGAGCGGGGTCAGCGCAAGGACTAGCGCAACGACCTGCGAAAGCCTTGCGATCTCGTCTGAACGGGCCCTATTCCGCCAGCTTCTCCATTACTTCGTCTGAGATATCGGCGTTATAGAACACCGCCTGCACGTCGTCGTGATCTTCCAGCGTGTCGATCAGCTTGAGCATGGTCGAGGCCTTGTCGGCGTCTAGCTCCACCGAGATGTTTGGTTTCCAGCCGATTTTGGCTTCTTCCGGCGCGCCGAGGGCTTCTTCCATGGCTTCACGCACGCTCAGGAAGTCTTCCGTTGCGGTCAGGATTTCGTGGCCGTCGTCGCTGCTTTCGACGTCTTCTGCACCCGCTTCGATCGCTGCCTCCATCACCGTTTCGGCGTCGGCCGCATCGGCGGGGTAGGAGATCAGGCCGCCGCGGGTGAAGTTAAACGAGACCGAGCCGGTTTCGCCGAGGTTACCGCCAAACTTGTTAAAGTAGGAGCGCACGTCGGCTGCGGTCCGGTTCTTGTTGTCGGTCAGGGCTTCCACGATCACGGCCACACCCGCCGGGCCATAGCCCTCGTAGCGCATTTCCACGAAGTCAGCGCCGTCTCCGCTACCAATGGCGGACTGGATCGCCCGCTTGATCCGGTCGTTGGGCATGTTGACCGCGCGTGCTGCCGCAATCGCGCCGCGCAGACGCGGGTTCTTTTCCGGGTCAGGCTCGCCACTGGATTTGACCGCGACCGTGATTTCCCGGCCGACCTTGGTGAAAACCTTGGCGCGCTTGGCGTCCTGCGCGCCCTTGCGGTGCATGATGTTCTTGAATTTACTGTGGCCTGCCATTGGTCCGAACTCTTCGTAACGATGGTGGTAAGTCTGGCCCTTGTTTTAGCCTTAGGACCTGCGCAGGGCAATCGACGCGGGCGTATAGGAGCCTGTCTCCGGTCACAAAAAAGGGCCGCTGCCTGTTGCGCGCGGCCCTGATTGACGTCATCGCTTATCCGCTCAATCGCTGGATTTGGTGCCGACGTTGAAGGTTGTCGTGTTCTCGGCCGCGGCGACCGCTTCGGCTTCACGCTGGGCTTCCCGGAACTTTTTGGCTTCTTCTGCAATGAGCGCGTTGATGTCCGACGGCGCACAGCCCAGTTCGACCAGCCGCTCGTTAAAGGCTTCGGCCCCCTGGATCAATTGCTCCTTCGCTTTGCGCTCTTCGAAGCCCATGTCGGGCAGTCGAACCAAGCCAAAGATGGCTGCAACGCCGCTGATCACCAGGCTCTCGCCGAACCGCTGACCCCGGACATCGTCGACATAGGCAATGGCCTTGGCGGCCTTGCCCTGTTCGACTAACAGGCCGTCACAGTCCATCTCCATCTCGGTCGGGGTCAGGATGTAGGTGCCGTTTCGCTGCCAGCCGTATGCCGGTTCTGCAAACTGTCCCCCGATCGTCGGTGAGCCGCAACCGACCAGCGCCAGACTCAGTCCGAGCGCAGCAATGCCAGATAATACGATTTTCAATTGATTTACCCCTCGCCGGCATTGTCGCCGTTTTGTGCCATCGGTGTCCGACAAAATTGACGGAACCGCAAGCCTTAGTCGCATACAAGGACCTTACGCGGTCCAAGCGTAGCCTCATCAACACGGCAGCAAGGGCTTGCATCTCAAGGCTTGCACCTCACATGCAGCCGGACTAACCCGTGGGTTGGGCGCGGAACAACACCAGCAAGACGGCAACAAGGGACGACACCATGGCTTCAGGTTCGGTCAAGACCGCAATCCTTCCGGTAGGTGGGCTGGGTTCCCGGTTCCTTCCGGCGACCAAGGCCATGCCAAAGGAAATGTTGACCGTGGTGGACAAGCCGCTGGTGCAGTACGCCGTCGACGAAGCCCGTGCCGCCGGTATCGAGAATTTTATCTTCGTCACCGGGCGCGGCAAAGCCGCCATCGAGGATCACTTCGATCACTCCTTTGAGCTGGAGCACACCCTCGCGGATCGCGGCAAGAACAGCACGGTCGAGAACATGCGCTCGATCATGCCCGAGCCGGGGCAGATTGCTTACGTCCGCCAGCAGGACCCGCTGGGTCTGGGGCATGCCATCTGGTGCGCCCGCCACATGCTCCGTGATGAGGCCTTCGCCGTGCTGCTACCCGACATCATCATCGACCCTATTGCCGGGGGCGACGGCTGCCTGAAGCAGCTGGTCGACGCCCACGATGACTTCGGCGGGATTGTGCTGGCGGTCGAGGAAGTGCCGCGTGAGCGGGTTTCGTCCTACGGCATCATCGACCCCGGCAAAACCACTGGGAACCGGCTGGAAATCCGCGGCATGGTGGAAAAGCCATCGGCTGACGAAGCGCCGTCGAACCTTTGCATTACCGGGCGCTATATCCTCTCCACGGAGATTTTCGATTATCTCGACAAGGGCGTGCGCGGCGCAGGCGGCGAAATCCAGCTGACCGATGCAATCGCCGACAACCTCGGCAAGATGCCGATCCACGGGGTACGCTTTTCCGGCCGCCGCTTTGATTGTGGTTCGAAAGAGGGCTTCGTCGCCGCCAATCTGCACTTCGGGCTCAAGCACCCGGAAATCGCCGATAAGGTCAAGCGGACCGCGACCGAGATCATGCAGCAGCAGGGCTGATCTCCCATCACCCCGGCCCTGAAACCCTCAGGCGGCTGCCGGCTCGGGCAGGGCCGCTGACAACCGGCCACCCAGCCGCACTGGCTCCGCGCGTACGGCAAGCCGGGTCGCATCATCGCTTTCCACGAACAGCGCGCAGAAGGTCGCCTCACCCTCTGCCGGGCCGAATTTTGAGCGCTCGCCCACCTGCGTAAAGCGTTGGATCGAGCTTTCCTTGGTCATGCCAATCACTGAATCATAGTCGCCAGTCATGCCGATATCGGTCTGGAAGGCCGTGCCACCGGGCAGGATCTGCACGTCGGCCGTGGGAACGTGGGTGTGGGTGCCTTCTACCGCTGTAACCCGGCCGTCGAGGTAGTGGCCCAGTGCCATTTTCTCCGACGTGGCTTCGGCGTGGCTGTCGACGAACACCGCGGCCATTGGCTCTTCGTCCCATCCGGCGAGCACCTCATCGATGCCGAGGAAAGGGTTATCGGCGTCGGGGTTCATGAACAGGCGCCCGATGGTCTGTGCCACGCCGACCCGCAACCCATTGCGCGCCGTGAAAACGCCGTGTCCGCGTCCGGGCGTGCCGGCGGGGTAGTTGAGCGGCCGCAGGATCCGGTCATCGCTCTCCATCATCGGGATGATCTCTTTGCGGTCGAAGCTGTGGTTGCCCAGAATGATGCAGTCCACCCCGGCTCCGAGCAGTGCAGTGGCGTGCTCAGGGGAGAGGCCGAACCCGTGGGTGGCGTTCTCACCGTTGGCGATGACGAAATCGAGGCTCAAACGGTCGATCAGCCCCGGAAGGTGCTCTAAGACCGCGTTACGGCCCGTGCGGCCGACAATGTCGCCAATGATCAGTGTTCTCATAGCCTGCGCTTAATCGTTCTTACCCGGCCCGTAAACCGTTGTTGGCGTGATAACGCCGTGGAGGCGTTCGTCGGTGGCTTCGATCGGCAGCGGATCGGACCGGTGCTGCTCATCGTAGGCGAGGCCGACGGCGATCACCTGCTGACCGCGAGCGCGGACCTGCGCCAGGCTGCGGTCGTAGAAACCACCGCCGTAGCCCAGGCGATAGCAGCGGCTGTCGAATCCGACTAGCGGCAGCAGCATCAGGATGCGCTCATCGACAAGGATAGGGGCGTCGACGGCGGGTTCACGGGTCTTGAACCGGCCTTCGTCGAGGGGCTGTCCCGGGGACCAAAGCCGGAAGTCCAGTGGCCCGGGTGTCTGCGGGGTGCGGGGCAGGGCGATGGGATAGTGGCCCAGTCGCTCAGCAATGGGCAGGGGGTCCAGTTCCCGCCGAATGGGCAGATAGGCCGCGAGCCTGCAGCCGCCCTCGGGCATCAGCGCGCGCACAGCCTCGGCCATGAAATCATAGGCTTGATCGCTGGGACCAACCGAGGGACGGGCCCGGATCAGCCCTTCGCGCAGGGCGGCTTTCTGGTCAGTGACAGACACGGCGGGTCTCTTGGTCTCGGCGCGGCGTGCAGAGCGGCGTCAGCGGTAACGGAGCGAGCCAGACGACCGTCGATCGGTAAGTCCACCTGCGGCCCGACAAAGTCAGGTGGGCGCCGCGTAACAAAACCTCGGCTCTGACAGAGGCAGCTCCCATGCTAGGTGTATCGGCCCCGGGGACAAAAGTGATCT
>PAGB01000058.1 GCA_002711265.1 Rhodospirillaceae bacterium
AGAGGTAACTGCCGCATGCAGAGCAACTGGACGGACCTGATTAAGCCAACGGCTCTTGATGTCACCCCCGGGGATGAGCCGCTGCGCCAGGCAACCGTAGTCGCAGAACCGCTTGAACGAGGCTTCGGTCGTACGCTGGGTAATGCCCTGCGCCGGGTCCTGCTGTCATCGCTCCGCGGTGCCGCCGTAACGGCGATCCAGATCGACGGTGTCCTGCACGAGTTTTCGTCGATCGCTGGTGTCCGTGAGGACGTCACCGATATCATCCTGAACGTCAAGGCGCTGGCGCTGAAGCTGCACGCTGACGGCGCGAAGAAATTCCGCCTGCGCGGTCAGGGCCCGGGCGAGATTACCGCCGGCATGATCGACGGAGGCGCTGACCTCGAGATCATGAACCCGGATCTGGTGATCTGTACGCTCGATGATGGCGCGGTTCTGTCCATGGAAATCACCGTTGACCACGGCAAGGGCTATCGCCCGGCTGCGGCCAACCGGCCCGAAGACGCGCCGATCGGTCTGATCCCGGTCGACAGCCTGTTTTCGCCAATCAGCACGGTTTCCTACCAGGTCGAGAACACCCGTGTCGGTCAGCAGACTGATTACGACAAGCTCACCATGCAGGTTGAGACAAACGGGGCGGTGAACCCGGAAGACGCGCTGGCGCTGGCCGCGCGGGTCCTCCAGGATCAGCTGCAGCTGTTCATCAACTTTGAAGAGCCGAGCCAGAACGTGGCCCAGCAGCCTGAAGAGAACGCGCTGCCGTTCAACCGCAACCTGCTGCGCAAGGTCGACGAGCTGGAACTGTCGGTCCGCTCGGCGAACTGCCTGAAGAACGACAACATCGTCTACATCGGCGATCTGGTGCAGAAGACCGAAGCAGAAATGCTGCGCACGCCGAACTTTGGCCGGAAGTCGCTGAACGAGATCAAGGAAGTCCTGCTGCAGATGGGTCTGCACCTGGGCATGGAGATCCCGAACTGGCCGCCGGAGAACATCGAAGACCTCGCCAAGCGGCTGGAGGAGCCTTTCTAAGGCACCACCACTGTCAGCAGCAGGAAGACAAAAAAAGGGGGGCGTCTGCACCCCCACCCGTCGGGCCGCTCGCGGCGATATCGGGCAGAATGCAGGCCACTAAACTGGAAAACCATGGGGTCTCGAACCTGAGGCACCCGGGCGGCGCACAAGCGCCAACAACGCATCGTTAAGGAGTTGTACCATGCGGCATCGCATGTCGGGGCGTAAGCTCAACCGGACCAGCACCCACCGTAAGTCCATGTTTGCCAATATGGCGGCGGCGCTGATCAAGCACGAACAAATCAAAACCACCCTGCCTAAAGCCAAGGATCTGCGGCGTTATGTTGACCGCCTGATCACTCTGGGCAAGAAGGGCACGCTGGCTGCACGCCGTCAGGCGCTGTCCCAGCTGCACAACGATGTGGCCATGGCCGGTAAGCTGTTCGACGAACTGGCGGCCCGTTACGAGAACCGCGACGGTGGTTACACCCGCGTTCTCAAGGCCGGCTTCCGTTACGGCGATATGGCGCCCATGGCCTTTATCGAACTGGTAGACCGCGATCCCGACGCCAAGGGTCAGGACAGCGGCCCCACCATGTACGATGACGACGACGATTTCGACGAAGACGAAGAGTAAGGCCGCCAGTCCCTACGGACCCGTGGCTTTACCATGAAAGCGCTTCGGCCTGCGGTGGGACTCCTGTCCCTCGCTTTGGTGCTGGCGGGGATCGCCCTCTGGGCTTTTCAGGCCCCGCCGCCACCCACCCAGCCCCTGCAAATCGGGGGCGACTTTAACCTGATCAGTGATGCCGGTGTGCCGGTGGATACGGCCAAGGCCTTTGCCGGACGGCCCATGCTGGTCACCTTCGGCTATACGGCCTGCCCTGATATCTGCCCGACAAGCCTGCTCGACATGGTTGTGGCTGCCGAGCAGACCGCCGTCGACGAAGCGCTGGTCTTTGTCAGCATCGACCCAGCCCGCGATACGCCAGAGGCCCTCGCGGCCTATACGGCGCTGTTTTCCGGCGATCTGACCGGGTTCACCGGTTCCCCAGAAGCGGTCGAGGCGGTCAAGGCTGACTGGGCTGTCTACGCAGCGCGGCACGACGACGACGCCTTCAGCGATTATCTGATGGACCACACGTCGCTGATCTTCCTGACCGACGCTGAACACCGCGTGGTCGAGAGCTTCCGCAGCGGTACCCCTTCTGAAACGCTGGCTTCGGCGATCGAGGCTCGGTTCAGCGGCAACGGTTGAGGCCTGACAGCCCGACCTCGCCGCCACCGCCGATCAGCGTGACCGTGCCCAAGCCCTGAGCCGCTGCCCCATATTCCGTCCCGAGAGCCACGCCGACTGTACGCCGAGGAAGGGCGAGGCCGGCGGACTGAGCCAGTCCCCGGCAAGCCCCAGCCCGGTTTCCGGGTCGAACAGGCTGGGCTCGGTTGTCGCTGTCTCGTTCGGGTTCAGGGTATACGTAGCTTCAGCCCGGGCGTAGAGCCAGCGGTGAGCGCGGGCGAAAATCACCCGGGGCAGGCTGGTGTCGAGGTGATAGGCCAGCGCTGCCAGAAAGTCTTCGACAACGGCTTCCTTAGGGTGGTCGAGAAACTGCTCGGTGATGTCCGGCGCGGCATGCAGAACCCAGCTTTCCTGTCCCCCGGTCCGTTCGGGCTTGCTGCTGTTGCGCAGGGCGAACTCCAGCGGTTCTCCATCCAGCACCATGGCGTCGTGGGCAGAGGCAACCCGGCTTTCGAAGGCGGCCATCACCGTCCAGACGGCACGCATCTGTACGGGCCGGTCAAACCACGATGGGTCGACCCAGCCCGCGTTCAGGCCGGGTTGGAGCAGGCGCTGTGCCTGCGCCGGGGGGCAGGTCAGCAGGACGGCGCCGAAACTGCCCAGCGCCGCGCCTTCTGTGTCGTGCAAGTGCCAACCGCCACCGGGTTCGCGTTCGACACGGGCAACCTCGACCCGCTGTGCGATATCAAGGCCAGCGCCCAGCCGTGCCGGGATCGCATTCATATCCGGGGTTCCAGTGAACAGCCGAAGGCCCTCGGGAAAGCCTTGCATGCTGCCCTGCCAGCGCTGCAGCGCCGCGCCCATCATCCAACGGCGCATGGCCCAGCGGAAGTCGCTGTCGGTCGCCGCGATGGCCGGTACGCCGTGGTCGAAGGCAAGCTCGTCCCGCCGCCGCGTCGCGCAGCGCCCGCCGATGTTCCGACCCTTGTCGAACAGGCGAACGGACAGGCCGCGGTCCTGCCACAGACGCGCGGCGGTCAGCCCGGCGATACCGGTGCCGATGACGGCAAGACGCGGCGACTCAGCAGCCATGATCGAGTCTTGATCTTGTTCCTGACGCAAAAAGGCAATAATTCAGAGGCATAGGAAAAGCAGTTCACTTTCAGAATCATGTAATATACTGTGTTTGTACATGATTCGGGTGCGACAGTGCCCTTTTTATTGATTTGATCACGGTCTGGTGTCCGTCTCTGGCGCGGATAGGAGGACCGATGACGAGGTTGCCCCCACGGGTTTTTAAAAGGGGCGCTTTGCAGTTCGACGGGAGTCAGGCCTTGAATTTAATCGGCCCAAGGTTTCGCGGTGGTCCGCTGAAGATCCTGCTTCTTGCCTTTCTGACCAGCCTTGCTGCCTGTTCTCTGATCGATCAGCAGGAGCCTGCGCCTGAACCCGTGATCGAGACCGTCAGTGCTGAGCGCGCCTATGCCTTTACCAAGGTGCGCCCCTACGGCCTTTACCGCCAGTCCGGGCAGCAGTGGGAATCGCTGGAGATGACCTCGGAGGAGTTGCACGCCCCCGGTCGTCGTTGCATCCGTCAGAACAACTATTGGTGCGTCAAAACCCCAAAGGACCAGCAGTGGAAGGGGCAGATCGGGCAGGACAAGTCGGGTCACGCCATCTTCGCCGATCCGGTCTATTCAGCGCGCGCCTTTGCCCGGCTAATGCGCAACTACCGCTTCAAGCACGAGCTGATCACCACCCGCGAGCTGGCGCTGCGTTACGCCCCGCCCAGTGACTGCATCGGTACGCTGAGCTACTGCCCGCGCTCGGGCGCCAGCCAGATCCCCAAGTCGTGGACCCGGGGGCTGATGGACGGCAAGACCGTCGCCTATACCGAAACCCAGCCCGGTGCTGATTTCTACCGAACCCAGACCTCGTCGTGCGCGACCCCCGTGCTGTACTGCCCCAAGGGCTTCAACGACAGCCTGCTCTACGCCACCACGCTCGCTAAGGCCGTTGGCGCGTGGTCGATCGATCAGGATCTGGGGCTGTTCGATGAGGAAGGACTGCTCCACTACACTCGGGCGCAGTACCTTTATCAGGCCATGGCCCGCTATGAGCTTGGCCGTTACTTCGCCGTCGATCCCGACCTGATCAAACGCGGTATGGTCATGGAGGCCGAGGACTATCTGACCGACAAAGGTCGTCTCCATTAGCGTTATAACGTTAAGGCCCTTGTTCAGTTAAATAAACATGATAGCGATGGTCCATGCATTTGCGCCAGCCACGGTCAGGCGCTGGACTGGACCTGTCGAAAGTTCGGCGCGCCTCCGGGCCTCTGGTCGGCTTGGGCAGTCTCGCCGCAGGCCTGCTGGCCCTTGCGAAGCCTTCGCAGGGGCAGGACTCGCTGGTGCCCCTCGACCTACAGCAAGTGCTCAACGAGGGCGAGCAGCCCATTGGCATTTTCTTCGAGGCGCAGAACCAGATTGACCGCCTCTACTACGGGGAACTGTTTGGTGAGGTCGCCGAAGGACAGCAGGCGATTTCCAATGAAATGCTGAGTTCCTACGCAGATGGTGCGGTTACCATCGAGTTCCTCGACGGAACCGTTATCTCCATGGGGCCGAACAGCGATCTGATCCTCGACGAGTACATCTATGACCCCGGGACCAATCAGGGGAAAATGTCGGTCAATATCGTCTCGGGTCTGGTCAAGTTCGTCTCCGGGGACATGAGCAGCGAGTCCTATGAAATCGCGACCCCGGTGGGGGTGGCAGCCGCACGCGGTACCGAAATTGTGCTGTTCGTTGAGCCCGATGGCGAGGTGCAGGCCGGTGTCTTCGACGGTGGTTTCTCGATTACCCGCGATGGTCAGACCCTTGCCTCGGCCGATGCGGACAATCCCAACGCCAACTTTCTCGCCTTTACCATTGAGGAGGGCGGAGTTGTCCAAGGCCAGCAGAAGGGGATGGGCGAGAGCTTCCAGAGTGTTCGGGTGCTGTTCAGCGAGCCGGAGATCTACTCGACCTTCGTCGCTGCTTACAAGACCGAGCAGTTCGAGGAAGCCATTCTTGAGGGCTGTCTGGAAGGAACGGACTGTTCCGAGCTGATCGAGGAACTGGTCGAGGAACTGAGTGAGAACGGCGTCGACCTGTACGATGCGCAAGCTTCGCTGGATTTCATAGAGGAGAAGGTCAAGGACTCCGGGGCCGACCCCAATGTCATCGAAGCCGCCGTGGTGAAGATCAAGGAAACATCGGAGCAGGTCGAAGAAAGCTATGAGCCGCAGAACAAGCCCAAGGCCGGCGATCCCAACGATGCCGGAGAGGGGGACGCCAAGGACGAAAAGGAGAACGAAGACGAGGATGACGACGCGCTGCTGACTGACCTTGGGATCGGGGCCGGCGCTGGTCTGGGCACCACCAAGCTGACCGGCGAAGACGACAAACCCGCGCCCCCCAAGAATGAAGCACCAACCGATATAAGCCTCTCAACCTTCACGATTGCGGAAGACGCCAGCTCTCTGGTTGTCGGGCGGCTGTCGGCAACCGACGACTCAACCAGCAGCGATAAAATGGAGTTCTCTATCCTTCCGACATCGTTGAACGACGACCACCGCGCGTTCGCCATCAATGCGGCGACGCAGGAGCTGAGTTTTGTCAGCCAGCCCGACTTCGAAACACAGTCGTCCTACTCCATCACCATCGAGGCCAAGGATACCGGGGGGCTGACCTTTCAGCAAACTCTGACCATCAAGGTTCTGGACGTGGTTGAGCGGAGCCCGACAGTGACGCGGCTCAAGGACATGGTGGTGGTCCCCGGCGATATGGGTGACGGGACCGGAACGTTGGGCGGTATGCCCTTGTCGGACTTTGTTTCCATCGTTGATCCGGATGGCACGACGCCGAGTGTTTCGATCTCGGGTGTGTCGGGGCTGAGCCTGTCTGCGCCAACGCCCTCAGGCACACTGTCCGGGACATACGACGGGGTCACGCGAGGCGACAGTGGCGCCACTTGGACGGTGAACACTGGAACTCTGACCGTGCTAGCGACAGATGCAGACGGCATGACCGGAACGACGACGCTCGAGGTGACGGGGAACCTGCTCATCGGCGGGTCGGATGTCCCGGCCGACTCCACCGTCGCGATTACCGGCGGCATGGCGGACGATTTCATTGGCTATGCGTCTGAAAGCCCCAGCGCCGCAAGCCCACTGAATGACCTCGCAGGAGGAGCGGGGCAAGTCGCGACTCTGGACCTGAGCGGCGGCGACAACCTCGTTGCTCTGGGTAGTCATGTTGCTAACTACGGCGGCAAGCTAACTCTCAATGACGGTGTGGGTAGCGAGACGATTCAGATCGGTGATAACCTTGCTTCACACGGTGGGACGGCAAGGCTGGACATGGAGCGCGATGGCGACCACGTCGTGAACATCGGAGATAACCTTGCGTCGGACGGCGGGACATTCAGATACCTCGATGGTCATGGCAGAGACCATCTTACGATTGGCGATAACGCCGGGAGTGCTGGTGGTTCTCTCAAGTTGTACATGAACTGGGCGGGGGACAATCTGGTATCGATCGGCAAGAATGCGGCACAGGCCGGGGACCTGGATCACTGGGGATCAACGGACGTTGATGATCTAACCTTTGGTGACAGCCTGGCGGATGGGGGCACAGCGGCCATCCGGCTTGGGACTGACACCAGCGCCGATGTTGTTCGCTTCAGTGGTTCGGTTGGGACCTCCGGCGGCTCTGTACAGATCTATGAGCTGAACCTGCTACACGATAAGATCTATCTGCCTCACCTGAATTATAGTTTGTCGGATGAGACGGAAGGCGTGCGCGTGTCCAGCACAGAGGGGTCAAGCGATGCCGCTGTCTATGATTTCCTCGTGCGGGGTGACTTTTCAGCCAGCCAGCTGTCTAGTGACTCTCTCCTTGAATTACTGACATCTTTTTGAGTGCTTAAGGACCGCCAATCGTGCCGCATCAACCCCTTTGATCAGGTTGTGCGCTTCAGCTCGCTGTGGCCAAGCTCAGGAACGTCTCGACGTCTTCTTCGCGGGTGTTGAAGGCTGTAACCAGCCGCACCACGTCGGGGCCAACCTCGGGCCAGTCGTCGAACTCGGCCCCGGCGGCGCGCAGACGGCCCGCCAGACCGGGATCCATGGTCAGGAACATTTGATTGCCGTCGGGCTGGCGCAGCAAGTGCGCCCCATTGACCCCAGCCAGTCCTTCGGCCAGCCGGGCGGCCATGGCGTTGGCGTGGCGGGCGTTGTTCAGCCAAAGCTCATCACGCAGATAGGCCGCGAGCGGCGCCGACAGCGTGCGCATCTTGGAAAACAGCTGCCCGGCCCTCTTTCGCCGGAATCCCAGCTCGTCCGCGAGGGCAGGGTCGAAACACACCACAATTTCACCGGCCAGCGCGCCGTTCTTGGTCGCACCGAATACCAGCACGTCCACGCCCAGCCGCCAGGTCATATCTGCCGGCGAGCAGTTCAAGCCCGCGATGGCATTGGAAAAGCGTGCGCCATCCATATGGACGCGCAGCCCGTGTTCAGCGGCGATGGCGGTCAGAGCCTCGAGCTCGGCGAGGCTGTAGGTCGCCCCGCGCTCGTTCATCTGCGTGATCGACAGGGTCGAGGGCTGGGGGTGGTGCACGATCCCTTTGCCATAGATGGTGGCGCGCAGCTGGTCGGGGTCGATCTTGGCGTGCTCGCCTTCGATGGTCATCAGCCGCGAGCCGCCGCTGGCGGCTTCAACCGCATTGGCTTCATCAACGGCGATGTGCGAAACGCTGTGGCAGTAAATCGCGCCCCAAGGCGGGGTGAGGGCCGACAGGGCGAGGGCGTTGGCGCCCGTGCCTGTCGCCACCAGCAGGGTGCGCAGGCTGTCGTGCTCGAAAATCTCACGGCACAGCGCCTCGACCTCGTCCGTGTAGGGGTCGCCACCGTAGGACGGCAGCGGCCGGTCATTGATATCGGCAAGAGCCTGAAGCAGGGCAGGGCTTGTCCCTACAACGTTGTCGGAGGCGAAGTTCATCGTTAAGCCAGAGACCCAAGTGACGCTGCATGGAAGACGTCTAACCCATGGAAGACTTTGACGATAGCGAGAAACTGTCGCTGCGCGTGGCCGAGGAAGAGCGGGGCAAGCGCCTCGATCACCTGCTTGCCAAGCACTTCCCTGACATCAGCCGATCGCGGATCAAGGCGCTGATCGTTCAGGGGGCGGTGCGTATCGATGGCGCCGTGGTCANGGCGCCGGCGCATCGCATNCGGGCCGACGATGGTGTGGTGGTGATGAGCGTGCCCGCCGCTGTTGCGGTCGAGCTGGTGGCNCAGGACCTGCCGCTCGATATCCTGTTCGAGGACGAGCACCTGATCATCATCAACAAAGCCGCNGGNATGGTGGTCCACCCCGCGCCCGGTCACCCGGATGGTACGCTGGTCAACGCCCTGCTGCATCACTGCGGCGACAGCCTGCTGGGCATCGGCGGCGAGCGCCGGCCGGGCATCGTGCACCGGCTCGACAAGGATACCAGCGGGGCGATGGTGGTCGCCAAGCATCAGGCTGCGCACGAAGGGCTGTCTGCGCTGTTCGCGTCCCACGATCTGGAACGGGTCTATCAGGCCGTGCTGTGGGGCGCGCCCAGCCCGACCGAAGGCGTGGTCGAAGGCGCGATCGGCCGTGACCGCATGAACCGGAAGAAGATGGCCGTCGACCTGAAGCACGGGAAGGAGGCTGTGACCCACTATCGGGTGCTACGGCATCTGGGGCTGGGGGCGGCGCTGGTCGCCTGCACGCTCGAAACCGGGCGCACGCATCAGATCCGGGTGCACATGAGCGCCATCGGCCATTCGCTGCTGGGCGATCCACTCTATGGCCGGGCCTCACCCGCGCGGCGGGCCCGCTTCGACGACAAACAGCAGCAAATCATCGCTGATTTCCCGCGTCAGGCCCTTCATGCCGCAGTTCTCGGATTCGTTCACCCGATCGAAAAATTGTTCATTCGCTTTGAAAGCGAGATTCCAGACGACATGAAAAACCTGATCGACGCATTAAGCTGATCTATTTTCTTGTTTTGTTCCGGTATATTTACGGTGTAACGCGCCTGTGAGCGAAAATTAGTGCATTTTGGGCACACTTTTGGGGTTGGGGGTCTTGAAATCGCCGCCATCCATGCTTTTGTTAACAATAAGAAAAGCGCGTACAGCGCGAAAAATTATACGTCCGTGTCAGAAGTGCCACAGTCCACCACCTAGGGCCGACGCGGAACTGCAGAAGGAGATGAACCATGGCTAACGTCGCATCGATCCCGAGTTTGACCGGGGAGGGCAACCTTTCCCGCTACCTCGACGAAATCCGCAAGTTTCCGATGCTGTCGGCCGACGAAGAATTCATGCTGGCCAAGGCGTGGGCCGACCGGGAGGATACCCAGGCGGCGCACAAGATGGTCACATCCCACCTTCGCCTCGTCGCGAAGATCGCTATGGGATACCGCGGCTACGGCCTGCCCGTGTCGGATCTCATTTCCGAGGGCAACGTCGGCATGATGCAGGCGGTCAAGCGGTTCGACGCCGACAAGGGCTTCCGTCTGGCGACCTACGCCATGTGGTGGATCCGCGCCTCGATCCAGGAGTACATCCTGCGGTCATGGTCGCTGGTGAAGATGGGCACAACCGCGGCGCAGAAGAAGTTGTTCTTCAACCTGCGCAAGCTCAAGGGGCAGATGCAGGCCATCGACGATGGTGACCTCTCGCCTGAGCACGTGAAGAAGATCGCCGACCACCTCGACGTCCCCGAGGAAGAGGTGGTGAACATGAACCGCCGGATGGCCGGCGCCGACCACTCGCTGAATGCGCCGCTGCGTGCCGACAGTGAGGGAGAATGGCAGGACTGGCTCGTCGATGATGACCAGACCAGCCAGGAAGCGGCGCTGGTTGAAAGCGACGAGTTTGCAAAGCGTCACGCGCTGCTGGAGGAGGCCATGGCCGACCTCAACGAGCGTGAGAAGCACATCATCACGGAGCGCCGGTTGGCCGAGGACCCAACCACGCTCGAAGACCTGGCAAAGGTCTACAATATCTCGCGTGAGCGAGTGCGGCAGATCGAAGTCCGTGCCTTCGAGAAGCTGCAGCAGAAGATGGTCACGATGGCCAAGGAACAGCGGTTGCCCATGGCAGTCGCTTAGACGACCCGAAGTCGAGGAAGGACGCCCGCGATCAGGGCTTTTTCAGCCTCTTCTCCATACCCCTCGCCGCTCGCACCCCAACTGAGCAGCGACACTAGGCCCTGCTGGATAACCATCTCCAACCAGCAGGGCCCTTTTTTTTGCAGCATTCCCGGCGAGCCGGTGTAGGTTTGTGACAACCACAGACACTGAGACAGGAGCACTCCCCATGCGCTACCTACACACCATGGTTCGGGTCCGGGATATCGAAGAGAGCAAGCGCTTCTACTGCGACGGCCTCGGCCTCAAGGAAACCCGCCGCTACGAGAACGAAGGCGGGCGCTTTACCCTCGTCTTCCTCGCGCCCGAGGGGCAGGAAGAATGTCCGATCGAGCTGACCTATAACTGGGATCCCGAGGATTATCAGGGTGGGCGCAATTTCGGCCATCTGGCCTATGAAACCGCCGATATTTACGCGCTGTGTCAGCACCTGAGCGACATGGGTTACACCATCAACCGGCCCCCTCGGGACGGCCGCATGGCCTTTGTCCGCTCTCCGGACGGGATCTCTGTGGAGCTGTTGCAGGAAGGCGAGGCGCAGGCCCCGGCCGAACCCTGGGCCAGCATGGAAAACACCGGTTCCTGGTAGGTGTCGCAAATCTGCCCTAGCGCGGGCGTAAAGTTCTGACCATGGGTCGTTTGCTGTCACTCTTTGCGTTTCTGGTGCTGCTGCTGGTGGTGCTGGCGGTCGGCGCCGTGCTGGCTTTGCCGCTGCTGCCCGTCGACCGCTTTGCCGACCGTATCGAGGCGGCGGTCGAGGACGCCACGGGCCTGTCCGTGCAGCTCAACGGCTCTATCCGGCTGGCCGCTGTGCCCGAGGTCAAGTTTGACCTTGGTGATTTTGTCATCGAAGCCACTGACCCGGCTCTGCCGCCGCTNGCGCGGGCCGAAGGTGCAGCGCTGTCGCTCAACACCCGGGATCTGCTGCGCGGGGACGTGACCGTGACCCGGATGCGGCTGAGNGGGGCCGAGGTCAACCTGCAGCTCGANCCCGANGGTGGGATTGCCGGGATGCCGGATTTTGCCGCCGGTGCCACNAACGAGGATGCTAGCGGGGCGGTCTTGCCCGGCGCGCTGTGGCTGGACGGCGTGGTGCTGGAGCGCAGCCGTCTGCACGTNGCCGACGCGGCGGGAGAGACCCTGCTCGCCCTGAGCGATATTCACGCTGACGCCGCGCTGGAGAGCCTAACCAGCCCACTGACCCTCAGCGCCCGAGCGGTCTGGCAGGGCACACCGCTGCGCTTTGACGGACAAGTCGCCAGCCTCGAACGCTTNCTGAGATCACAGGCTGTGGCAGTGGACGGCACGCTGGGATTTGCGGACGCAACAGCCAGTCTGCTCGGCGAGCTGGATCTGTCGACCGGTGAACCGGGCTTTCTGGGCTGGCATATCAGTGCCAGCGGACCCGACCTCAGCGATGTTCTGACCCGGATCGGCGTGGTGCTGCCGGTCGCGCCCCGGCTGCTGCCAGCCTTCGAAGCGCGGCTGACCTTTGACTTTGATGCCGGGTTGCTGTCGGCCCCGCAGATCGTTGCGCAGGTCGGGGAGACGCGGCTGAACGTGCCTGTACAGGCCATCATCTCGCCTTCAGGCCGGTTAACCTTCGAGAGCCTCGAACCGATGAGCTTCAGCGATCCCAGCTTGAACCGCTGGCTGACGGGGACGCCAGCGGGGCAATTGCTGGGATTGCCTTCAGACCCGGAGCTATTCGGCGTCACGCGGCTGCAGACCGGCTTCAGCGGCTCGCTGGCAGCTGATGGCGTGCTGAGCCTGCGCACCCGGAATACGGCGGCGGCGGTGGGCGCGCAGGGCTTACGTTTCGGTAGCCTGCGCCTGACAGCCGGAGACGGCTTTTTCGCCGGTGCAACTATCGATGGGCTGGAAGTCAGCATCCCTAGCCTACGCCGCGTGTTGCAGACCTTCGACGCGGTGCCTGCGGGCCTCGAACCGGGTGTGCTCGGGCCGCTGACGCTGGCGGGCAATGCGCGCATCTCCGATGTCGAAGCTTCAGTCTCTAATGCCGTTGTCACCCTCGATGACCAGCGCGCCCAAGGCTCGGCCAGCATCATTTTCGACGCCGTGCCAGTGATCAGCGCCAGCCTCATCGGCGGCAATCTTAACCTGGGCCCCTACCTCAATCTCGAAGCCAGCTCAGCGGCGAACCGCAAGCAGCAGGCGGCGCTTGATCCCGGCGCACCCTGGGGCACGGAG
This sequence comes from Rhodospirillaceae bacterium, assembly GCA_002711265.1. GTDB lineage: Bacteria > Pseudomonadota > Alphaproteobacteria > UBA7985 > UBA7985 > UBA7985. Next base: position 12,695 of record PAGB01000058.1, read on the forward strand.
CCCTTCGATTTCAGCGCGTTCAAACAGGCCAATGCCCAGATTGCCGCGTCGCTTGAGGGGCTGGACCTTGGCATAACCCAGTTTGGCCGGTCGAGCGCCAGCCTCATCCTCGAAGACGGCATCATGCAGGCCCAGGTCGATGAGACTACTGTCTACAGCGGCGCCGCTCGAGGCCGCGTGCTGATCGATACACGCGGGGCCGTGCCCACGATGAACATGCAGCTGCAGGCCGACGCGGTGCAGGCCGGGGATATCCTGCGCGACTTTCTTGGCATCGAATTCGTTGAAGGCGCGACCCAGACAAACGTCAGCCTCGCCACCCAGGGGCCGACGCCGCAGGCATGGATTAATAACCTTGTCGGTGGGGTCCGCACCGAAGTCGCGCCCTCGGCCATACGGGGCTGGGACATTCCCCGGCTGGTCGACAGTTTGCGGTCCGGGACGCTGCTGCAGAGCTCGGCGGCCAACAATTTCTTCATCGGCGAGCAGTTCAGCACCATTTTGCAGCGCCTTGCGGCGACCGGGACCATCCAGAACGGCGTACTCCGGCACGAGGACTTTCTCGCCAACACCGAAGCCCTGTCGATCCGCGGTCGGGGGGATATCGATCTGGCCAGGCAGCGGCTGGACTACGGCCTGACCATCGACGTGCAGGACGGCTCGCTTGTGGTGCCGCTGCGGATCGTCGGCTCGTGGGATCAGCCCGAGCTGACCATCGATGGCCCGGCGCTGCTCGACTGGCTCAAAGGCAATCCTGACATCCTGTCCACCATCGCCGGGCTGTGGGATTTGGACCAGTACTTGCCCGAAGGCGCGTCTGTGGCCTCGCTTGAGGCCGAAGCGCGGGCCTATATCGACGCTGAGGCTACGCGCATCCTCAGCGAAGCGCAGGCCTTTGAGCAGCAAATCGAACAGGCGGTGATCGACGAGCGCGAGCGCATCGCGCGCCAGCTCAGCGAGGAGGCCGCCCGCCAGCGCGCCATCGTCGAGCAGCAGGCGGCGGAGGCCTACGCCCAGCTGCAGGCGCAGCAGCAAGCCATCGAGGCCCGCGCAAGGGCCGAGATCGAGGCCGCCCAGCAACAAGCGCTGGAGGCCCGCAGACAGCTCGAGGAGCGCTTGCAGGACGAGGCAAATCGCGCGGTTGAGGACGGCCTAAACGCCATCGGGCTGGGGGGCCTGCTCGGCAACTGAGACCCTGCGTCAGGGTCTATGGAGCCTCAAAGCTAGGTGGGGGGTTCGTCAAGATTGAGCGTAAACTGGCGGTCATTGACGGGCGCGCTGAAGCGCTCCTGCCGCACCCAGTCCACCAGCAGGCCTTCGCGGATCCCGTACTGCGAGAACCGCACGCGTGAAACCCCGCTCTGCTTGATCAGGCGGCGCAGCACCAGCGCCGCATAGGGCAGGGTATCGGCCCGGTCCGAGCGGCGCAGATAGGGCCGCAGACGGTCGGGTTTCTCCCGGACAATGCGGCCGGCAAAGTGGCGGGTCTTGCGTGCCTTGAGCGCGTAACCCTCGATCAGCTGCGGCAGGGGTTCGCGCTGGAGCAGGCGGTGAAGCATTCCCATGGCCCGCCACGACCCCCCGACCAGATGCAGGGTCTCGCTCTCGCTTTCTCGGATGAACCTGACCGGTTTGAGGGCTTCCCGGATGATGGTCCGGGCGCGGCCGTGCTTGCCGCGCGACTGCTCGAGCAGGCGCAGCACACCCAGAGGCACGGAGGTCATGGCGCCATCTTCACCAAGGCTGAGTTCGAGCGAACCTCCGCCGAGATCGGCGAACAGGCCGCGCGCGTGCTCTCGTCCGTAGAGCACACCGAGCGTAGCGTAGCGGGCTTCTTCGTCGCCCGACAAAACCCGGGGCGGCGCGCCAAAGGCCCGGTCGATGAGGTCGATCAGCCGGTTGGCGTTGCTGGCATCGCGCACAGCGGCGGTGGCGAGCACGTCGATGTAAGCGTCCGGCGCGCTTTCGGCGAGGGCGCGGCGGAAATCGCGGATCGCGCGGAAGGCGTGGGCGAGGTTCGCCGGCTTCATCTCGCCGGTGGCCGCCAGCCCTTCGCCGAGGCGGCAGGGCTCGCGCATGTTGAAGACTTCGCGCCAGTTCGCCCATGCGGGTTCGAGGTCGGTGCTCTGCTTTCGAAAGAGGACCAGGCGGACCGTGTTGGAGCCGATGTCCAACACGCCTAAGGGCGGGACGTCATGGTGTTCCGCTATACGCACTTAATCTCCTGAGTCCCCGGCTTAAGCGCCACCAACCCCGGACTTTGCCTGGGCCTTGGACTTATTCTTGCCTTTGCCCTTCCCCTTGCCGCCGCCGCGCGCGCGGCCCCGGCCGGACAGGCTTGGGTTCTCCATGAAGTACTGGTGACTGGAAATCAACTCCGAGGCCTCGATTGAACGGTGGATATAGCTGCCGTCGGGCTGCAGAATCCATGTGTTGGCGGTATCGCGCAGGTTGGTCACCATGATCTCGTCGAGGATCTGCTGGTGAACAGTTTCATTGAGAATGGGGATCAGGGTTTCGACGCGCCGGTTGATGTTTCGTGGCATCCAGTCGGCCGAGGAGATGAACACCCGGGCCTGCCGCGAGGGCAGAGTGGCGCCGTTGGCGAAGCAGCAGATGCGCGAGTGTTCGAGGAAGCGGCCGATGATGGAGGTTACCGTGATGTTCTCCGACAGCCCCGCAATCCCCGGGCGCAGGCAGCAGATGCCGCGTACCACCAGCTCGATCTTCACCCCAGCCTGTGAGGCGCGGTAGAGGGCGTCGATGATCTCCGGATCAACGAGCGAGTTCATCTTGGCCCAGATGCCGGCGGGCTTGCCTTGCTGTGCGGCGCGGGTTTCGTCTTCGATCGCGTCCATCAGGGTTTCGCGCATGTTCAGCGGGGCCAGCGAAATCCTGTTCATCTTGGTCGGCTCGGCGTAGGAGGTCATGTAGTTGAACAGCCGCCCGGCGTCCTGCGCGAATTCGACATCGTCGGTGAAGTAGGACAGGTCGGTATAGATCCGTGCTGTGATCGGGTGATAGTTGCCGGTGCCGAAGTGGCAGTAGGTGCGCAAGCCACCGCTTTCCCGCCGGGCAACGAGGCTTACCTTGGCGTGGGTTTTCAGGTCGAGGAAGCCATAGACCACCTGCACCCCGGCGCGCTCCATATCTCGGGCCCAGCGGATGTTGGCTTCTTCGTCGAAGCGGGCCTTGAGCTCGACCAGCGCGGTGACTGACTTTCCCGCTTCGGCGGCGTGCTTGAGGGCGGAGATGATCGGGCTGTCGATCGAGGTGCGGTACAGCGTCTGCTTAATGGCGACCACGTCGGGGTCATTGGCAGCCTGATTGAGGAAGCGGACCACCACATCGAAGCTCTCGAAGGGGTGGTGGATCACGAAATCCTTGGCACGGATGGCGGCGAAGCAGTCGCCGTCGAAGTCCCGCACGCGCTCGGGGTAGCGCGGATCATAGGGCTGGAACTTCAGCTCCGGGCGGTTGATGTCGCAGATTTCGCTGAGCTGGGCGAGGTTAATTTCGCCACCCATGCGCACGCAGTCCTCCGGGGCCAGCCCGAATTCATCGAGCAAGGCCGCAACCAGATGGTCGGGCACACGATCGTCAATGTTGATCGAAACCGAGTCGCCGCGCGTGCGCCGCTTTAGCGCGGTTTCGAACAGGCGCACGAGGTCTTCAGCTTCTTCGGCAAGTTCGATGTCGCTATCGCGGAACAGCTGGAAGAAACCGGGGTTTTCCACGGTAAAGCCGGGGAACAACCGCTCGAGATAGTGGTGCAGGACTTCCGCGGCCGGGACGATGCGCGAATGACCCTGCGCGTTGCGGGGCAGGCGGATGAACCCGGGCATGTCCGAGGGGATCATCAGCAGGCCGGTAAAGCGGCGGTTGTCGCTCTGCCGCGTCAGTTCCATCACCATCGACACCGCCAGATTGCGGATGAAGGGGAAGGGGTGAGACGGGTCGACCGAGATCGGCGTCAGCACCGGCAGCCATTCGGTTTCGAAGGTTCCTTCGAGGTGCTGGAGCTCGCTGTCGGTCAGCTCGCTGCGCTCGATGACGTGGATGTCACTCTGCTTCAGCGCGTCGCGCAGGCCGTGCCAGACTTCGAGCTGCCGCAGCTGCAGGTCGCGAACCCGGGCGGCCGTCATGGCCACCTGCTGGGCCGATGTCAGGCCTTCGGGCGAGAGCGTTTCCATCCGGGCGCGGACCTGTGCTTTCAGGCCGGCGAAGCGCACCATGATGAATTCTTCGAGGTTGGTGGCCGAAATGGCGACAAAGCGCAGGCGTTCGAGCAGCGGGTGCTGCTCGCGCTGGGCCTCGGCGAGCACCCGTTCGTTGAACCCAAGCCACGAGATTTCACGGTTGATGAAGCGCTCCGGGGCATCCATGCCGACCTTTGCGGCCTGCAGCAGAGGCTCCAGATCATCCCGGTCGGGCGCGGTCAACGGTTTGTCCATCATACGGCTTTCCACTCGCTCGCGGCGACTGTCAGGCAGCCGGAGAGGCAAACTCCCGGCTGATGACACGTCTCATACGCCCGGGAGTATACCACACTGCGAAGACGCCACAGCCCCAGGCAACGGCACCGTAGCCAACCCAGAAGGCGAACAGGTTACCGGGCGCGATCTGCGAAATCACCAGGTAGACCACGAACGGACCGACCACGAGGCGCACGGAGTTGATGATCATGGCGAACAGCGGGCGTTTCATCCCCTGCAGCGTGCCGGAATTCATGAACACCAGCGCGAAGGCCGGCAACAGGAAGGCCGAGATCGACAGCATGCCCGAGGACACCCGCAGCGTCTCGTCGGACTCGTTGATCCACGATGGGAACAGACTGTGACCGGCGAACTGGATGATCATGCCGACGATGGTGACAACCAGAGCGCTGATCATCGCCAATCGGTAAGCGCGCCAGATGCGCTCTTCCTTGCGGGCGCCAAGATTGTTGCCGACGATCGAGATCAGCGCCAGCTCCAGTCCGATTACAGGCAACAAGAGCAGCTGTTCGATCCGGGCGGCGTTCATGTACCCGTTAACGGCAGCCTCACCGGCCTCCGCCGGGTTCATGGTTTCCAGAAGCACACTGCCGGCCTGCTTGGCGATTTCAGGCACAAAGAACTGGATGGAGATGAAGCCGCCGGCGATCAGCAGCATGTTGACGGCAGCCGGGACCCCCTGGCCGATGACCTGGCTCAGCAGCGGCCAGAACGGGATGAACTCGCGCAGCTTCAGACCGCCGAAAATACCGGTGCGCAAGGCGACAATCATGACGACGACGGCACCGGCAAGCTGGGTGATCACCGTGGCCCAGGCCAGACCGGCGACGCCCAGCTCGGGCAGGAAGTTCGGCAGGTCGACATTGAGGCCATAGAGGCTGAAGGGCGTACCGCCGAAGACGAGGATGGGATCGAGAATCAGGTTGGCGAAAAACGCCACCACCTGAACGATGCCGAAGGTGGTGAAGTCACCCTTGGCGCTCAGGATCGCGTTGAACACGGAAATCACGATCAGCGCCGGGGCCAGGAACACGATGGGATAGATATAGGCCAGACCCAGCCGCACAGCTTCGGCGTTCCCGCTTGAAAGAACTTCGTAGTAGATCGCGATGAAAGTGCCTTCCCGCCCGGGAACGGGAATGACCGTAGCGATCAGGAACAGCGTGATACCGACCAGAACCCCCGCGATCATGGCCTGCGCGATGATGTGGCGGGCGCGGTTCTGTTCCTTGGCGCCCAGCGCATTGGCGACCAGCGCCGTCGTTCCCTGCATCAGACCGATGGAGAAGGCCTGCATCAGGAAGAATGGCCCGAACGACCGCGCCAGCGCGGCGCCGGTCGAGTTCGCGGCTTCGCCGGGGGCCGGATACTGGTTTGCCCAGACAGTGTCCACGAGGTTGTAGGCGATCATGAAGAAGAACCCGATACCCGCGGGAACGGCGAGGGCGATCAGCAGGCGACCGATGGGGTCTTCGGTCAGGTCAGGGCCTCGGCGTTTCGCCGCTGGGCTGACGGCCTCAGACGCGGGTTGGTTCGCGTTCGCGGTCATGAATTTTCCTGAAACAGAGGGGTGCGGAAAATGTCCCGCCTATCCCCTAGAAGTAGATTGCCCGGTCTAACTTACAACAGAGAATTCGTGGCGGCTGCAATGACGCCGTGAGGGTGGCGGCGCCTGCAGCTACAGCGCGGCGGAGTAAATCGCCAGCGCTGTCTCGTAGGTCATCTCACGTGGATTGTTCTGCAGCAGGCGGGTCTGCTTCATCGCGTCCTCGGCCAGCTTGGGCAGGTCGTTATGGGAGATCCCGACCGACCGCAGACGCGGATCGACCCCGCAATCCGCCGTGAGTTGCGCCATGAAGTCGATGAAGGCTGCGGCGCGGTCTGCATCGCTCCCGGTGCCTGATCCGCTGCGGGCAGCCCGATCCAGCACCAGCAGGTCAGCGAGTTCGGCGTAGAGCCCTGGGTTGGTCTCGGCATTGAAGCGGAGCACGGGTGCCAGCACCTGTGTGTTCGACAGCCCGTGGGGCACGTGGAACAGCGCCCCAATGGGGTAGGCGAGGGCGTGGACGGCGGCGACCGGAGCGTTGGCGAAGGCCTGCCCGGCGAGCGTGGCGCCGAGCAGCATATCGCCGCGTGCGCTCAGATCACTGCCGTCTTCCATGGCGCGGGGCAGCCCGCTGGCCAGCAGCAGCAGAGCCTGCCGGGCGAGGCTGTCCGACAGCGGGTTCTTGCGGAGCTTGGTGGTGTAGGCTTCGATCGCGTGCACCATCGCATCGATGCCGGTGTGAGCGGTGACATGGGGCGGCAGGCCTGTCGTCAGGCTCGGGTCCAGCACGGCACCATCGGCGTAGAGGATGGGGTCGACCACACCGAGTTTGATTTCGGCACCCACGGTGACGATGGCGATGGGTGTGACCTCTGAGCCGGTTCCCGCCGTGGTTGGGACCTGAAATAGCGGCAGGCGACCGCCGGGAACCCGGCTGCGGTCCACCTGCGCGACCCCGTACATCTCGCTCAGTGGCTGTTCGGCGCGGACGAGCAAGGCAACGAGCTTGGCCGTGTCCATGGGGCTGCCCCCGCCAAAGCCGACAATGGCCTCGGCGCCGAAGGCCCGCGCCGCCTCAACGGCGGCCAGAACTTTGGCCTCCGGCGGGTCGGCTTCGATGTCGTCGTAAACAGCCACCGTCAGGCCGCTGGTCTCAAGCGCTGCCACCACCGGATCGACCAGCCCCGCGACCCGCACGCCGGGGTCGGTGACCAGCATCAAACGCCGGGCGCCGACGCCGGCGACCATGGACGCGAGTGCATCAGCTGCCGGCTCGCCGAACGTCAGGCTCGGCACCGTCTGGAAGGAAAATTCGGACATGGACCCTGCTCCTCATCACGGGGGTCTTGATCACCAAAGAATTTACGGCAGGTTGTTAGCCGAAGAATAGGAGACCTGAGACTGTGGGTGAACAACTACCTGTCGATCTGCGGCAGAGACTAAAAGATTTTCCGGTAATCGGCGCACCGCTATTTATCATTTCAAACCCGGATCTCGTGCTTGCCCAGTGCAAAAACGGCGTTGTCGGTTCGTTTCCGGCGCTCAATGCACGCCCTGAAGCCACGCTCGACGAGTGGCTGGCACAGATCACTGAAGAGCTGGCGGCCCACAACGAAGCCAACCCGGACAAGCCCGCAGCACCGTTTGCGGTGAACCAGATTTGTCACCCGTCAAACAATCGCCTCGAGCACGACGTCGAGATGTGCGTGAAGTACCGGGTGCCGGTCGTGATCACCTCGCTGAACCCGCCCAAGGAAGTGGTGCAGGCCGTGCACTCCTACGGCGGCATTATCATGCACGATATCATTTCCATCCGGCACGCGCAGAAGGCGCTGGAGCAGGGGGTCGACGGCCTGATCTGCGTTGCGGCTGGTGCGGGCGGACATGCCGGCATGCTCTCGCCCTTCGCGCTGATCCGGGAAATCCGCAGCTTCTTCGATGGGCCGGTTGCCCTGTCGGGGGCGATCTCCTGCGGCGACGCGGTGCTCGCGGCGCAGGCCATGGGGGCGGATTTCGCCTACATCGGCACCCGCTTCATCGCCACCGAGGAGGCTCAGGCCGACCCGGCATACAAGCAGATGATCGTCGATTCCGCCGCCAAAGACGTGGTCTACACCAACCTGTTTACCGGGGTTGCGGGCAACTACCTGTCCAAGTCGGTTGAAAAGGCGGGTCTGGATCCGAACGACCTTCCTTCGGCCGATAAATCAGCGATGAACTTCGGCTCTGGCGGGAACACCAAGGCCAAGGCCTGGCGCGACATCTGGGGCGCAGGTCAGGGGGTCGGCAACATCGCCGACGCCGGGCCGGTTGCAGACGTGATCAACACGATGAAGGCGGAATATGCGGCGGCGCGGGCGCGCTTAGTTGCCTAGCAAGCCATCGAGGCGTTCGAGGTAGTCGACCGTCTTAGGACCGAATTCGAACACGGTATCGGCATTGATCCCAAGCGCCGCAGCTTCACCACCGTCGATTTCCAGCACAAACCGCGCTGGCCCTTCTGAAGGGCGCGAGGTCTGCGACAGCGGCTCGGCCTCTCGCTGGATGCTGACCAGTCGCGCTTCAGCGTCGATAAAGACCATATCCAGCGGGATCAGGGTGTTGGCCATCCAGAAGGCCTGCATCTGTTCGCGCTGGAAGATGAACAGCATGCCCTTGTTCACGCCCAGAGACGTCCGGTACATGAGCCCGCGCGCCTGTTGCTGTGGCGTGGTAGCGACCTCGATATCGTAGACGAAGCGGCCGTTGGCCGTGGTGATGACCATGGTGTCGACGCCGAAGGCCATGGGCTCGACGCCCTCGGGCAAATCAGCCGTGGCCTGTGACCAGGCCGGGGTCGCACTGATCAGGAATAGGACAAAGGCGATCAGGGCAGCGCGGGCAGACACAAGCATCATCCTCGGTAGTGGTTCGGTATACTTTCACCGCAGAGGTTACGACTGATCCGGCAAAAACGCACATGAAGTTTGTGTGATTGCGAGGCAACTAACGCGTTACTTTCTCCGTCGGCTGCCTTAGGAAAGGGCGACAAGACGCAGGGGAGCACGGTCCGTGATCGGATGGTGCTGAGAGGCGGTGTGCCGCGACCCTAAACACCTGATCGAGTTCGGACTCGCGGAGGGAGCGTGATGAAAGCACTCAGGGCGGCCCGGCCGCTCATTCTCTTTTTTGGTTTTCTGGGCCTGTGGTGGCTGTCGGCGCTTGCGATCGAAGCGGCAACCGGCAAGGGGCGGTTTCTCCTGCCCTCGCCGGATCTGGTCTGGGCCGCCCTCATCGAGAACCCCGGTTACTTTCTCAAGGGCTTCCGCGTGACCCTGATCACGGTCGTGCTCGGTCTGGCGATCGGCGCTGCGCTGGGTCTGTGGCTGACCGTGCTGCTGGCGCTGTCGCGAGGACTGCGGTTCTGGCTGTTACCGCTGCTGGTGATCTCGCAGGCCATTCCCGTATTCGCCTTGGCCCCGCTGCTGGTGCAGTGGCTGGGCTGGGGGCTCGCGCCCAAGGTCGCCATGACTACGCTGATCCTGTTCTTTCCCGTCACCATGGCTTTCTGGGGTGCACTGCGCGCCGTCGATCGCGACATCATCGACGCAGCGCGGGTGTTCGGCGCCAACCGCTGGCAGCTGCTGCGGACCACCTACTTGCCGCTTGCACTGCCCGGCGGGCTGAACGGACTCAAATCCGCTGCCGCGATCGCCCCCATCGGCGCCTTCATTGGCGAGCTGGTGGGCGGGCAGCAGGTCGGGGGCGCCTATGGCCTCGGCTACATCATCCTCCGCGAACTCAAGATCAACGCCCGCACCGACAGCATGATGGTGGCGGTGGTGTTCATGATCATTCTTGCGCTGGGGCTCTACGCCCTCGTGTCTCTTGTCGCCGCCCGGGCATCGGCCTGGTCGGTTACTGACCTCAAACCATTGGAGTCCTGACCCATGAAATCCCTCTCTCACTTTGCTGCAGCCAGTCTGACCGGCCTCGCCGGACTGATCAGTCTGCTCGGGACGGCATCGACTGCATCCGCCGAACGGGTCACGATCCTGCTCGACTGGTTCATCAACCCCGACCACGGGCCGCTGTTCGTCGCCGAGGAACTGGGGCTGTTCGAAGCGCAGGGCCTCGAAGTCGAACTGATCGAGCCGGCCGACCCATCCGCTCCCCCGCGTCTGGTTGCCGCCGGGCAGGCCGAGTTGGCCATCTCCTACCAGCCGCAGCTGCATATTCAGGTTGCCGAAGGCCTGCCGCTGGTCCGGGTCGCGACCCTCGTGGCGACCCCGCTGAATACTGTCGTGGCGCTCGAAGACGGGCCGATCAAGTCGGTTGCCGACCTAAAGGGCCGGAAAATCGGCTTCTCCGTTGGGGGTTTTGAAGATGCTGTGCTGGGCGCCATGCTGGCGCGCGAGGGGCTCAGCCTCGATGATGTCGACTTGATCAACGTTAATTTCTCGCTCAGCCCGTCGCTCTATTCCGGGCAGGTCGATGCTGTTGTCGGTGCCTTCCGTAATTTCGAGCTGAACCAGATGGATATCGCTGGTCGCCCGGGTGTTGCCTTCTACCCCGAGGAAAACGGCGTACCCGGCTACGATGAGCTGATCCTCGTCGCCGCACAGGATGGCCTCGATAACCCGGCGATCCCGCGTGTCATCGCCGCGCTGGAAGCGGCGGTGCAGTTCATGGTCAACAACCCCGAGGAGGGCTGGGCGCTGTTCATCGAGGGACGCGAAGAGCTGCTCGACAACGAGCTCAACCGCCGCGCCTGGCGCGATACCCTGCCGCGCTTCGCCCTGCGCCCTGCGGCTATGGACCGGGGCCGCTACACCCGTTTTGAGGCGTTTCTGATCGAGCAGGGACTGGTGGACGAGCCACGCCCTGTCGACAGCTACGCGGTAGAGTTGGAATAGCGCACAAAGCTGCTTATGTTTGAGGTCCGCAGTCGCGGGCCTCACCACCGGCCCGCAGCCCTCAACCCGGAGAAAGCCAGGCCATGCAGACCAAGACCATCGTCGTTCACCTCGAAAACGCGGCCCTTTGCCCGGCTCGCCTGGCGACAGCGGTCGATATGGCCAGCCGCCACGGGGCGCATCTGACCGGACTGTTTATATCGATCGAGGAGTTTGACGGCGACGTCTATGGCCGTTCGCGCGGTCGCGGGCTGCGCGGTGCGCGGCAGGACCGGCTTGCCCAGGAGTCCGCGCAGGCGCAGGCGGACTTTGAGGCGGCCTGCAGCGCGGCTGGGCTGGCCTCCTACCGCTTCACCACCGAAATCGGTGAAGACGAGCATGATCTGGAGGTTCACGCCCGAGCGGCGGACCTGCTGATCGTCTCCGACGTGCAGGAACGAACCCTCGAAGATCGGTTCGTACGCGGTCTGCCGGAAACCCTTGCGCTGTCCTCGGGCCTGCCGGTGCTAGTGCTGCCACAGGAATTCGAGGGCAGTTTCGACCCCAAGACCATCCTTGTGGCGTGGAAATCGTCGCGCGAGGCCGTCCGTGCCGTGCGCGACAACCTCGGCCTGCTGCAGGCCGCTGATCAGGTCACCATTCTGTCAGTCGGAAATGCCGAAGAGAGCGGGCAGTTGCCGACCGACCAGATCCTGAACTTTCTGACCCGGCACGGGGTCAAGGCAAAGGTCCGCCACGACTACGGCGACACCGCGCCCGGGAAGGTCATCCTTGCGACGGCCGAGGAAATCGGGGCTGACGCCCTGATCATGGGGGCACATGGGCACCCGTCCTGGCGCAATCTGGTGCTCGGCAACACCACGCGGCACGTGCTGCGTCACCACCGCATGCCGCTGCTGCTGAGCCACTAGGCCGGCGGCAGGCTGCTTCCGATCTGATGCCCGCGCCGCGCAGGCGGCGCATGACCGTGTAACGTTGCGCGCAATTGCCTTTGTGGCCGGCTTTGGCTACACCCCGATCCATCACACACACGCGGGCATTCCCGGTTGAGGCAGTAACGCCTGAGACAGGTCCGCGTGGAGGTTTAAACCGGAAGGAAGAAAACGATGGCAGCGCCTACGTTCACGCTGCGTCAGCTCATGGAAGCTGGCGTTCACTTTGGTCACAACACCCGCCGCTGGAATCCGAAGATGGCTCCGTTCCTCTTTGGCGCCCGCAATGGTGTTCACATCATCGATCTCGATCAGACCCGCCCGATGCTGTACCGCGCCCTCGAGGCGATTACGGCAACGGTCTCCAAAGGCGGCCGTATCCTGTTCGTCGGCACCAAGCGTGCGGCGTCGGAAAAGGTTTCTGAGTCCGCGCAGCGCTGTGGCCAGTACTACGTGAACCACCGCTGGCCGGGCGGCATGCTCACCAACTGGAAAACCATCTCCCAGTCGATCAAGCGCATGCGCGACATTGAAGGCACCATGGAGTCTGAGGATCTCAGCAAGCTTTCCAAGAAGGAAGCGCTGATGATGTCCCGCGACCATGAAAAGCTGATGCGGACCCTCAACGGTATTCGCGACATGGGCGGCCTGCCCGACATGATCTTCGTGCTCGACACGAACAAAGAACACCTTGCCGTGGCTGAAGCCAAGGTTCTGGGCATTCCAGTTGTCGCCGTGATCGATTCCAACTCCGATCCGGACAGCATCACCTTCCCGGTTCCCGGCAACGACGACGCCCTGCGCGCGATCGATCTGTACTGTGATCTGGTTGCGGATGCGGTTCTGGAAGGTCTGCAGGTTGAGGTGACCGCTTCGGGTGCCGACCTTGGTGCCAGTGAACAAGCCCCGGTTGAGTCTGCGCTGAGCGAAGAAGCCGCGCCTGCAGCCGAAGAAGCACCAGCTGAGGAAGCCGCGCCTGCAGCCGAAGAAGCACCAGCTGAGGAAGCCGCG
>PAGB01000059.1 GCA_002711265.1 Rhodospirillaceae bacterium
GATTCTACCCGAATTACATTATGCGATTGAAGTCGGCGGTCGAGCCGTAGCCGGGTTAGAGAATCCCGGCCATCAACATTCTGAGTCCGGCTATTTTTTTCACCTTAAGCGGGTAAATTCCTCACCCAGTAGATGACAATACACAGTGTTTTTCAGGATAATATAATTAATGCGGATGCATCATCATTATCGCTTGGGCCAATTTTAGAAGAACGGTAGCTTATATGTACATGTGTATTTTCGTTCACTAGTTTCAATGATATCCGACTTAAACTCGAAACCGACCGCGCGCTGGTTCGGACGACGATTGTGGATGACACGATTTCCGACGATGGAGAGACCTTCACGCTGAGAGCGAGCAACACCGGTGGTACGGCGGCGACGGGCACAGCGACGATTAGGATGACGGCACCGGCACGCTGTACCCTGATCAGGATCCGGTCAATTCAACCACGCCTGCCGTCGACAATACCTCTCCCAAAGATGATGACACTGCCGTATCGATTTCCGTCAATGACGTTACAGTCAACGAGGGGTCACCATATGCGGTATTCACTATAACCGGATCATCAGGCACCCAGATAACTTCATTAGCTATTTCTGATGGCGACTCATCAGGAAATAATAAAACGAATGGACTCTCGAATAATCAGTTGGAGTACTGGAACGGCACTGGCTGGACGCTGTTCGAAAACTCTACTCCAATATCGATTGGGAGTTCTGGTGCTATTTTGGTTCGTGTTTCGATTGCAGATGAACAAGACTCATATGTAGATGATGGTGAGAAGTTTCAATTAACTGTTACGCCAGCAACAGGATCACCTGTTGTGGGGACTGGCACGATTAGGGATGATGGCACAGGCACACTTTATCCTGACGATCCGCCCACCAATCCGACAACTCCTGCAGAAGATACTTCAGCGAAAGATAATGACGCAGGTGGACCTATAGTCGAAATCAATGATGTTGTAGTCAACGAAGCCTCTGACTATGCAATAAACATTGTCTCCGGTCAGAACAATATGTCGCTGAGCAATCTAGTGGTATTTTCCCCTGGTGATACCATTATTCAGAATTTTAACCTTAAAATTTATGACTACAGCAATAGCCAGTGGACGGACTTCGTTGCTGGCACGACTCAACTCAATGAAGTGGGCGAATTGCTTGTTCGTACCACAATCATTGAAGAACGTGATGACGAGCGGGATAACGGCGAGGTTTTTACGCTTAGCGTCAATCCAACCGGTACAGTAACTATTGTCGACGATGGCTCAGGCACGATCTTCACTGGGGCCGTTAATCCGTCAACCGGAGAGGCTGAGACCACCACCACCGGTCTCGACAATGACGGGTATGAAATCAAGGCCAACTGTGGGTGGGAGACGTCCACCTTCTGGCAGGGCGATACCTTCGTGACCCAGCACTACAACACCGGAACCGGTCAAACCGTAATGACCTGGGAAACCGATGGCTACACAACCTTCGAGCTTCTCTGATACCCTGCTGAGTAAGCACTGGCAGAGCGGCAGCGCTGTCACCTCTATCGGGTAACAGTCGAGCGGCGCGCCAGTCCTTCATAACTAAGGAGGTTAAAATGCGTGCATTCATCCTGAGTGTTTTTCATTTCAGCTTCGTGATCCTGCTGCTACTGGCCCGGCCTGCGGCGGCTGAGTTCGCCGATGCGGAAGGGTTCTGGAAGCTATTGGGTCAGCAGAACAGTGTGCCGCGTTACATCAACATGCGCGGTACGCCGGAGTTCCCGATCCTAGAAGTCGTCGGTGACTGCGGCGAGGGCCTGTGCAGCTGGGGCGCAACCCGGGCCGACCTTCTCTATGACGCAGACGGTGACGTGGTCCGCTGGCAGGCGTTCATGGAGGTGAACGAGGATTTTCACGAATTCGATGCCTACCTGATCAATGGTGAAGTACTGATCGACTATATCGGCGAGCTGGCTTCGACCGACGAGATGATCTCAGCGACGCTGATTTTTGCACGGATGAGCGAGGCAGAGGTGGTGGCTCTCTCAAGTGGTGCGCCGGTCGGGGACGGCGCTGCTGCTGATCCAGGCGGGCCCGCGGCTGACAGCGGTGATGAGCTGGCTGAAGCCGGAGACCCCGAGGACGACCCGGTTGTGGCTGATCCGGGGGCTGCGGATGGCGGCGGAGGTGGCGCGAGCCTGGAAGAACAAATCGTTACCGGCGGTTTGGTACTGGGCGGGTTGCTGCTGCTCAACGCGTTGCTGAACAATGACGGCAATGCGCCGGCAGCGGATCCTGATGATAGCTGTGGCAAGACCCCGGTGCTGCCCTACATGGGCAAGAAGTACTTCGTCATTCCCTCGGATCTTATCGAGCCCGGCGACCGTGTTCACCCGCAGTCGGCCATGGTCACCATGGACTTGATCCCCTCCCGCCTTAACATCGTCTACCGAGATGACAACAAGCGGGTGGTGAAAATCGGCTGTTACTGACCCTCTGCTACGTCAAAAAAGATGGCGGGTGATGGCTGCAACTTCAGCCATCACCTGGAGCCCTATTTGACGTCAAAGATGAAGTACGTGTCTTCGCCAAAACAGTAGGTTCTGAGCGATCTTTTCGTGTTCTGCAAAACCCATTTGTCACCCTTTCGCGACTTGTAGACAATGCGTGCGCGGGTCGTTGAGCCGTATTCCAATCCCGGTGTGTCGCGTTGCCAGGTGGTCTGTTCATCGGCCTCGATCACACGGTTTCGAGTGGATGGGAAGCGGACCCACCTATCCTTGACCTTATCCAAATATTCGACATCAACAACTTTGATATCGTGCATCGAGTTGTTGCGCACCGTGTAGTGTGAACCCTTACAAATGGTTTGGCTTCGCTGTGCTGATGCCGGTCCCGCCAGGACACCGAAAGACAGGATCAGTGAGAAAATTATTGAGACGGCTTTCATTGCTCGCTCCGCTTGATTTTTTTAATCCGACAGGGCTTGCTCGAGAGAGGCCCAGACCAAAATGTATATAAATTGAATCAATATTTTTAGAAATAATGGAAGCGTGAGGTGCTGAGTATGGAACGGTACTGTGTTCTTATAGCCCCGGTAGTCGGCGCAGACGCTGCCGTAGCCGGTTTCTCGCAAGCGCTGAGGCTATGGGACCCTCGTCAAAATTGAGTATCGCGTGGGGGCCTTACCCTGCCTATATTAGGGCCCTGAACCCATTCGCCCTGAGACGTGCCGACCTGCAGGAGCCTGCCCATGTCCGAACCTTCCCCTTCTGACCCCTTTGATGTCGTCGTTATCGGCGGTGGGCCGGGTGGCTATGTCGCTGCTATCCGTGCGGCGCAACTTGGACTGAAAACAGCCCTGATCGAGGGGCGCGGTTCGCTGGGGGGGACCTGCCTGAATGTTGGCTGTATCCCGTCCAAGGCGCTGCTTCATGCCTCCGAGCACGTGGCACAGGCTCACCACAGCTTTGCGGATTGGGGCATCCGGCTGGGCAAGATCTCGGTCGATCTGGCGCAGATGATGACCAAGAAAGACGAGGTGGTCGAGGGGCTGACCTCCGGGATCGAGCTACTGCTCGCCAAAAACAAGGTCACCTATATCCAAGGCTGGGCGACCCTTGCCGCTGAGGGCCTAGTCAGCGTCGCTGGGCTTGATGGTAAATCCAGCGAGGTCAGCGCCCGGAATATTATCATCGCTACCGGCTCCGAAGTCACCCCGCTGCCCAGGGTCGAGATCGACGAGAAGCGCATCCTGTCGTCGACCGGGGCGTTGGCGCTGGAGAAGGTGCCCAACCATCTGGTGATCATCGGGGCGGGCGTAATCGGCCTCGAACTGGGCTCGGTCTGGCAGCGGCTGGGTGCGCGGGTCACGGTCGTCGAGTTCCTCGACCGCATCTGCCCGGGCATGGACAACGAAATTGCGCGCCAGTTCCGGCGCACGCTGGAGGGGCAGGGCCTGACCTTCCGCCTCGGCCAGCGGGTGGTTGAGGCCAAGACCAGCGGTCAGAAAGTCAAGGTGACGGTCGAGCCTTCCAAGGGCTTGGCCGACGGCGCTGAGGCGGAGACGCTGACCGCCGATAACGTACTGGTTGCCATTGGTCGCCGCCCCTTCACGCAAGCGCTGGGGCTTGAGACGGTGGGCATCGAGACCGACAAGCGCGGCACCATCCCCGTCGATGGCGGCTTCCGCACCAGCGCCCCGGGCATCTTTGCCATCGGCGACGTGATCGATGGGCCGATGCTCGCCCACAAGGCAGAAAAAGAAGGCGTGGCCGTCGCCGAGATCATCGCCGGCAAGTCCGCCAGCATCGATTATGGCACCGTACCGGGGATCGTTTACACCGCCCCCGAGGTCGCCAATATCGGCTTCGCCGAGCAGGATTTGAAGGAAGCCGGCGTGGCCTACAAGGTCGGTAAGTTCCCCTTCAAGGCCAACTCCCGCGCCCGCGCGATGGGCGAGACCGATGGTATGGTCAAGGTCCTCGCCCACAAGGAGACCGGCCGTATCCTCGGTGCGCACATCCTTGGCAAGGACGCTGGCACGCTGATCCACGAGGTCGGCGCGATCATGGAGTTCGGCGGCTCCTACGATGACCTGATCCACGTCATTCACGGCCATCCGACCCTGAACGAGGCGGTCAAGGAAGCCGCCATGGCGATCGACAAGCGCGCCATCCATGTCTGAGACCACAACTGCAGAGACCGGGGATGGTGCCAAGGCGAAGGCCTTGCTGCGGGTGACGGTGTTCGGGCCGGAGAGTACGGGCAAGACCACGCTCGCGCGGCATCTATCGCGGCGCTTTGACGGGCTGTATATGCCGGAATTCGGCCGGGTCTACACTCACGCGCTGGGCATTGAAGAAGCAGCGTGGCAGCCCCAGCAGCTTTCCGAGATTGCCAGCCAGCACGCCATGCTGCGCGAGGAAATCGAAGCGCGCGGTGGTACGAGGCTGATGGTCGAAGATACCGACGTCGTGAAGACCGCGATCTGGTCGGATTTGCTGTGCGGCACCCGCGACCCTGGCTTTGACTGGGACGGGGCGACGCTGCCGGACCTTTATCTGCTGCTGACGCCCGAGACGCCATTTGTGCAGGATGTGATCCGCATGCACGCCCGGCAGGCGCGGCGAGAAGCCTTCTACGATCGCTGCATCTCTGAACTGGAACGCCGCGGGGCGCGTTTTGCGGTGGTCAGCGGCGCTGACTTTGACCAGCGCACCAGGGCTGCGGAGGCGCTGGTTGCCGAGTTGCTGGGCGAAGGGAGGGCTTAGCCCGGTGTGTGGGCGCCGTGTCCGCCTGCGTTGCCCATAGGTCTGATAACACCGGAAAGGGTCGTTTTTGCAGTAGTTTCCTGACCCCACCTGCACCATGTCATAGCCGAACAGAAGACCACGGCTTTTGCGAGGTGCACCATGGCCAGCATGCAGATCATCTACTGGCGCGATATTCCCACCACCGTACAGATCCGGCAGGGGCGGACCCGCTTCACCGCCAATCTGCCCGAACGCTTCGAAAAGGCCGTGGATGCAGCCGCAATGCGCGATGGCGAAACCAGCACCGACGACTACCTCGCAGAGTTCAAGCGCACCGACCCGGTTGAGATCGAGGGCGAGGGCGACGCCCTGCAGGCGCTGGCCGACGCCCGGGCGGCAGAACTCGACGCCGAATTCGATACCGAGCGCCTGCGCGCCCTGATCGCCAACGGTGGCCGTGCTGGCTGAGCCCGTGCGTGGCAGCGGTGACCCTCGCCCGGACCTTCCGTGGGTGATGCAGCCGTCAACCGGACGCGGGTGCCAAGCGCCTGGGCGGAAGAGTGTTCGAGCCTTCGCGTGTTCGGGTGCTCATCCCCAAGCCGGTCAGATCAGACCCCGCAACATCAAAATCAAAAACCGATCCATTCTCAGCCCCGATCCATTCAAGGAAGCCAAACGATGACAGACACTAAAGCGGCGGTGATGAAACTCTTCGGCGATTTTACCGTCGAAACCACGCCGAATTCGGCGGCCAAAATCCCCGACTATAATGCGCGTCTGCGGAACGATACGCCGATCTACGTGACCTTCCTGCCCGGTTCGGATGTCTATGAGACGGTGACGCTGGCCAAGCGGCTGCGTGGAGAGGGCTTTAGCCCCATCCCCCATATCGCTGCGCGTTCGATCCAGTCCGAAGACATGCTGCGCGACATTCTCGACCGCTACGTGGGTGAGGCCGGGGTCGAGCACGTGCTGACCATCGCCGGGGGTGTCGACAACCCGCTGGGGCCCTTCGACAGCTCGATGGCGGTGCTCGAGAGCGGCCTGATCGATAAGGCTGGCATCCGGCGGGTGTCGGTGGCTGGCCACCCGGAGGGCTCGCCCGACATCACCGACGAGCTGATCAAGGACGCGCTGGCGTGGAAGAACGGCTTTGCTGAGCGGACTGGGGCCGCGCTGGACATCGTCACTCAGTTCGCCTTCGAGGCTGAGCCGATCATCGCCTGGGACCAGCGGATCAACGCTGAGGGCAACCGCCTGCCCATCCGCATCGGCCTGCCCGGGTTGGCGACGATCAAGACCCTGCTCGGGTTCTCGCGCGCGGCCGGGGTCGGTAACTCGATCAAGTTCCTCGTGAAGCGCGCTGCCGACGTCACCAAGCTGATGAGCATCAACGCGCCCGATAAGCAGGTGATCGATCTCGCCCGCTACGCCGCCGAAGACCCCAAGGCGGGGATCAGCGGCGTGCATATGTACGCCATCGGCGGGCTGAAGCGGACCTCGGCCTGGTCCTACGCGCTGCGGGATGGCCTGTTTGAGGTGACGGGCAAAGATCAACTCAAGGTCAGCGTTGACCTCGGCTGAGCCATAAGGCGTCGCGCTCAGGCCAGCGGTCTGCGGCCTGTCACACAATACCGAAGGTCGACTTCCACTCCCGTGGACCGTCCCTTTACCGGAGTGCCTGAACATGGCTCACACGATTGTAGCGTCGGCGACCCGCGAGTGGGTTATCGGCGATGATAAGCCTTTTACCGTTATCGGTGAGCGGCTCAACCCGACCAACCGCAAGACCTTCATCGAGGAACTGGCAGCTGGTAACTACGAGCGGGTCGAGCGCGATGCCCTGTCTCAGACAGAGGCCGGCGCGCATATGCTCGACGTCAATGCGGGAATCCCGCCGCATATGGGCGATGAGGTGAAGATCCTAGTGGACATGATCAACCTTGTGCAGTCGCTGACGGATCTGCCGCTGGCCGTGGATAGCTCGGTCAAGCCGGCGCTGGTCGCTGGGGTGGAAGCGTCCAACGGTCGTCCGCTGATCAACTCGGTCACCGGCGAAGACGAATCCCTCGAAGTGGTGCTGCCGCTGGCGGCGAAGTACGACTGCCCGGTGGTGGCGATCTGCAACGACGAGACCGGGATTTCGCCTGATCCGGAAGTGCGCTTTGCGGTTGCAAAGAAGATCGTGGAGCGTGCTGCCGATCACGGGATTAAGGCCAATGACATCGTCATTGACCCGCTGGTGATGCCGCTGGGCGCGACGCCGGCCGATGCAATGCTGACCTATAGCCAGCAGGCTTTCGAGATTGTCGCCAAGATCCGGCGCGAGCTGGGGGCTAACACGACCTGTGGCCTGTCCAACGTGTCCTTCGGTTTGCCCAACAGGCACTGGATGAACGGCATATTTGTCGCCATGGCTGCGGGCTACGGCATGACCTCGGCGATCATGAACCCGCTACACGCCGAAGAGATGACGTCCGTCCGTGCGGCTGATGCGCTGCTTGGGCACGACAGCTCTTGCATGAACTGGATGGCAAAGTATCGCCAACCAGCGCCCGAGGGTGCGGACGGCACCACCCGTGGGCGTCGTGGCGGCGGTCGTCGCCGGGCTGCCTGATCGGGTTTGCTGCAGAGGCTAGGATTTCCTGTGGGCCCAAGGAGGTTGCGCCGCCCTTGTCTCGACCGCTTCGCGGTCTTCGCCAAGGCGTCGCGCAATTCGCCCGCTGCGCGGTCGGTCGGCTCCACCTCCGGGTTGGCCCCAGTCCTCGATTTTTGCGAACTTTGAAAGGTCTTCGCGGTGCGCGCAGCGCGACGCGTCCGGTGAATTGCGCGTGGGAGGGCCGAAGGCCGCGAAGCGGCCAAGGCCCGAGCGCGCCATATTGCGTTGGCTCGGCGGTCAGATAAGCCCTCCGAGGATCAGAACGCCGGCCTGCTCACCCGGAATTGACTGCTCGTGCCCCTTTTCAGGCCCCGGGAAGGGTCTATTTTGATTGGAAACTGCCTGACAGCCACGTCAGTACAACACTCCAACCACGCATGTCGCATCACCATGACCCTTGATCGTCGTTCTGTTCTAAAAATCGCTGTTTCCGGCGGTGCTGCGGCCGGTGGCGCGGCGCTGCCTTTCCTGCCGTCGGGTGTGGCGCAGGCTGCCCTGGTCATGCCGGGTGCCAGTCGCGGCGCCTTCGACCTATTTCAGGGAAAGAAGGCGATTGGACAGCATGGTTACGAAATCAGTGGTAGTCAGACCGCTCCGACTGTGATGACCCAAGCCGCGTTCGAAGGGCGGGTTTTGGCCTTCTCAGCTCGTTATGAACTCGCGACCCGGGAGCAGTGGCAGGATGGCCGCCTGCATCAACTCGAATCGCAGGGTAGCTTCCGCAACGATCCCTTCTGGGTTCGGGCCGAACGACAAGGTAGCGCCCTCGTGGTCACCAATGAACGAAACCAGGTTCTGCCCGTCGCGCCGGATATCCTGCCCACGACCTACTGGATGCCGAATTTCATCGAACAGCGCGCCGTGCTCGATACCCAACGTGGTCAGGTCCTCACCATCGCGCCTCAATTTCTCGGTGAAGGCAGCTTCCACGGTACGACGGTTCGCGGTTGGGAACTGGGTGGCGAGCTTGGCATCAAGATTTACTACGACCTTGGCAACAGCTGGGCGGGGCTGCAGTTCCGGATCCTGGGCTCGAGCTTCGAATACCGGCGCGTGGGCTGAGGCCGCCCGGACCCGTGCGCCTCTTTCCTGTCTTCGGCGATCAGCTCAGCCACAATCTGGCCAGCCTGCGCCAGCTTGATCCCGGCACTGGTGACGCTGTGGTGATGATGGAGGTGACGGAGGAAGCGACCTACGTCCCCCACCACCCGCGCAAGATTGCGCTGATTTTCTCCGCCATGCGCCATTTCGCGGCTGAGCTCGAAGCCCGCGGGGTCGCGGTTCGCTACGTTCCCTTGGACGCCCCTGAAAACACCGGTAGCTTTTTTGCCGAAGTCAGGCGCGCAGCCACAGAGCTCGGTGCCGAGGAGATTGTTGCCACCTGGCCGGGTGAGTACCGCGTCCTTGCCGACTTGCGGTCGTGGGAAGCGGATCTGGGCCTGCCGGTACAGATCCTCGAGGACGATCGTTTCCTCTGTCCCCACGCGGATTTTGAGCGCTGGGCCGAGGGCCGCAAGCAGCTGCGCATGGAGTTCTTCTACCGTGATATGCGCCGGCGGACCGGTCTGCTTATGGATGGCGATCAGCCGGTCGGCGAGCAGTGGAACTTCGACGCCGATAACCGCCGCAAGATGCCCGCTGCAGAAACGCCGCCTGCGGCGCTGTCGTTCGCGCCTGATGCCACCACGCAAGCTGTACTGGCGCTGGTGCAGGAGCGCTTTGCCGGGCACTTCGGCAGCCTCGAGGGCTTCGACTTTCCGGTGTCCCGGGCGCAGGCGCTGGCCGGGCTCGCCGACTTCATCGAACACCGTCTGCCGTCTTTCGGCGACTTTCAGGACGCCATGCGACGACCGCGGGGCGAGGCCGGCGACGACAGCCTCTATCACTCGCTGCTGGGCACATCGCTCAATCTGGGTCTGCTGGGGCCGCTGGAGGTCTGCGCCGCGGCCGAGGCTGCCTTTGCCGCCGGGAAGGCACCCTTGAATGCCGTCGAGGGCTTCATCCGGCAGATTATCGGCTGGCGCGAATTCGTGCGTGGGATCTACTGGCTGACCATGCCCGGTTACGCCGACCGCAACACCTTCGGTGCTGACCGGCCCTTGCCAGACTTCTTCTGGACCGGCGAGACCGATATGGCCTGTGTCCGCCACGCAGTCGAGCAGACGCGAGACCGTGCCTATGCCCATCATATCCAGCGGCTGATGGTCACCGGCAATCTGGCACTGATCGCCGGCTTGGACCCTGCAGCGGTCAACCGCTGGTACCTTTCCGTCTACGCCGATGCCTTCGAATGGGTGCAGTTGCCCAACACCCATGGCATGGTGCTGCACGCCGATGGCGGCTATCTTGGGTCCAAGCCCTACGCGGCCTCGGGCAAGTACATCGACCGCATGTCGGACTACTGCAAGGGCTGTCGCTTCGACGTCAAGGACAGCACCGGACCCGATGCCTGCCCGCTCAATGCACTCTACTGGCACTTTCTGATCGAGAACGAAGACCGTCTCGCCGGAAACCCCCGCATGGGGCTGGTCTACCGCAGCCTCGCGAAGTTCAGCCCGGAGCGCCGCGCCGAGCTGCGGGCCAAGGCTGCTGCAACGCTGGGCGAATGGGGCATCGCCGGAGACGCAGACGCATCGCGCGACGCAGGCTCCGTGTCGGCTGACAAACAGATGGAACCAAGCGCATGAGCGAACAAAAGGTGGTATGGATCACGGGCGCCTCCTCGGGCATCGGCGAGGCACTCGCCCGGGTCATGGCCCGCGACGGATGGCGGGTCTACGCCAGCGCCCGTCGCGCGGACCGGCTCGAGGCTCTGGCCGCCGAACTGACGGCTGAGCGGCCCGGCGCTGACCTGCGCCCGCTGGTGCTGGACGTGACCGACCGTGCGGCCACAGCGGCGGCTGTCGCTCGCATTTTCGAAGAGAGCGGGCGACTGGACCAGGCGGTGCTAAACGCCGGGATCTACCTGCCCCAGACGGCCACGACCTTCCGCGCGGACGACGTGCACGAGATGTTTCGCGTCAACGTCGGTGGCATTGCCGAGGGTCTGGAAGCGATCCTGCCAAGGATGATTGAAGCCGGGGCAGGGGGGCGGATCTGCCTGATGGGTTCGACTGCAGGCTATCGCGGTTTGCCAACCGCGCCAGCCTATTCCGGGACCAAGGCAGCCGTCATCGCCATGGGCGAGAGCCTGAAGCCGGAGCTCGATCACCTCGGGCTGGTGCTGCAGGTTGCCTGTCCGGGTTTCGTAAAGTCTGAGGCCTCCGAGACCAACGCCTTTCCCATGCCGATGCTGATGGAAACCGAGGATGCCGCGCAGGCCTTCTACCGCGGACTGACCGGGCACAATCGGTTCGAAATCACCTTCCCGAAGACCTTTGCCCAGATTCTCAAGATGATGATGAGCCTGCCGTACTGGCTATTTTTTGCCGCCATGCGGCCTCTGGCCCCGAAGCTGGGCGAGGACGCAGCGCCGAAATAGGCTTGGACAGGTTTTTCATCCTGCCGCCGAATGGTTGCGCCGACTTGTCCCCGACCGCGCTTCGCGTGGCGGCGCCAAGCGTCGCGCAACCGTTTGCTTTGCGCTCAAAACGCTTCGCTGTGAGCGCGTCTTCCCTTCGCGCTCAAAACGCTCCGCTGTGAGCGGGTTGGCGTTCTTCGCTGGACAGACACGCAAAGACCTTCGACAGGCTCAGGGTGAACTCCGCGCGTTGAGCGTCAACTGAAGCGACACTCAAAGTGAAGCGTTTTGAGTGTCAATGGATAGGTGGCGTGCTCGTGCCTTGGCCGCTTCGCGGCCTTCGGCCCTCCCACGCGCAACCTTATAGTTTCACGCGAACCGATCGGGCCTGAAGCCGGTTCTCAAGTCCGCTCGTAGACTAAGCGACCATTGACGTAAGTCTTGAGCGCAACGCCCCGTGCCGGAATACCGTCGTAGTTGAAGTTCCGGCACCGGCTCGACAGCTTGGCCGCATCCAGCTTGCGCGGCCGCTCGAGATCCACAAGGCTCAGGTCCGCGCGCGCGTTCGGGAAGATCCCGCTCTCCAGCCCGAAGATCCGGGCGGGTGCTGTGGTCATTGCGTCGATAATCCGCGCCTTGTCCACGCCCTGATCCTCCAGCGACAGCGCCAGTGACAGGAAGCTCTCCAGTCCCACCATGCCCGGCTCGGCCTGCTCAAACGGGACCCGCTTGTGGTCGGTATCGACCGGGCGGTGG
Source organism: Rhodospirillaceae bacterium (assembly GCA_002711265.1). Classification (GTDB taxonomy): domain Bacteria; phylum Pseudomonadota; class Alphaproteobacteria; order UBA7985; family UBA7985; genus UBA7985. The sequence continues at coordinate 12,109 of PAGB01000059.1, forward strand.
TCTGAGACCAACGTGTCCAGCGTGCCGTCCGCCAGCCCTTCGATCACCGCCAGCCGGTCGCGGTCCGGGCGCAGCGGTGGATGCAGCTTGGCGTGGGTCCGGTAGTCACCGATGGCGATCTCGGTCAGCGTGGCGTAGGCGATCCCGGTTCCGGCCGTCACCGGCAGCCCGCGCGCCTTGGCTGCCCGGATCGCGGCAACGCCTTCAGCCGATGTTACCAGATCGAAGTGCCCGCGCACCCCGGTCATCTCCACCAGCCGCAGGTCGCGCTCGATCGCCATCACCTCGGCCAGCACCGGCACGCCACCTAAACCCAGCCGCGCGGACAGCTCGCCGCTGACAACCCCCGGCTGACCCCAGGCCGCAGGTGTCTGCCCCAGTACCACCGGGCGCTCGGTCACCTGCGCATAGGTCAGGGCGCGCGATATCGCCTCCAGCCGTTCGACCGGCCAGACCCCGTTGGAAAACCCGACAGCCCCCGCCTCGGCCAGCATGCCCAGTTCGGCCAGCTGTTCGCCCTCGCAGTTCTGCGTCAAGCTCGCGAGCGTTAGCGCCCGCGCGTGCCGTGCTTCCCGGCTGCGGTGCGAGACGGCGAAAACCGCCTGCGGTCGGTCGGTCGGCGGGGTGGTATCGGGCTGAGCGATGATCGTCGCAATCCCACCCTGGGCGGCCAGCTGCGCGGTCTCGCTCACGGTTTCACGGTATTCCAGCCCCGGTTCAGAGAGTTGCACGCGGCTGTCAATCAGCCCTGGCAGCAGCGTCGCCCCCTGGCCGTCGATGACCACCTCGGCCTCGGCCGCAATCGCGCTGGCGCCGCCGAACACCGCAACAATGCGCTTGCCATAGAGCACGACGCCGCCCGGGCCATCGTGGCCCTGCGAGTGATCGAACAGACGGACATTCCGGATCAGCGTACGCTTCGACATATCAGGCAGCCCTCAGCGGTGGTGAAGCCCGGTGCCGGGCCAGCGCCTCGAAGCAGGCCATACGCACCGCAACCCCCATTTCCACCTGCTCTCGTATCACCGACTGGTCAAGGTCATCGGCAATATCCGACGCAATCTCGACGCCCCGGTTCATCGGGCCCGGGTGCATGACCAGCGCATCGGGGCGCGCCCGCGCCAGCCGCTCCCGGTCCAGCCCGAAGTTGCGGAAGAACTCGCGGCCGCTGGGGATGAAGGTCCCGGCCATTCGCTCGACCTGCAGGCGCAGCATCATCACGATATCGACGCCCTCCAGCCCTTCTTCCATGCTGTGGTAGAGCCGGGCGCCAAAGTTCTCGTAGGATCGCGGCAGCAGCGTCGGCGGGCCGACGAGGCGCACGCTGGCACCCATTTTCTGCAACAGCAGCAGGTTCGACCGCGCCACCCGGCTGTGGCGAATATCGCCGCAGATGGCCACTTGCAGTCCGTCGATCCTGCCCTTGTGGCGGCGGATGGTCAGCGCGTCGGCCAGTGCCTGTGTCGGGTGCTCGTGTTTGCCGTCACCACCATTGAGCACATGCGCGTCCAGCTTGCGCGAGAGCAGCTTGACCGCGCCGGCCTGATCGTGGCGGACCACCAGAAAATCGGCGCGCATGGCGTTCAGTGTGTCGGCAGTGTCGATCAGGGTCTCGCCCTTCTTCACGCTGCTGGTCGCCACGTCCATGTTGACGACGTCGGCGCCGAGCCGCTGGGCCGCGATTTCGAACGAAGACCGCGTCCGGGTCGAGTTCTCGTAGAACAGGTTGATGACGGTGGACCCGGCGAGCCGGTCGGGCGCTTCTCCGGGTGCCAGATCGGCAAAGGCCGCCGCCCGGTCTAGCAAATAGGCAATTTCACCGGGTTGCAGCGGCTCGATGCCGAGCAGATGCCGGTGCGCAAAACCATAGCCCACAGTGGCCGGGGGAAAGGTCGTGTTCATGGCTGCGACACTAAGGCCAAACGCCAAGAGGTAAAACCGGTAAACCGCAGGGCGGCCCCCACGCGATCACAGGGCTTGCTCCCCCGTCCGATCAAAGGGCTTGCTTCCCAGAGCGTTGTCGGCGTCGCCGAGCCAATGGGGGCGGAGTAGTGCCGCCCTCAGAGGCGGACACACCGCGGCACCGGGCTGGATGGCGCGATCAGCACCGCCTCAGGCGGGCTTCTGCAGCCGGATCTGGGATACGCCGATCTGGGCGAAGTCGAAGCCGACCGAACAGCTGATCAGGTAGTATTCCCACATGCGCTTGAAGCGGTCGTCGAAACCCATGCCCTTGATCTTCGACCAGGCGCTCTGGAACTTGTCATTCCACTGCAGCAGGGTCTTGGCGTAGCTGCTGGCGTACTCACCGGTCGGCTCGTAGGCCATGCCGGCGCGTTCGGTGCACTCCTGCATTTTGCCCAGGCTGAGCAGGCGCCCGCCAGGGAAGATGTAGCGGCTGATGAAGTCGATCTTAGTCAGGTAGTCCTCGAACACCTCGTCGGGGATGGTGATGGCCTGGATGGCCGCCGCCCCGCCGGGCTTGAGCACCTTGGCGATCTGCCCGAAATAGGTGTCCCAGTAGTGCTCACCCACAGCTTCGATCATCTCGATCGACGCCACCCGGTCGTAGCGCCCGGGCTCGGTGTCGCGATAATCTTGCAGGCGTAGCTCGATCTTGTCGCTGATGCCCTCGCGCTGGAAGCGCGCGGCAGCGAAGTCATGCTGCTCCTTGCTGATGGTGATGCAGGTCATGTTGACGCCGACGTTCTTGACCGCGTACTCGGCAAAGCCACCCCAGCCGCAGCCGATTTCCAGCACCTGATCGCCGGGCTTCATATTCGCGGTTTCGGCAATGCGCTTGTACTTCTCCTGCTGCGCGGCAAACAGATCCGCGCTGTTCCGGCCTTCGAACACAGCCGAGGAGTAGGTCATCGACGGGTCCAGCCACTCCGAATAGAAGGCGTTGCCGAGGTCATAGTGGTCGGCGATGTTGCGCCGCGAGCCGGACTTGGAGTTGCGGCGGAACAGGTGGTGCAGGCGCGAGAGCACGCCGGACCAGCCGTAGGAGCGCATGTTGGCAGCAAACCATTCGGTGTTGCTCAGCGCCCAGTCGAGCACCGACTTCAGGTCCGGGGTGTCGATCAGCCCGTCCATGTAGACCTCTGACACGCCCAGCTCACCGCCACCGGCGATGCGCGGAATGGCGGCCCAGGTTTTCAGCTCGAGCACGGCATCGGGGCCGGGATTTTTACCGGAAACCGAGTGCACGCTGCCATCGGGCAGGGTCACGCTCAGCGTGCCGTACTCCACGCTGCCTTCCATGGAACTGAACAAGCGGATGAAAGCAGGCCGCGCAAAAGCCTGACTGATCGCATCACCTATCATCTCTGAAGTCTCCCCACCGACACTTCAACTCGGAAATTACCAGTCAAAAAAGCAGCCCGAAACCGACGCCGCATAACTAAGCGCGCATTAAAAATCATAAGCTTTGGCTTGGCAACCAGACAGCCCCGACACGCCCACGGGCGGGACAAAAAAGCCACAAAGACGGCTGCATCCGAAAAAACGAACTCACTTCACCCCCGGGTTCAACGACAATTTTCCCGATGAAGACCGTCCGAGCGAGACCATTGTCTCAGGTGGCTGGGGCCGGTGAAAGAATGTCGCGCGCTTGCGGGTGAACAGGTGCAGCGCCTCCCAGTGGATGCCCATCACAACCTTCAGCGGCAACAGCGGCGCCTTGAAAAACGCCTGCGCCAGCGTACCCAGGCTCAACTCGGTCCGGCGGGCGTGATGGGTGGCAATAAGGCGGTCACCTTCCTCGCCCTGATAGCGGATCAGCAGGGAGAATTCCTCGCCCGCAGGCTCGAGGCGGAAGGAGTAGCTGCCGCTGACCGGCATAAACGGGCTGACGTAGAGTTTCTTGGCAGCATCGTGGTGCAGCACCCGCTGCCCGGCTTCGCCCGCCGAGACCGGAACCAGATAGGTATGCCGGTCGCCAAAGGTATTGTGCACCTCGTAGAGCACGGCCGACAGCGCCTCATCAGCCCCGTAGCAGAACCACACGCTGATCGGGTTGAAGGTATGGCCCAGCACTCGGGGCATGCACAGCACCTGCACCCGGCCGCCCTGCAGGTCGATGCCCGCCCGGGCCAGCTGCGCGTCGATCCACGGGCGCAGCGGCGAGCCATCGCAGGGGCCGTGATCGCGGTCGTTGAAGCTGAACAGGGAAAAGCGGTTGTAGCCGAACAGCGGCAGGCGCCGGTCAAGCTCCTGCAGCTCCTCGAGGTCGAACAGCAGCGAGAACACCCGATAGCGGAAGCGGTGCTTTCGCGGGTTGAGCCGCTGGTGCATGACCCGGCCCCAGTACAGCGCCGAGCGCAAAGGCTGACGCCGGCCCGGCGCATCTTCGGCTCCGGCGGCTCTGGCGGGGCTGTCGCCGGCTCGCCCGACGGGGTTCAGATCGAGGGTCACGGGATCACTCAGCAGCGCTGCGCTGGCCTTCGAGCGCGGCCAGCGGTGCCGTACGCTCGAACTGCAGCTGCACCGCGCGGGCGGTGTCGACACAGCGGACCGCAGCGCTCATCGGCACGATATCGCGGGTCCAGCTGACCCGGCCACCCAGCGCCGAAGCCACGCTCAAGCCCGCCTGACAGCCGTCTTCGTGGAAGCCGTAGCCCGCGTAAGCGCCAGCGAACCAGGTGCGGTTGATACCCTGCAGGGCGGCCAGCTGCGACTGGGCGTCCAGCGCGGCCTGATCGAACAGCGGGTGGTCGTAGGCGAAGCGCTCAATCACCGTGTTGGCTGCGGGCTCCTGATAGGGGTTGAGGGTCACGAACACCGGACGTGGGCTGTCCAGCCCCTGCAGGTCGTTCATATGGTAGGTGACGGCGACGGGGCTGCCGGTGTTGCCGTAGTCCCGGCTGAGGTAGTTCCAGGCTCCCCAGAGCGAGCGGTCGCGCGGCATCAGGCTGGCGTCGGTGTGCAGCACGGCGTGGTTCTTCTGATACTTCAGGTTCCCCAGCACGGAGCGCTCGGCCTCGGTCGCCTCTGAGCCGAGAATCTTTAGCGCCTGATCACTGTGGCAGGCTAGGATGACGTCGTCGAACAGGTCTTCGAAGCCCTCGGCTGTCTTCAGTCGCACCGAATGCGGGCCGCGCTCGACTTCCACAACCGGAGAGCCGGGCCGGACCCGGCCGGGACCCAGCGCCTGCACGATGCGGTTGACGTATTCGCGCGAGCCGCCGTCGACCGTGTACCACTGCACCGTCAGCCCGTTCTGCATCAGGCCGTGGTTTTTGAAAAAGCGCAGAAACGAGGCGAGCGGGAAGTCGCGGAAGCCCTCGGTGCTCGACGACCAGATCGCGGCGGAGGAGGGCAGCAGGAAGTCTTCGGCAAAGGGCGAATTGAGGTCATGGGCGTCGAGGAAGTCGCCGACGGTCAGGGTCGGGTCGACCCGGTCGCCGTATATCTTGTTGCCGACATCGACGAACCGGATCGCCTGCCGCACCATCTTCCAGTGACGTGGGCGCATCCAGTTTCCAGCCCCAGCCAGCAGGTTGCGGCCGGTGAACTCGCGCTTACCATCGGCAATCGAGACCGAGAAGTGCATGTCGGAGAGCTTGGTCTTGACCCCCAGTTCGTCGAACAGCCGCACGAGGTTGGGGTAGTTGACGTGGTTGAAGACGATGAAGCCCGTGTCCACCGGCCCGGACCAGTCGCCCAGATCGACATCGACGGTGTTGCTGTGGCCGCCCAGCCGGCTGTCGGCCTCGAACAGGGTAACATCCGCCGTCTCGCGCAGGGCGTAAGCAGCGGACAGGCCGGAAATACCGGAACCAACAATCGCAATTTTGTTTCTCATGCGGCTTGGGCCTCTTTTTCTACGATTTGCTCAGGCGTTTTGGCGTCGTCGGGCGCGCCCTTGATGCTGGCGAAGGCGGCCAGCGCACGGGCACGGGCGGCGGCATGGTCGACGATCGGTGCCGGGTAGGTCTTGCCCAGTCGAATGCCCGCAGCACTCAGGGTCAGCGGGCCGGCGTCCCAGGGCGAAAACAGCTGCTTGGTATCCAGAGCGTTCAACTCGGGCACAAAGCGGCGGGCATAGGCGCCCTTGGGGTCGAACTTCGGGCCCTGCGTGATCGGGTTGAAAATGCGGAAATAAGGCGCGGCGTCGGCCCCGCAGCCTGACACCCACTGCCACGAGGCGGGGTTGTTGGCGATATCGGCATCGACCAGCGTGTCCCAGAACCAGCGCTCACCCTGCTGCCATGAAATCAGCAGGTGCTTGACCAGAAACGAGCCAGTGATCATCCGAAGGCGGTTGTGCATCCAGCCGGTCTGCCACAGCTCGCGCATGCCCGCGTCGACCATGGGGTAGCCCGTCTGCCCCCGCGACCACGCCCGCAGGCCGTCCGGGTCCTCGCGCCACGGGAAGCCATCGAAGGCCGGACGCCAGTTGCGGTTCAGCAGGGTGGGGAAGTGGTAGAGCAGGTAGTAGGAAAACTCCCGCCAGCCGATTTCCCGCAGGAAGGCCCAGGCCGGTTCCTTGATCGATGCGTCGGCCCCGATCCGCGCCAGCGTCCAGTGCCAGACCTGCCGTGGCGAAATATGCCCGAACTTCAGAAACGGGCTCAGTCGTGAGCAGGCATCGAGGTCGGGCCGGTTGCGGCCTTCGTCATAGTCGGCCATGCCGCTGCCCTCCGCGAAGGCCTCGAAGCGCGCGATGGCGCCGGCTTCACCGGGGGTCCAGGTCGCCTGCAGCCCGGCAGACCAGTCCGGTGCGGTGGGCAGCAGATCGAGCTGTTCGAGCGGCAGGCTGTCCAGACGCGCGCTCAGTTTCGCGTCGGGTGCAGGCAGTGCACCGGCGGCGGGCGCGGGCAGGGGCTCGCTGACCTCCTGTGCGCTCATGGTGCGGTAGAACGGCGTGAAGACCTTGAACACGCCGCCGGACTTGTTGCGCAGGTGCGCGGGCTCCGAGATCAGATTGCCGTTGAAGGAACGCGCGTCGCGCCCCGCTTCCCGCAGGCTGGTTTTCAGCCGGGAGTCGGGCTCGCGGTCAAAGGGTGCGTAGGACCGGTTCCAGAACACGCCGCCGGCGTCGATTTCCTCGGCCAGCGCGGCGACCGCCTGTTCCCCCCGGCCGCGGCGCAGGATCAGCCGCTGCCCATACAGGCGCTGCAGATCATCAGCCAGTGCGCGCAGGCCGTGGTGCAGCCACCAGCGCGAGGCGCTGCCGTGCGCCCAGTCGCCGGGGGTTTCATCATCGAGCACGTAAAGGCACACCACCGGCGCACCGCGGTTGACCGCTGCCCAGAGCGCCGGGTTGTCACCCAGCCGCAAATCGTGGCGGAACCACACCAGCGAGGGACGCGGGTCGGCGGCGCTGTCTTTCGGGGCGGCTCCCTGATGGGGAGACAGTCTGGGCATTTCGTCTCGGGTCACGGCAAATCTATGGCTGTTCGGGTCGTGCAGACCGCTCAGACCAGGAGATCACCCCCCCGCACCGATGCGATTTGCTGCTTGCCCAAGAGATAGATTGCGCAGTTGGTAAGACCAGTCCCCGCCGGCGCAGATTCTGCCTCAAACAGGCCCATAATCGACGGGTGCCGGACGTTGAGTCCGCCGGTGAAGGTGCCGAAAGCGGGCAGGATCAGCCGCCGTTCGTCATGGATGAAGCAGGCGCGGGTGATCACCCGCTTGGCGCCCGAGGCGATGCTGGCCTTGGGGTGCCAATGCCCGGAGATCTCACCGGGCTCGGGGAACAGGGGCGAGGCCTCGTGGCGAAAGTGCAGCCCCCGCAGCGCCAGATCCTGCCGCACTTCCCCGCCCAGCGCCGCCGGGATATCCGGGTCGTGGTTGCCCGTGACCCACACGAAGCGCTGCACCAAACCGGTCAGGCGCTGGAGCCGGGCCAGCAGGTCCGGGCCGAGGGCCTCGATCACCTGCGGGTCGTGGAAGGAATCCCCCAGCGATATCACGATCTCCGGCTGGGTCTGTGCGACCAGTGCGTCGAGCCGGTCGAGGGTCTCGAGGCTGTCGTAGGGCGGCAGGAAGGTGCCACTGCGGGCAAAGGCTGCACCCTTTTCCAGATGCAGGTCGCTGACCACCAGCGCCTTGGCGCCTGGCCAGAGCAGGGCGCCGGAGACGTGGGCGACCAGCGCCTCGCCGCCAAAGCGGAAGGGATGCAGCGCGCCTTTCTGCCTGCCGCCGCCGTTGGCGAGGCTGGCTTGCGCTTCGGGCGAACCCACAGGCGGCTTAGGCGGTCAGCGGCATCGCGGTCTCAGCGAGGCTGATCCAGTACGAGCAGCCGTAGGGGATGCAGTCGTCGTTGAAGTCATAGTCAGGGTGGTGCAGCCCTGCGGTGTCGCCATTGCCGACGAAGATGAAGTTGCCCGGCCGTTCAAGCAGCATGAACGAGAAATCCTCTCCGCCCATCATAGCGGGCATATGGCGATCAACGGACTTCTCCCCCACGACCCCGGCGGCGACGTCGAGCGCGAAATCGGTCTCCTCCGGATGGTTGACCGTCGCCGGATAGTTCCGGTGGTAGGCCGGGGTGATGGTTGCCCCGTAGGCAGCGGCGACCCCGGAGCAGATCTCCGCGATCCGTCGTTCGACCATATCGCGGGTTTCGGGCAGGAAGGTGCGCACGGTCCCGGCCAGTTCGGCCACGGGCGGGATCACGTTGAAGGCGTCCCCGGCGTGGAACTGGGTGATCGAGACCACGGCCTGATCGATGGGATCGAGGTTGCGGGAGACGATCGACTGTAGCGCCTGCACCAGCGTCGTCGCGACAACAATGGTATCGACGCCGTCGTGGGGCAGGGCGGCGTGGGCGCCCTTTCCCTCGACCCGGATCTCGATGTGATCGGCGGCGGCCATCAGCGGCCCGGCGTTGCTGGCAAAGCTTCCCACGGGCAGGCCCGGGACGTTGTGCATGCCGTAGACTTCTTGAATGCCGAAGCGCTCCATCATGCCATCTTCAACCATGGCCTTGCCGCCCGCGCCGCCTTCTTCGGCGGGCTGGAAGATGACAATCACGGTGCCGTCGAAGTTTCGGTTGGCCGCCAGATGCTGGGCCGCGCCGAGCAGCATGGCGGTGTGACCGTCGTGACCGCAGGCGTGCATTTTCCCGGGCACGGTGGACTTGTGCGGGATATCGCGGGCTTCCTGAATCGGCAGCGCGTCCATGTCCGAGCGCAGGCCGATGACCTTGCTGCTCTCGCGCTTCTGGCCGCGAATGACGCCAACCACCCCGGTCTGACCGATGCCCGTCACCACCTCATCGCAGCCGAATTCANGCAGCTTATCGGCGACGAGGCCGGCGGTGCGGTGCACGTCGTACTGCAGCTCGGGGTGGGCATGGATATCGTGGCGCCAGGCTTTGATGTCGTCGATATTCTGGGACAGACTATTGATCAGCGGCATGAACGGCACTCCTTGCGCGGCGCCGACCCTCGGTCAGCGTCTGANAGTGTTGATTTCNCTCAGGCTAGCCCGGCGGCGGGAAAAGCTCAATCTNACGGCATTGCGAAAATTTGGTGGGGTGAATTCGCCGCGCTATTGCCGTAAATACAGNNCAATAACACACCTACCAGTGGTGGCGCCTAAGGGTGTGGCTCTGGTTCTAAGCCTTTTGGACGGAAGACCCCAACTTTGCCTTTTCAGCGTGCGAAACCTGCCTTCGGCGACATTTTGCTCAACGGCCTTATGCTGCTGATTGTGGCCGCGATCGCAGCAACGACGACGACTTCAGCAGTGGCGGTAGACGACAATATCAATGCCGGCGACGGGCAGCANGAGNCTGTGGCCGAGGGCTTCTTCAAACTGCCGGAATTTGTAACTTACGAGGGGCAGGACTACGACCTGCGCGGGGGAGCCCTGACCCGCGATCAGATGCAGTTGCTGTACCCCGGNGTCACCTGGGTCTACTACCGCGAAGATGGTTCGACGCAGTGGGAGTATCATACTTTTGATGGCTACGTTTTCCGCTGGAACCAGAATTCGACGGTCGTGGTCGCGGGGGCCTGGCAAATCATCGAAGATCGCATTTGCTGGACCTACAACGGTCCGTTTTGCCGCCGGATCTGGAATACAGAGCGCAGTGACCTGTTCGCGGTTCCGATCGGACCTGACAAACCGCTGATGCCGGCGCGGTTCGAAATCGGGGATCCGCTTGGGCTGTCCAACCGCAAAGTGGTTTGGCTGGTCACCCAGAGCCAGGACGGTGAAGAGCGCCGCCCNATAAACCCGNTCCAACCCGACATCGCGCCAACCGAAGACCCCAACAAATCGGACCNTGCCGTCGATGATCGCGGCGCGCCGCAGATTTTTACGCTGGACTAGTCGAGCATGGTTACAATCANCTACGCGATAGGCGCAAACACGCTGCTCTTGATGATCCGGTCGGCAGCATTGGCGTTAACCGCCAGTCTATCGATCCCATTGCTGTTGGGGGGCGGGGNGGCCTACGCNACCGGACTGAGCCAGCCNGAGGAAACCCGGCTGTCGGTCGAATACGACGGCGAGCGCCATTTCCTNATCCGTAAGCTCTCGGGNGCNGAAATCCGTGAACTGGTCTCCGACAACACGCTGATCTTCATCCATCCGCGCGGAGAGGAGGAGGAGTATCACTTCAGCAACGGCCAGACGCTCAACAGCTGGTCGCAGGATGACACTGCCAACGCCGGGCTATGGCAGATCGAAGAGGATGAAATCTGCTGGACCTACCCNGGCGGNACCCATTGCAAGCCAATCTGGACCACCGAGCGTGAGCATCTCTACGCGCAGGTGCCGGGCTGGTACGACGGACCGCTGGCCTTCATCTGGGAGCCGGGTGACAGCCGCCGCCTTCAAGACCGGGAAGAGCTGGGCGACGCCATCTGAACCGCGCTGTGCTTCGCCTGAGCGCTNTTACCGATTCGTTTTCGAATCGATTTTTTCTGCCATAATTTCAATTGTTTGTNCCTTAAATNGCACAATACATCCTAGAATTGTCATAGTTCCGGGGCATAAGTCGGATCTGCTTGCGTGACCGTTTTCAGTCACATAAGAATCGCGCAATTTCTAATCTATTTGATTTTATCAGCTCTATTTTAGTCTCGGAGATTTCAAAATGCGGAAGGTGCTTTTGGCCGCCTCGTTCCTGCTCGCGCCCGGCGTTGCCAGCGCAGAAGTGGACGTAACGCTCGGCGGTTTTGTGAAGCTGTCCTGGTACGACGATGACGCGTCACCGGTCTTTAACACCCTCAACACAGCTGGCGCAGCGCTGACCGCCGCCGCCGTCGGCGCCAAGGATGCCGTGCTCGGTACGACCCGCGATGTTGATGCGGAGCTGCATATGTCCGCTTCGGTGGATATTGCCGGCCTGAACTGGCTGGGGCAGGCGGATCTGGGCCTGAGCGGCATCGGCGAACCCATCAAGTTTCAGCGTGCTCTGATCGGGCTTAATACCGGGCTGGGTGATATTTTCTATCGCGACGGCGGGGTCCGCTCGGACTACTTCAGCTATGCCAGTGACCTTTCGGTTGGCGGTTCGGGGGTCTCTGCACAGCTACTCGACCACAGTCACGCNGGCCTCTTCAGCGGTGACGAAGTCGGTTATCACCTGAACTTTGGCGATCTGGATGTCGAAGTCACCTATGACCTCGAACAGAAAGCGCTATCCGGGCAGGTGCAATACGGTCTGGGTCTGGCGGGGTACGACTTCCAGATGTCCCTGCATGGGGTCAGCAGCGGTCTCAGCGGTGGTACTCTGAAGACCTACGCCACGAAATACACGGGCCTTGGGGGCTCGGCTACGGTCGACCTCGGCGATCTTTCTGTCGGGCTCTCGCTGGGGCAGGACGAGCTGACCAACTACATGCTGCAGTCAACGGGCAACGAAACCGACGTTAAACGCCAGTTTGGGTCTATCGCCATGGCTTACACCGTGCTCGATGCGCTCACAGTTTCCTTTGATGCCGACCGTTTGGTGACGACCGCCGAGTGGGGCTGNAGNGGGATCGAGTCCGAATGTTTGGTCAACACCAAGGAGCCGACTTCACCAGCCTACTTCGATGCGGGCATCGGCGGTAGTAGCGCGGCTTCGGCCGAGGTTTCGACCTCCTTCAGCATCGGTGCAGAGTATCAGGCGACCAAGGAAGTGTCGGTCGGTGCCTTTTTCCNGCAGGTCANCGACGGCCTAGANGTGGCNCTGGACAACACCACCGCCGTCGGTCTGAACCGCGGCTTCAAATTTACTGATGGTCAGGCCTTTGGCATGCAGGCCAAAATCACCTTCTAGGGCCNCTATTCTAACGGAAAAGGNCGCTGTCGGACCCTATTCAACAGGGTCTGGAGCGGCCTTTCGCATGCTGGAAAACGCCGCGNGCGCGCGTCTAGTTGAATTCGGCGCGCTCGTAGCGGCCCCCNCCGCCCAGAGCATTGACCATGGTCCAATCGATCAGCGATTCGACGAAGGGCCAGACCAGCGCGCTGTCTAGTCCTTGCTTCACCCGGCGCAGCGTAACGCCGAGGAAGAACGACAGCACCGGCACGGTGATCACCGACGTACCCACCGGCCCCATAAGCATCAACCCGGTGAACAGCACCATGGCGCCCCCGGCTTTGACCTCTGGCGCTTGGGTAAGGTAGCTGCGCCAGGTGGGCGGGTTCTGCCGGGTCTGCTGCAAGCTTTTGAGGATCAGGCTCCGGATTTGCTCGGGCGCCTGCGCTTCGACCGTCTGCCATTGGTCCCGGCCCGGATAGTCCTCAAAGCCGAGGTGGTCGCGGACGGCGCGGCGGAATTTTTCCGGGTCGATGATCCGCTGGAACACCGGCCAGGTCATGCGGTTTTGCTGGTAGAGCAGAATTTCAGTCGCCAGCGCGCCGGCGCAGAACAGGGCGATGGCGCTCAGCGCAGCCCCCAGCCCCAGACCACTCAGCCGCATGGCGACGAAGTACAGGCCCAGCAGGCCCGGGAAAAACGAGGCCCGCCAGTAGGCGCCGAGGAAGATGCGCCTCCGTCGCCCCCGCATCAGGAACAGGCTGAGTATGCTCAGTTCACGGCGGAACAGGAACAGGGCGTATTTGGTCAGGAAGGAGCCGCGCGCATTCATCCCGCAGATATGCGCATTTCCGCGCCCTCGTGCAACGGGAACCAGCCCGAGAGCTCGCGCCGGATCAGGCTTTCCAGCATATCGAGGTGCGCAGGCTCGGTGTTCAGGCAAGGGATATAGGCGAAGTGCGTCCCGCCCGCCTCGGTGAAGTCCTCGTGGGCTTCGTTGCCGATCTCGTCGAGCGTTTCCAGGCAGTCAGCCGAGAACCCAGGCGTAAGCACAGCGATCTTCTTGCCCTCCGCGCCCAGCGCATCGATGGTTTCGTCGGTGTACGGCTGGAGCCATTTCTCAGGACCAAAGCGGGACTGGAAGGTGACTTTGAGCTTGTCGGCGATGGCGGGCAGGGCTTCGCCCAGCAGCCGCGTGGTCTTGTAGCACTGGCAGTGATAGGGGTCGCCCTTGCCGGTCAGATAGCGCTGCGGCACGCCATGATAGGAGGTGATGATCACGTCCGGGGTCCAGTCCAGCGTTTCGAGATGGCGTTCCACAGACTGCGCCAGCGCGTGGATATAGGCGGGGNGATCGCAGTAGGCGGGCATGGTCCGCACGGCGGGCTGCCAGTTGGCCTTCTGCAAAAACGCGAAGCCNTCATCNTAGCCCGTTGCCGTGGTCGCGCCGGCGTAGTGCGGATAGATCGCCGCCATCACGATTTGCTGGCAGCCCAGATCCTGCAGCTCCTGCANCACGTCGGTGGTGCTGGGGGAGCCGTAGCGCATGCCCGCGCGGAAAATCACGTGCTCGGCCTCGGGGTCGATGCGGGCCTGCATGGCCTCGACCTGATCCCCGAGGATCAGGCGCAGCGGGCTGTCGCCACGCTCGTAGTCCCAGATTTTTGCGTAGAGCGCCGCCGACTTCCGGGGGCGGGTGTTGAGGATGATCCCGCGCAGCAGTGGCTGCCACAGCCAGGCTGGGTAGTCGATGACCCGCTGGTCAGAAAGGAACTGCGCGAGATAGCGCTTCAGGCTCGGGGCGTCGGGCGCGTCCGGCGTGCCGAGGTTCATCAGAATGACCCCGATTTTCGGGGNTTTGACCGNGGGGTGGTCGGCGGGCAGGGTCATGGTGGCTCGGTCCGGCTTTGCGCTGATGGTGGTGACGATGATCGTCCGGGCGATCGGGGCGGGGCGNGGCGGCCGCCCCNTCTGTCTTAGAAGTCGTTCACCGCGCGGAAGAAACAAGACCGCTCCCCGGTATGACAGGCCGCACCCTCNTGCCGGACCGAGAGCAGCAGGGTGTCACCGTCGCAGTCGACAGCGAGGTCGATCACGTGCTGGTGGTGACCGGAGGTATCGCCNTTGCGCCAGAACGCCTGCCGGCTGCGCGACCAGTAGCAGGCGCGGCCNGTGGCGAGNGTCTCGCGCAGGCTGTCTTCGTTCATCCACGCCATCATCAGCACCTGACCATTCCCGGCGTCCTGTGCGATGGCCGGAATCAGACCGTCGGCGTTGAACGTGACGGCNGCCACCAGCGCGTCGATGCGTTCTTTGGGCAAATCCATGGGGTTTAGACCTTTTTCATGGCGTGTATGGCCTGATCGATGTCCGCGATCAGGTCGTCAGGATCTTCAAGGCCGGCGTGGAAGCGCAGGACAAAGCCTTCGCCGATGCCCGGGCGCGGCCAGGTGCTGCNGGTGCGCTCAGCTTGCGGGCGGTGTGGGACGCACAGGCTCTCGAACCCACCCCAGCTGTAGCCCAGNCCGTAGAGCTTGAGCGCGCGCAGGAAAGCGTCGACCTGCTCCCAGCTGACGTCGCGGCTCAGAACTACAGAGAACAGGCCTGAGGCGCCGGTGAAATCGCGCTGCCACAGGGCGTGGCCCGGGTCCTGCTCCAGCGCCGGNTGGAGCACGTTGGCGACCTCCGGCAGCCCCTTGAGGTGGTTGGCCAGCNCCAGCCCGTTGTGCCAGTGCACGGGCAGNCGGATCGCCATAGTTCGCAGGCCGCGCAGGCCCATGTANATCTCGTCCGGCGCGACCGACAACCCGAACAGATCGCGAATGGCCTCGACCTCGCGTACCGTTTCCTCGTTGCAGACGATGGCCCCGGAGACAACGTCCGAGTGCCCGCACATGTACTTGGTCGCGGCGTGGGTNGAGATATCGACGCCGTGGTCCAGCGGCTTGAAATACAGCCCCGTGCCCCAGGTGTTGTCGATGATCGTACGCAGGCCACGGTCTTTCGCCCAGGCCGCGAGCGCGGGGATATCCTGCATCTCGAAGGTGACCGAGCCGGGGGTCTCCAGATANAG
Organism: Rhodospirillaceae bacterium; assembly: GCA_002711265.1. Lineage (GTDB taxonomy): Bacteria > Pseudomonadota > Alphaproteobacteria > UBA7985 > UBA7985 > UBA7985. The sequence continues at coordinate 27,393 of PAGB01000059.1, forward strand.
CACCCGCGTTGCCGGTGTGCGCAGCCGGTCGAGCTCGTCGAGGGTGCACAGCGGGTCNAAGTAGGTGACGCTGACGCCGATGCGCGGCAGATAGTTATCACAGAAGGTGCGAACCGGGCCGTAGACGGTGTCGATCATCAGCAGGTGATCGCCTTCGCCGAGCAGGGCGAGCAGTGGCGCGGTGCACGCGAGCAGGCCGGAGCTGACCGCCACGCCGCGAAAGCCGTTTTCCAGCTCGCAGAAAGCCTCCTGCCAGTCCACCGTGATATCACCGCCATTGATACCATAGGACTGAGTGCCCAGCTCACGAGCCTTTGCCCGGACCTGACTCATGTGGTTCATGTTGTCATAGAGGTAGGTCGAGCCGCGATTGATCGACGGATTGACGGTGCGCACGTCGAGGCGTTCCATCTTATGGCCGTGGCGGCCACTGACNAGTTTGGTGACGTCTTTCACNATCGGCTCCTGANACCCGGTACNTTACGGCGCCTTGATCCCTTATCGAGGCAGCGGGGGCAAGCTGAATTCCCGCGTGGCTCATCCCGGGGCCTGCGCTGGCANAAGCCTGCACTCAGGGGCGCTGCCCAAGAATTGGTCAGCAACCGGGTGGGCGGCCCGAGGCGTATATTGACCAGTGCAGTCGAGGGGTACAGGCGCCTGATGTCGCGGTTTCTGCTCCGAGTCCCGTCGCGCGGGATCGCGCCACAATTCCCGCTGAACCCTTGGCATTAAACAATTTCGTCGCGACGCGAAGGGNGGCGGTGAGACTCTCAGTCGAATTGACCCTGCTTTATACGACAGCNCCGCCCTAGGGGTGGTTCTCATGTTAACCTTTTCCAGTCAAAATCGCCTTTTCCACAGCCAATTGGGCATAAAAGGGCCAAAAAAAACTGCAATGTCTCAAATCTTACTTGCTTGGCNAAACTCGCAGGTTAGTTTCCNGCNCATAGTCGATCACCGTTGCTATGGGCCAATGCTCTTGCTCTGTTTCTGACCGCTAGGGGGGAGGAAACCGNTGGTTGGCTGAACCCAATGTGGAGAGAATCCAAATGAAAAAGTTGGCATTTGTTGCAGCTGCTGGTGCAGTTGCGTTTGCCGGTGGCGCGCAGGCTGATACCCTGTCCGACACCATCGCTCGTGGCGCCCTGAACTGTGGC